>JAHBXY010000130.1 GCA_019636275.1 Planctomycetota bacterium | reverse complement strand
GGCGGCGCTCGAGCACGTGGGCCAGCGCGCGGCGCACCTGCTCGCCGATCCACGCCAGGTCGACGCCCGGCGCCCGCTCGAGCGCCGGGACGAGCGTCGAGCCATCGGGCCGCGGCGCGCCCGGGCGCGGGAGCGGCGCGGGCAGGGCGATGCTCACCGGCCGCTCGGCCACCCACGCGCCGTCCCTGCGCTCCTCGAGGGTCACGATGATCGACACGAGCGCGAGGTGGTCCGGGCGCGCCTCGTGGACGGCGTCGATGCGCGCCCGCCAGCCGCCGGGCAGGCCGGCGCCGTCGAACGGGCGCGCCGCCGCGCCGGCCAGGCGCGCGCCGGGGGCCGCGCGGCCCTCGCGCACGACCTCGCGCAGCGTCGCGCCGGTCCAGTCGGCCGCGGCCGCCGCCAGCGTGCGCAGGGGCACGTGCACCTCGGGGCCGTCGGTCGCGACGCTGAGGACGCGCTGGACCGTCTCGTGGCCGGCGAGCGACACCTCGACGTGGCGGTCCTCGAGCAGCGGGAGCTTGGCCGTGAACGGGGTGGGCTGCGGGAAGGCCGCCCGGTTCCAGCGCAGCTGCGCCCCCGGGTTCGACGTGACGCGTACGTCGAGGGCCAGGCCGCGGAGCGCGCCCGGCACGTCGCGGCACTCCTCGCGCAGGCGGCGGGCGCGGGCGTACGCGCCGGGGAGGTCGCCGCGGGCGACGAGGTCCGTGAGCTCCTCGACGGCCCGGAGCGCCTCGGCGCGGCGCCCGCGCGCCCGCGCCCGCGCCGCCTCGACCGCGGCGGCGAGCCCCTCGGTGCGCGCGGTCGTGGCGTCGCACGTGCGCAGGATGTCCTCCACGTCGCCGCTGCGGACCGCGACCCGGAGGCGGCGCAGGGCGGCCTCGTCGGCCCGGAGGTCGCGCGCGCGGGCGAGCGCCGCCCGCGCGGCCTGGCCGACCTCGCCGGTCGCCGCGGCGGGACCCTCGAGCAGGGCGACGACCGCGTCGAGGTCGCGCTGGGCGGCGGCGCCCTGGGCGTCGGCGACGGTCCGCGCGTAGACCTGCCGCGCGCGCAGATCACCCGCTGCCGGGACCAACGCCGCCGCCAGGAGGACCGCGGCGCCGAGCGCGACCCGGCCGACGACGGGGCTGCCTGCGCGCACGCCGCCGGCGCGCAGGACCCGCTCGCGCCCCGCCGCGTCGAGGGCCTGGTCGGCGAGGGCGTCGGCCAGGCCCTGCGCCTCGGCGCGCCGCCCCTCCTGGCGCAGGCGGGCGATCGCCCGCTCGGCGAGGTCGGGCAGCCCACGCGGCTCGCCGGCCGCCAGGACCGCCTCGAGCTGCAGGAGGAGGAGCGTCGTCTCCTCGCGCTCGGCCAGCCGCGGCGAGAGCGCGCGCCGGGCGCGGCCGGGGAGGCGCGCGTCGAGGTAGCGGCGCGCCAGGGCCTCGGCCTCGAGCCGGGCCTCCTCGCGCTCGCCGCAGGCGACGAGCGCCTTGACGTAGCCGTCGTGCGCCTCGAGGTCGTCGGCCTGCAGCCCGTGCGCGGCCGCGAGGCAGCGCGAGGCGTCCTGCGCGCGCCCGCGCGCGAGCAGGTCGGTGCCCGCCCGCGACAGGTGCCTGGCGGCCGCGCGCCGGTCGCTCGCGTCGAAGGCCCGCCGCGCGAACCACAGGCGCCGCGGCAGCGCCGCGAGGCCCTCGTCGAAGGCCGGCAGGGGGTCGGGCCGCTCCGGGGTGGCCGCGACGAGGCCCCGGGCGACGAGCTGCTGCAGGTCGCGCGCCAGCGCGTGCAGCGCCGGCCTGGCGTGGCCGGCCGCGGCGAGGCGGTCGGGCAGGTCCACGGCCCGGAGCTCGGGCTCGGCCTGCAGGAGGGTCAGGAGCTCGACCGCGCGCTGGGAGAGCGAGGCGCTGCGCTCGCTGGCGCGCGGCCCCTCGGTCAGGGTAACGCGCAGGTCCGGCAGGCCCCGGTGCACGGGCACGAGCTCGACCAGCTTCTCGCTCGCGTGCTGGACGAGCGCCTTCGCCGCGCGCGAGTTGAGCGTGAGCACCTCGACGTCGCGGCGGTCGCGCAGCTCCGCCTCGGCCTCGCCTCCCGTCGCCTCGAACGTGGCGCCGGGCCAGAACACGGCGTCGAGGAGCACCTGCCCCACCACCTCCGCGGCCACGTCGGTGACCAGGTCCGGCGACAGCCCGAGCGCCAGCAGCGCCTCCTGCTCGCTGCGGCGCGTGCGCCGCGCGGCGTCGAGGCGGCTCAGCTCGGCGCTCTGCACGCGCCCCTTGTCGAGGAGCCGCCGGCCGAGCGCCGGGAAGGCGCCGCCGCGGAGGAGCGCCTTGAGGCCGCTCGTCGTGAACAGGAGCGCGAGGTCGGTCGTCCCGCAGGTGACGACGAGCGTGCCGCAGGCGAAGGGCCGGCCGGCGAGGGTCAGCGCCCGCCGCGCGGCCGTGGGCGAGAACGCGCCGCACAGGCCGCTGGCGCGCAGGGCGTCCGCGTCGCGCCCGTCGTCGTGGTCGGGCGCGCGCAGGAGCGCGTCGAGGGCGGCGGCCGGCGTGACCCGACGCTCCGACCGCGGGCGCGCCGCCCGGGCGACGTCATAGGCCGCCCGCACGCGCCGCTCGAGCTCGTGCTGCTCTGTCACGCCGACCTCGACGGACGCTCGCCCGCCCCGTGGGGCAGCGTAGTGAAGTCGAACGCTTCGTGCCACGGCGACGCGGGTTGACCTCGACCCGGAGGGCGTCTACCATGCCCAAGGCGTTGCTCACCCGAAGGTTGTGACATGCGAGCCGCGGACGAGGACCTGCTGGCCGGGGCGTTGGTCCTCGCCTACAAGTACGCCGACGTTCCCGCCTTGCGCCGCGCCTTCGCCCGCGCCGAGGAGCGCGCCGGCGCGGGCAACGGCAACGGCGATCGGGGCGGCGACGGCGCGCTCGTGCGGGCGCTGGTCGAGCAGCAGGTGCTCTCGGCGCGGCGCGGCGAGAAGGTGCGCGCCGCGGCGTCGCTCGCGCGCGTCCTCCGCGCCGACGCCGTCTACGGCATGATCGCCATGCGCAACAAGCTCGTCGGCGGGCAGATGCTCAACGCCTGCATGGAGGAGGCGCGCCGCACGGGCTACCAGAAGACCCTCTCGCAGGTGCTCCTCGAGCGCGGCGTCCTCACCGCCACCCACGACCAGGCGGTCCGCGGGCGCCAGGAGGAGGTCATGCCCGAGCTCCTGGCCAAGGAGCGCGCGCTGGCCGCCACGATCGACCTGGCCCGCGACGCGGCCGAGACCGCCGACCTCAAGCTGGCCCTGCTCCTGGGCGAGGTGGCGGCGAAGGTCTCGTTCCTCACGCGGCAGGACCTCGACGCCGGCGTCGAGGCGCAGGAGCGCGTCGCGCGCGGGCTCCCCGCCGAGGCGCCGCCCGCCGCGCCGCCGCCGCGCCCGGCGGTCGAGCTGCACGCGCCCGCCGCCCCCATGCCGGCGCCCGCCGCGCCGGGCGACGACCCCTCGCAGGACCCGATCAAGGGCTACGAGCTCATGCTCAAGCTCGGCGCCGGGGCCATGGGCGCCGTGCTCAAGGCGCGCAAGCGCGACACCGGCGAGGTCGTGGCCCTGAAGATCCTCAAGCCCGAGCTGGCCGGCGACCGCGAGTACGTGGAGCGCTTCCTGCGCGAGGCCAAGGCGGTGGCCCGGCTCAACCACCCGAACATCATCCGCGCCATCCAGACGGGCAAGTCGGGCGAGTACTACTTCTTCGCCATGGAGTTCATCGAGGGCCAGACGGTCTCCGACCTGATCAAGGCCAAGGGCAAGCTGCCCGAGCGGTTCGCGCTCATGGTCACGCGGTGCATCGCGTCGGCGCTGGCGCACGCCTGGCAGCACCAGATCATCCACCGCGACATCAAGCCCGACAACATCATGGTCACCAAGGACGGCGGGGTGAAGCTCACCGACCTCGGCCTGGCGCGCACCGCCAAGCAGGAGTCGACGCTCACGATCACCGGCGTCGTCATGGGCAGCCCGGCCTACATCTCGCCCGAGCAGGCCACGGGCGAGAAGAACCTCGACTCGCGCTCGGACATCTACTCGCTCGGCGCGGCGCTGTTCCACATGCTCACGGGCAAGGTCCCCTACGACGGGGAGACGCCGCTGCACGTGATGCTCAAGCACATGAACGACCCGCTGCCGGACGCCCGGAAGGTCGTCCCGCAGGTGTGCGAGGCCACGCGCCAGCTCATCTTCAAGATGATGGCCAAGCGGCCCGAGGGCCGCTTCCAGACGGCGCAGGAGGCGGAGGCGGCCACGCGCTCGATCGAGGAGGCCCTGGCCCGCGGCGAGGTGCCGCAGGTGACCTGGACCGCGGCGGCCCCGGCGTCGTCGGACCAGGCGGCGCTGACCGGGTCGGGCGTGACGAAGAAGACCCCGGCCGGCAGCGCGCCGGCGGCGCAGAAGAAGCCGTCCCAGCCGGCGGCGGGCAAGCGCCCGGCCGGCCAGGCGGACAAGCGCCTCGGCGCCTCGCGCGAGGGCGGCGGGCGCGCGGCGAAGGACAAGGACGTCGGCGAGCGGCTGAAGCGCATGGCGCAGAAGCGCAAGCGGCGCTTCTGAGTGACGCCCGACGGGCCGGGGCCGAGCGACGCCGGCGCGCGCGCCGACGGGCCGCCGCCGCCAGGCGCGGGCGTCGAGGCGACGGGCAGGGGCGCGCGGGCGCTCCTCTGCCTGGCGGTCGCGCTGGCCGTCGCGCACGCGGTCGTCGTGGGCCTCCGGCGCAACGAGGGCGACCTGCGCGTCTACCACGACACGGTGGGCCGCCTCGTCGCGGGCCTCGACCTCTACCAGACCCGCGAGGGCCCCGACCCCGCCCGGCCGACCGGGTTCATCTACCCGCTGCCCTTCGCGCTCGTCTACGCGCCGCTCACGGCGCTCCCCTTCCCCGTCGTCCGCGTCGTCTGGGCCCTGCTCATGGGCCTCCTGGCCGTGCGCTGCTACGTGGTGGGCCTGCGCCTGACCTTCCCCGAGGGCGCCGCCGCGTGGGCGCGCGCCGGGCGCGGCCGGCCGCTCGCGCTGGCGGTCGCCCTGGCGGCGTCGCTGCGCTTCGTGCTCTCCGACCTGCAGCACGGGCAGGTGAACGTGCTCGTCCTGTGGCTGGCGCTCGAGGGCGTGGCCGCCGCCGCGCGCGGGCGCGAGGGCGCCGCGGGCGCCTGGCTGGCCGGGGCCACGCTGGTGAAGCTGACGCCGGGGCTCCTCGTCGCCGGCGAGTGGGCGGCCGGCCGGCGGCGCCTCGCAGCGGCCGCGGCCGGGGTCGGCGTGGTCCTCGCCGCGATACCCGCCCTGGTCCTCGGGCCGCGCGCGACGGTCGACGCGACCTGGCGGTTCGTCGCCGAGGTGACGCCCTGGAACGCCCGCTTCCACGCCTGGGTGGGCAACAACGTCTCGCTCACCGGCCTGCTCCACCGCCTGCTCGTCGGCGAGGCCGACGCGGGCCAGGCGCCCGCGCCCATGCTCCTGGCGCTCGACCCGGCCGTCGGGCGCGGGGTCGCGCTCGCGGCGTCGACCCTGGCGCTCGCGGCGGCGCTCGTCCTCGCCCGGCGCCTCGCCGGGCCGGCACGGCCCGCGCTCCTCTTCGCCGCGACCCCGCTCATCTCGCCGATCGCCTGGAAGCCGCACCTCGTGGTCGTGCTCCTGCCGGCGCTCGTGGCGGCCCGCCTGGCGCTCGAGGACGGCCGCGCCGCGCCCCGGGTCCTCGCGGCGCTGGCGGCCGCGTGCCTCCTGGCGGGTCGCGAGGTGGTCGGGCGCGACCTGGCCGACGCCGCCACGCGCTGGGGCGCTCCGACGCTGGGGCTCGTGCTCCTGGCCGCGGCGCTCGTGGTGCTGGGACCCCGGCGGGAGGCGGGCCCCCCGGCCGCCGGCTCCGGCGCCCCGCGACCGTGACCGGGTTTTCCGCCCGGATGCGTTCGGGCGTGCCTGCGCCGGGCGGCCGAGCCAGAATGCCCCCACGAGAGAGGGGGCTTCGTGGAGCAGGCCGACCTGGCGGTCGAGCGCACGGGCGCGAGCGGCGTCGTCGCCGCCCCGGCGCTGGAGGTCGCCCTGGAGCGGCTGCGGCGGGCGAGCGCCTCGGCCGACGCGGCGGCCGAGCGCGTGAGCGCGGCCGCGGCGGCGGCGACGGCGGCCCTCGAGGCGAGGTGGCCGCGGCGTCGGTCGTCGCCGCCCTGGCGGGCTGGGACGGGTCCCTCGCGGAAGCGAGGAGCCACGCGGCCCCGCGCTCGTCGCGGCGCGGCGCGCAGCCGACCACGCCGCCGCGCGCGGGCGGGCAGGACGCCGGGCGGCGCGGGCCCAGCGCGTCGCGGCCGAAGGCGGCACTGGCCAGCTCAGGCGCGCGTCTCGCCGAGCGCGCGGGCCGGCGCCGACCGCCCGCGACGAAGTGCCGACGCCTGCGCGCGCCAGGCGGCGCCGGGCCATGGAGGCGGCGCGCGCCGCCGCCGACGAGGCGGCGCGCGACGGCGAGCGCGCCGCCGCCGCGCTCGAAGGCGCGCAGCGCGCGGCGGCCGCGACCGGAGCAGGCAGCGCAGGCGAGCCGCGATGCCTCGCGCGCGAGGAGGCGGCCTTGGCCTCGGTCAGAGGGCCCGTCGACGAGGCGCGGGCCGCCGAGGCGGAGGCCCGGCGCGAGGTCGGGCCGCGCGGGAGCGGCTCGCCGCGGCGGAGGCGGCGGCGCGGCACCGCCGCCCAGTCTGCGTCGGAGCGGAGCGCGAGGCCGAAGGCGGCCGCGGCGCGTGGCGCGAGGAGCCCAGGCGCGGGCCCCGCGGGGTCGCCAGCCAGATGGCCGAGGGCGACGACGCGATGGACGCGGCGATGGCGGCCGTCGGACGCCAGGACGCCGGGCGCGCGGCCGGGCAGCAGGCCCAGGCGCAGAAGGCGGTCGCCGCGCGGGAGGTCGCCGAGGGCGCGCGCGTGGCCGCGGCGGCGGCCGTGGCCGCGCGCGGGGCGGCCCTGCGCGAGCACGAGCTGGGAGTCACGCAGCTCGGGGTCGGGCGTACGACGCCGTCGCCGGTCGCTCGAGGAGGCCCGGGCGGCGTGCGCGGCGGCGGCCGACGCGCTGGCGGCCGCGGTCCGACGTCGAGGCGGCGACGGAGGCGGGCAGCGCCCGCCGGACCGCGGCCGTGGCCGCGGCCGACGAACGACCGCCGCCTGGACGGCGGCGGCCGGGGCGCGCGACGACGCGCTGGCCCGCGCGGAGGCCGGGCGACCGAGGAGCCGCGCGGCTGGCCGGGCGCCTCGGGGCGCCCGGGCCGACGACGCCGCCGCCCGCGCGGCGGCGGACGCCGCCGCGGCGCGCGCCAGGCCGCCGCGGCCGACGCCGCCGCCGAGGCGACCGCTCGCGAGGCCGAGGCGACGGCCCTGATCGAGCGCGCGGCGGCAGGCGCGCGGTCCGTAGGGAGCGCTCGGGCCGCACGCCGAGCGCCTGGCCGGCGCTCGGCGGGCGGCGCCGCCCGGCGACGCCGTCGTCGACGACATCGATGCGGCGTTCGACGGGCTCGGGAGCGGCGGGCTCGCCGGCGACGACCCGGCGGCCTCGCGCACGGGCGACGGGCGCGCTTCCGCCTGATCGTCACCGCGCCCGAGGGCGGCACGACCGGCACGACTTCGACCAGGACGTGGTGACGATCGGGCGCGACCCGGCCTGCGCGCTCCCCCTCGACAGCATGCTCGTGTCCCGCGCCGCCACGCGGAGGTGCGGCGCAACGACCTTCCTGGCCCTCGTCGACCTCGGGACGGCCAACGGCACGTTCCTCAACGGCAAGCGCGTCGCAGGGCTCCACGCTCCTCAACGACGGCGACGTCATCGTCGTCGGCAAGTTCCAAGTGAAGGTCAAGGGCGACCTCGGCCGCGGCTTCGCCGCCCTGCCGGAACGCCCGTCGGCGACAGGCCGACGGGAAACTGGGCAGGGTTCATGACCTGCGGCTCTCCCCGGGTCGCCCGGCGCGCCGGAGGAGGCCGGCGGGTGAAGTACGTGGTCGTGCCGAAGAGGGCCACGCCGACCTGCGGCTGTTCGTCTCCGAGACTTCATCGTGGGCAAGGGCGCCGGCTGCGACCTGTCGCTCAACGGCTGGCTCGTGCCGCGCAAGGTGGCCATGGTCGTGCGCTGGGGCCGACCGCTACCTGCTCGTCAACCTGAGCGACTCGCCGCGCGTGCGCGTCAACGGCCAGCCGGTCGCCACGCGCGTGGCGCTGGGCGACGGCGACCAGGTGGAGCTCTACGGGCACCGGCTCGGGTTCTCGCAGCCCTGAGCCGTGAGCCGATCCGCGACCTCCGGTTGCTGACCGCGCTCACCGCTCGAGCTGACCGCGCTCACCGCTTGATCTGAGAGCGAAGCGAGCAGATCGAGCGGTGGCGCGCATCCCCGAGCGAAGGCCGCGAAGCGGCCGGAGCGAGGGCGACAGGTGCCTCACTGCGGATCGGAGCAAGGGTCCCGCTCCATGACGTGGGTGTCATCACATGCGACGGCCGCTGTGAGACGAAAGAGAGCGCCCCGGGCCGGGCAGCGGTTGCGCCGCGGCCCGGCGCTTGCGCTTGGTCGGCCGAGGTCGGCATGAGCAGACTGGGCGTGACCCTCCCCGCGGCCGCCGTGGCGGTGATCCTGATCGGCGTCGCCGCGGCCCCCGCGCGCGCGCAGGGCGTCGAGGGGGTGTGGCGGATCGAGGCCACGGACGACCAGGGGCGGCCGACGGCTGGCCTCCTGCGCCTCCTGGGCGCCGGCCCCGACCTCACCTACGAGCGCCACGCGCGCCCCGACCTGGGCGCGCCGGTGGCGGTCGAGCGCGGCGTGGCGCGGGTGGCCGGGGGTGAGCTCCTCACCGCGGAGAGCGCCACCCCTGGTCTCGCCGGCGCGCTGACGTCGCCGCCGGCGGCGCCCGGCGGGGCGCCGGCCACGTGGGCCGGGCGCTACCGCCTGCCGGCGGCGCTCGGCACGGGCGCCGTCGCCGAGGGCGAGCGCGTCCTCGGGGCGCGGCGCGCGCCCGAGCGCCTGGTGCGCGTCGACCCGGCCGTCGCGGGCAACGACGTGCGGCTCCTGATCGACGGCCAGGCGTTCGCCGCCCTGCGCGACGACCTCGCGTCCGCCGGGCGCTCGGTCGACCTGCAGGTGTTCAACTGGGTCGACGACGCGACCGGCCGCTCGCTGGCCGGCCTCCTCGGCCGGCGCGCGGGCGCCGGCGTGGACGTGCGCTGCCTCGTCGATGCGCGGAGCAAGACGATCACGCGCCTGGTCTACGGCCGGGCCGCGCGCGACTTCACGCACGGCCTCGACGAGGACCTGCGCCGGGCGGGCGCCGAGGTCGTCGTGCAGCACGGGGCCGCCGAGGGGCTCCGCGGGTCGCTGACGAACCTCGGCCGGGCGGTCACCGGCGGCCTCGGCCGGCTCGTCGGACGGCCGCCGGCCCCGCGCGAGAGCCGCGGCTGGAAGGCCCACGACCACCGCAAGATCACCGTGATCGACGGGGTCACCGGCTACATCGGCGGCCAGAACATCGCCGCGTCCTACGAGACCGGCGCCTGGCACGACGCGCAGGTGCGCGTCCAGGGGCCCGCGGTCGACGCGCTCGCCGGGCTGTTCCAGGACCGCTGGGCGGCGGCCGGCGGCCGGCGGCCCGCGCCGACGCCGCCGCGCCGCGCGTGGGCGGGCGACCTGCCGGTCGAGGTCGTCGGCTCGATCCCGGGGCTCCCCGACCCGATCCTGGCCCGCCTGCTCGGCGAGGTGCGCCGGGCGCGGCGGGAGGTGTGCCTCGAGATGGCGTTCCTCGGCCATCAGGAGAGCATCGACGCCCTGCAGGCCGCCGCGCGCCGCGGGGTGCGGGTGGTGGTCATCCTTCCGGACGACGACGAGACGCCCGACAAGATCACCCGCGAGGCCTTCCGCTGGGTGCAGAACGAGGTCGTGCGCTCCGGAGTCGAGCTCTACAAGCTGCGCGGCCGCATGCTCCACGCCAAGCTGGGGACCTTCGACGGCGCGCTGGCCACGATCGGCTCGCACAACATGAGCGGGTCGAGCCTGGCCGAGTCGAACGTGTTCATTCCCGACGCCCGGTTCGCCCGCGAGATGAACGCCCGGCTGTTCGCCGTCGACATCCCGGCGAGCGAGCGCGTGGAGGTCGAGCGCCTGACGCTCGGCCGCCGGCTGACCTCGTTCGGCGCCCGGGCGCTGCGCGCGCTGTTCTGACCGCGCTCACCGGTTGATTTGAGAGCGAAGCGAGCAGATCGACCGGTGAGCGCGCATCCCCGAGCGTAGGCCGCGTAGCGGCCGGAGCGAGCGCGACAGGTGCGTCACTGCGGATCGGAGCAAGGGTCCCGCTCCTGGACGTGGGCATCAGGACAAGCGACGGCCGCTGTGACCGGGGTCAGGGCGGCGGCGTCGTCGGCGCCACGCCCCCGTCGGCGGGTGCGTCAGCGGTTGACGGCCGGCGAAGCACGAAGCGCCAGATGACGAAGCCTACGGCCGCGACGACGATCAGGGCCGCGACGGCGAGCTTGAACTCCTTGAGGAACGCCAGGATCACCTCGCCGTAGAAGGCGATGAGCAGCACCTGCGTGGGCACGCTCACGAGCGTGGCGATGCCGTCGGCCAGGCAGAACTGCCAGAACGGGACCCGGATCAGCCCGCACGTCAGGTGGCCCGGGAAGCGCACGCCGGGGGTGAAGCGGAACACCCAGCACACGCGCACGCCGTAGCGCTCCACCCAGGCCTCGGCCTTCGCCCAGGCCTTCTTCGACACGAAGCGGCGCACGAAGCGGCTGCGGCGGATCGGGATCCCGAAGCGGCGGCCCAACCAGTAGATGAGGACGTCGCTCCAGAAGACGGCCAGCGTGCACACGACGGCGAGGACGTACGGCTGCACGACCAGCGCGTCGGGCGTGGGCGGCGGGTAGAGCTCGGGGTTGCGGCCCACGTAGGCGATGAACCCGGCGCTGAGGAGCGTCACCTCCTCCGGCACGGGCAGCCCGAAGCTGGAGAGGGTCAACATGATGACGACGGCCGCGTACACGCTCAGCGGCCGGTGGGCGAGGCCGAGCATGAACTGGAAGACCGCGTCCGAACCCAGCTCTTCCACGCGTCATGTTCTACCCGAGCCGCGGGCCCGAGGGCGCGTCGGCGTGAGCGGTCCGGCGGGCGAGGCTCGTGTGATCGACGCGCGGACGCCGGGCGAGGGCGTTTGGCTCCGCGCCCTCGCCTCGCTCGCCGTTTCACCCGGGCGTCGATCACGCGCCTGCGTGCTCGAGGACAGGCGCCCTGGAGGTCCGGCGAGCGCCGATGCCCCAGGGTCAGCGCGTATGCGTCTTCCGTTCCCGTTCCCGTTCCCGTTCCCGTTCCCGTTCCCGGTTGTCGGGGCCACATGAACTTCGACCACGAGCGCTCCGCGGGGTCTCCATGCTCACTCGCATGATCATCGACCTCGGAAGGTGCGGGAACGGGGACGGAAGACGCGCCTGAGAGTCAGCCGCAAACTACTTGGGATTGCGGCTAGCCCTCCGTGAGCGGCGCGGCGCTCGCCAGCAGCTCCATGGGCGAGCCGCGCCGCGCCGCGCCGTGCGGGCAGGCGTAGACGCACCGCGGCTCCTTGTCGCTGCCGCACAGGTCGCAGCTCACCGCCCGGCCCTTGCCCTGGTTGACGACGGCGAGCTCGCGGCGCTTGACCTGCTTGCCGTCCTTCATCTCGACGACCTTGACCGCGCGCTCGAACGGGTGCATGGAGATGTTGCCGTAGGGGCACTGCTGCGCGCACTTGCCGCAGCCGATGCACCAGTCCTCGATCGTGATCTCGAGCGAGTTGCGGCGCCGGATCGAGCCGACCGGGCAGCCGATCATGCACACCGGGTCGGTGCAGGCGCGGCAGGCGGTCGCCACGAGGAACTTGTCGATGCGCAGGCCGTCGCGGATGAGGCGGGTGACGCCGCCGTGCGAGTCGGCGCAGGCCTTCACGCACTCGTCGCAGCGAGTGCACTTCTCGAGGTCGATGACGAGCACGTTCTGCGCGTTCATCACCCCCTTCTCCAGCAGGATCTGCAGGGGCAGCTCCTGCCGCGCCGCCTGCGGCCCGGCGCTCGCGGCGGCCGCCTCGGCGCTGCGCTCGGCGGCGCGCGACATCGACGGGAACTTCTCGGCCAGCTCCGTCCAGTGCTCGCGCGTGATCCGGATCAGCTCGACGTTGTCGAGGGCCGTGGCCGTGGACCGGCGCTCGCCGCCGGTGACGAGGCCCACCTCGCCGAAGTGCTGCCCGGGGCCGAGGTACTGCAGCACGACCTCGCCGCCGGGGCGCTTCTGCGAGAGCTTCACGAAGCCGAGGCGGATCAGGTAGAAGGCGTCGGCGGGCGCGCCCTCCTCGAAGATCGTCTGGTCCGGCGCGAAGCTGGCCAGCTCGACCTTCGGCCGCAGGACGTCGGCGCTCTCCGGCGGCAGGTCGGCGAAGATCGGCACGTTCTGCAGGGCCAGGGCCAGGGTCCGCTCGCGGTAGTTCTTCTCGATGCGCTCCTTGTAGGAGGCCTTGGCGTTCGAGCGGATGAAGTCGAGCACCGAGCGCAGGAGCTCGAGGCACTGGACGCCCTCGGGCCCGGCCACGCACGTGGCCGCGCGCGGGTAGAAGCTCATGCAGGACATCTCGCCGAAGAGGTCGCCCTCCTTCAGCTCGCCCACCGGCTTGTCGTAGTGCAGGTGCACCGGGGCGTCGAGCGGGATGAGACGGCTGTCCTTGCTGCCGTGGGACGGCGCCTCGCCGCTCGGGTTGGCGTCGTCGTCATCGTCGTCGTCCGCTGCGCCGCCGCCGGTGAGGCGCGCGACCAGCCGCCCGAGGAGCCCGCGCTTCGCGCCGCGCTCGGGGCGGTGGGCGTCGATGCCGATGAGCACCGTCCCCTTCGTGATGAAGAAGGCCGTCGAGCCGTACTCGCCCTCGCGGCAGATGACCTCGCCCGGCTGGTAGGTGCGCAGCCAGATGGGCGGCTGGTCGTTGATCTTGTGCCGCTTGATGATCGAGCCCTCGATCGTCTTCTCGGGGATCCCCTTGAAGAGCTCGTAGGAGGCCAGCTCGGCGCTCGTCAGCTCGCTGCTGTCGCCGGGGAGGAACACGACGGGGCGGAAGCTGGTCGTGTCGTCGCCGTCGACCTCGGCCGTCTTCGCCGAGGGCGTCACGGCGGGCTTGGCGGCCGGTTCGGCCGGCTTGGCGGCGGCCTCGGCGGCCGCCGGGGAGGCGGGGGTGGCGGTCTCGGCGCCGGCAGCGGCGGCCGGCGTGGCAGGCGCGGCGACCGGGAAGGCCGGCGTGGCGGCGGCCAGGGCGCTGCGGCCGCCGCGGCGGCGGGCGCGGCGGCGGTCGGGGTCGCGGGCGCGGCGTTTGGCGTGGCCGGGAACGCCGCGGGGCGGCGCGCGGCGGGGTCGACGAGCTCGAAGATCAGCAGCGTCCGCCCGATCAGCAGCACGTCGCTCGGGCGCAGCGCCCGCTCCGCCTTCACCTGCTGCCCCGAGACGAGGAGCCCGTTGGGCGAGAGGTTCTTCACCACCCAGGCGCCCTCGGGCCCCAGCGCGAGCTGCGCGTGGTTCCGCGACATGTAGGGGTCGTCGGCGAAGCGCAGGGTCGCGTCCGACCCGCGGCCGATGAGGCACGGCCGGGCGGCGTCGAGCACCGCCTGCTCGCCCGACCGAGGCCCGCCGCTGACGCGTAGACGGAACACGCTGGCCTCCTGGCTACGGGTTGGTGGGGTTGCGCGGCAGCTTGACCCAGGGGATGCGCACGCCCGAGAGGCCCAGGCTCAGCCGGGCCTGGACGCGGGCGCGCTCCGCCTGGAACAGCGGGCCGTAGACCAGCCGGATGCGGTCGTCGGGGTGGGCCTGGACGGCGGCCACGAGGCGGTCCATGCGCGCGATGAGCAGGGTCGCGAGCGTCCCCTCGCCCACCTCGTCGCAGCGGATCCCGGCCGGTGGCTCGAAGCCCAGGGCGCCGGCGACGGACGCCGCGTCGTCCTCGTCGACGCCGTCGCCCGAGACGCCGATCGCGCCCACGAGCTGCGTTCCGCGGTAGAGCGGCACGCCGCCGGGGAAGGTCTGCATGCCCGACTGGAGGCCCGGCGAGATGAAGCCGGGCGCCGTGTCGGGGCGGTCGGCCAGGACGGCCACGCCGCCGGTCGCGGCGATGATCCCGCGGATCGCCGCCAGCTCGGCCGCCGGGGCGCCGCCGCCGTAGTCGTTGAACGTCTGCGTGCCCGGGGTCAGCGGGTCCTCGTCGGTGGTCCCGTCGCTCGGCGCGCGCGGCGGCGGCGAGATGAGCGTGAACGACGGCGGGTCCTCGACGATGAGCTTGCCGCGGTTGACCAGGTCGCGCAGGCGCACGAGCGGGCCCGGCGGCGTGCCGTCGATCCCGGGCGGGAAGAAGGGCTGGGAGAGGAAGCCGATCGCCCGCGCGCTCACGGCGACGGCGGGCTGCCCGTCGCGGCCGTCGCCGCTGAAGAAGGCCGCCGTGCGCGCCTTCTGCACGGCGACGTCGGACGAGAAGAGCGTGCCATCCGTCATGCGCAGGAGGCCGAGGAGGTTGCCGCGCACGTCGACGACCGCGACGTGGACGACGACGTTCACGCCGCGCGGCAGGCGGATGCCGGCGACCGAGCGGCGGGCGTCGAACACGGCGCGGTCGATGATCTGGTCGACCTCGAGCGCGGTCAGGCCGCCCTCGGCCGGCGGGGGCTCGACGCCGGCGATCGACTGGACGCGCACCTCGCCGAAGCCGCCGGACGTGGGCCGCGCCGGCAGCGAGGTCACGGGCACGGTCGTGAAGCGCAGGGTCGCCGCGTCGAAGCCGACGGCGGCCGGGCGGTCGACGTTGGTGAACGGGCCCGTGAACCCGGCGGCGCTGCGGGCCACGACGCGCCCGACGCGGCGGTGGTTCGCGCGCAGGCCGTACTTGCCGGTCCCGTCGAGGCCCTCGGCGACCAGCGGGCTCGGGCGCACGGGGAAGGCGGGGTCGAGCGCGCCGGCGCCCGGCGGGAGGGCGGCCAGCGAGGCCGCCGTCGCGCCGCCCCCCGGCGCCGTGGCGCCGAGGAACGGGAACGCGATCCCGTCGACGAAGACGTTCGTGGCCTGGATCCACGGCGGGGCGTCGAGGCCGGCCGCGCCGGCGCGGGCCACGCGCTCGTGCAGCTCGTCCTGCACGGGGGTCACGAGCGTCGCGGCCCCGCCGAGGGTCTGGAGCGAGCCGACGACGTCGACGCCCACGCCGCCCACCGGGGCGCCGCGCTTGTAGAGCGGCACGCCGCCGAGGACGCCCGAGAGGCCCGTCCCGACCATGTTGCCGGCCTGGTCCCAGGCGAGCGACCGCACGTCGGACGAGGGCTGGCTCGAGTCCTGGACGCCGAAGAGCGGCCCGCCCGCCGTGTCGCGCACCCCGGGCGGGAAGTGGCCCTGGACGATGAAGAACGCGGTGCGCGTGGTGAACGCCTCGCCCTCGCTCTGGAAGGCCCCCGCGGTCGCGGCCTTGGCGATCGCCGCCTGGACGTTGCCCGCGCCGGGCGTCTCGAGCGCACCGTCGCCGTCGCGGTCGCGGGCGGCCGTGAGGAACACGCCCAGGACCTCGCCCTCGCGGTCGGTGACGGCGATCGCGGCGGCGACCCCGGCGCGCTCCGCCTCGGCGATCGCGCCCAGGAGCACGCGCTCGACGTCGAGCGCGGTCAGCGCCTCGCCCGGCGTGGCCACGTTGACCGGGTTGCCGGCCGAGCGGTGCTCGGGGCAGCCGAGGACCAGGAGCGACGTCGCCGCCCCGATGGCGAGGACGAGCGCGGGCGCGCGCGACGGTGTGGCGGTCATGGGTGGCGCCCCCCGAGGAGCGACTCGCGCGTGAGCGGGCCGTCCATGCTCCCGCGCGACAGGTCGTGGTAGTCGTGGCACGTCGTGCAGCGCGCCGGCGCGCCGCCGTCGTGGTGGCAGGCGACGCACGAGGCGACGCCGGGGATGAGCACGTCGAGGGTCTCGCGGCTCTTCGTCGCCCCGCCGTGGCAGTCGGCGCAGGAGAGCGTCTCGTGGCGCGCGTGGCTGAAGCGGGCGCGGTCGAGCCAGCGCGTCGGGACGGCCGTCGGTCGCAGGCGCGGCGCCTCGTCGGGGCGAGCGATCACCGCCGCGCCGTGGCCGGACGGGAGGCGCTCGAGGAGCGCCTCCCGGAACGCCTTCGCCGTGGGGAGCGCGCCCGCCTTGCCGGCGTCGAGCCCGAGCGCCGGCGAGGCCATGCGGTGGCACTTCACGCAGCCGTCGGTGGTCTCCGAGAAGAGGACCTCCTCGAGCGCCCCGCCGGGCCCGCGCTCCTGCCAGCGCGCCAGGCGCCGCGTGACCCACTCCTCCTCGCTCACCGGGGCGGCGGCCGCCGCCGGGCGCTGCCCGGGCCGCGGGGGGCCAGGGCGGCGCGGCCCCGCCGCGCCCTCGCGCTCCTCGGGGTGGGTCCGGGCGTAGTCCTCGTAATAGGTGCGCGCCCGCCCCTCGAGGTCGGCGCCCTTCACCCAGCGCGCGAGCGCGTCGGTCTCGAGGCCGTGCGGCACCGGGAGGGGCCGCGCCGCCGGGTGGTCGGCGGTGAAGGCCGCGTCCGCCTCGGCCAGCGTCACGGTGCGCATGGAGAGCGGGTGGCACGCCGCGCAGTGCTGCGCGTAGGCGATCGGCTGGAAGTGCTCGCGCGACGCATCCGGCACGTGGCAGTCGCCGCACTCCATGCGCTCGCGGCCGGTGGCCGCGATCCAGGCCTGTCGGGCGGGGCTCTCCATGGACGACAGTCGCGGCTCCATGTGCCGGGCGTGGTCGAGGAACAGCGCCGCCCTGTCGCCCCCGTCGGGGCCGACCTTGCGCTTGCCCGACGAGCTGGCGGGGAGCTTGGCCAGGAGGTCCTTCGGCAGGAGCGGCGCGAACTCCGGGTGCTCGGCGAAGCTCGGCACCTTCCAGCCGGCGGGCCCGACGAACGACGCGCTGCCCGGCGAGGCGACCTCGCGCGTGAGGTCGGTGTGGCAGGTGGTGCAGTGGCGGTCCGTCAGCGCCGCCGTGAGCAGCGGCGTGCCGCCGTGCTCGGTATGGCACGACGCGCAATCGAGCGTGCGCGCCTGGGCGGGGTGGTGCGTCGGCCACGACGCGCGGCTGAAGGCGACCGGGTCGGTGAGCCGCGACGAGGTCACGGCGGCGAGGGCCGCCTGCTCGCCGCGGTCGAGGAGGCCCTGGTGGCAGGAGAGGCAGGCGGCGTCGGGCACGTGCAGGGTGAAGGGCTGGACGTGGCAGCGCGCGCAGTCGTCGCCGAACACGCGGTGGCCCTGCGACACGGCCGCGCTGGTGAAGATCGTCCGGTCGCCGACGCCCAGGGCCACGCCGATCCAGGCGGCCGCGAGCAGGGTCGCCGCGATCCACGCCCGCCGCAGCCGCCGCTGGAAGGGGCTCCGGCGCCGCGGGTAGGTCAGGTCGACCTGCGTCGGCTTGGCCTCCTTGGCCGGGTCGACCTCGCGCCGCACGAGGCGGCGCAGGCGCACGAAGTAGGTCTCGTAGGCCCGGCGCACGTCCTCGCCCACGGCCTCGCGCTTCGGCGCGGCGGCCTTGCCCGCGGCGGGCTTCGCCGCCGGTTTCTCGGGCTTCTCGGGCTTCTCGGGCTTCTCGGGCTTCTCGGGCTTCTCGGGCTTCTCGGGCTTCTCGGGCTTCTCGGGCTTCTCGGGCTTCTCGGGCTTCTCGGGCTTCGTCTCGGCCTGCGGCGGCGGCTCGACGGGCGCCGCGGCGACGCCGGTGCCCGACGCGGTCGCCTCCTTCCGCGCGAGGCGGCCGGTCTCGCGGAAGCGGCGGGCCGACTCCTTGCGGCCGGCCCCCGGCGACTCGGCCGGCGCCCGGGCGGGGATCACGTCGGGCCCCAGCTCCTGCGTCTCGTCGAGCCCCTCGCGCGCGGCGATCGGCGGCGCGCGCAGGGTCGGGCTCGGGCCGCTGAACGCGCAGCGCAGGGCGTACTCGCCCAGCCGCACCTCGTCGCCCGTCTTCAGCTCCGCCTCGGTGATCGAGGCGCCGTTGACCCAGGTGCCGTTGCGGCTGCCCAGGTCCGTGATCACGTAGCCGCGCTCGTCGTGGTGGCTGAGGAGCGCGTGCAGGCGCGACACCGTCGGGCCGTCCAGGACGACGTGGCCGCCGCGGCCGATGATCAGCTCGGTCGCGTGGAGCTCGAAGCGCCCCAGCATCTGCCCGTCGCGGAACACGTGCAGCTCGTCCACGCGCGCCTCGTCAGTAGTACAGGGACGCCACGGCGTGCACGACCGTGAGCAGGATGAGCGCCGCGGCCAGCGGCAGGTGGACGAGCAGCCAGCCGTGCAGCCACCCGTGCAGGCGCACCTGCTCGGCCAGGCGCCGGCGCTCCTCGCACAGGCCCTCGAGGACCTCGAGCGTCGGGTGGACGCCCGGGCCGCTGAGCGCGCGCACGTGGCCGAACACGGCGCGCCGCGCGCCGGCCGTCGCCAGCCGCCCGCGGCCGGACTCCAGGTAGCCGTCGAGCTCCTGCAGGAAGAACTCCTTCAGCGGCTCGCTGCCCTCGAGGGCCTCGACCACGCGCCCGGCGCGGCGGCCCGCCGGCGCGGCCCCGGCCCCTGCCGCCGCCGGCTCCGGCTCGGGGCGCAGGGCGCCGCACACCTCGGTGACCGCCCGGGCGGCCTCCTCGCGCAGGCGGCTCGCGTAGAGGGGCGCCTGCTCGTGCAGGGTCTCGTGCGGGAGCTGGGCGGTCATGAGCCGCGGCACGACGAGCTGCACGATGAGCCCGTAGACCCCGCTCACGACGACCGCCGTGAACAGGACCATGAGCACGATCGTCAGCGCGCCGCCGAGGCGGAAGCCCGCGTGCAGGTAGACGAGCACGTAGGCCAGGAGCCCCAGCCAGATGTGCCCCTTGAGCCAGGCCTCGGCGCGCCCGAGCCCGCGCGCGCGCACCTTCCGCCGGAGCCCGATCGCGCCGGCGAAGAGGATGATGACCGTGGCGACGCCCCCGTAGACGAGGCCCTGCCAGGTGCTGCCGCGAGGGCCGGAGAGGGGGCCGTGCAGGTGGTAGGGCACGTACGCGGCGCAGGCGATCAGCGTGAGCAGGGCGGTCGCCCAGATCCAGCCGCGGTGCGTACGATCGATGAGCACGCCCGTTTCCCCCCCGGGCGGGTCTTGTACCACGGCCTCCCGGGTCCTGGCCAGATCCGAGCGGATTCTCTATAGTCCCGGGCCACGGGGGGAATCAGCGTGAGCGCCGTACGTCCGGATCGTCCCGCGCTGCGGGTCGTGTGGGTCTCCATGGTCTTCGCCGGGGCGGGCGCGCTCGTCGCGTCGACCGGCGGCCCGCGGCGCGTGGTCTGCGCGCAGGAGCGTCCCGCCGCGGCGGTGCCCGCGGCGCCGGGCAAGTACCTCGGCGCCCAGACGTGCGACAGCGCGGCCTGCCACAGCAAGCCCGAGCCGCGCGAGAAGGCGCCGTACCTGACGGAGTACACGTCGTGGTCGGCGATGGAGGGCGACGTCCCCTACGACCGGCACAGCTACGCCTGGCGGCGGCTGCGCGGGGCCGACAAGGGCGGCGACGACCGGTCGCCCGAGATGATGACGAAGCTCAACGCGCTCGAGGGCACGAAGGGCCTCGCCGAGCAGAGCCAGCGCTGCCTCTCCTGCCACGGCGTCTCGGTGCACGACTACGGCGTCGGGGCGAAGAACCCCGGCGCGGCGGTGGGCTTGCACAAGGCGCTCCAGGGCGCGCGCTTCCGCCCCGAGGAGGGCGTGACCTGCGACGGCTGCCACGGCCCGGCGGAGAAGTGGATCAAGCCGCACGAGAAGGAGGACTGGACGATCGCCGAGTGGAAGAAGCTCGGCGGGCCGCAGGGCGGCAGCCAGAAGCTCTACGACCAGCACGGGATCTACTACAGCAAGGACCTCGTGCTCTGGGCCGACCAGTGCGTGCGCTGCCACCTCAAGATCGACACGAACATGCTCGAGGCGGGGCACCCGGACCTGGTGCCGTTCGAGCTCTTCTCGCACAACCAGCAGGTCCCGCACTGGCGCGACTACTCGTTCGAGGCGCCGGCGCCGGAGCTCCCGGGCGCGGGGCCGCAGCACGCCGCGCGCGTGTGGCGCGTGGGCCAGGCGGTGGCCCTGCGCGAGGCGTTCGACCAGGTCGTCGTGCGCGCCCGGGGCGGCGCCCACGACAAGGCCGACCCGGACCACGTGCGCGCGGCCCTGGCCCGGGCGACCGGGCACTGGGTGATCGCGCGGCACGCGGTCGAGCGCGTCGCGGCCGATGCCGCCAAGGCGCTCGCCGGCCACGTCGAGGCCCTGCGGGCGGCGGTGCCGGCCGAGGGGGCGGTCGACCTGGGCGCGGTGGCGAAGACGGCCGAGGCCGCGCGCGGCGTCGCCGCGGGCCTGGCGCGCGCCATGGCCGACGGGCCGCTCGCGGCGGCCGACGTCGTGGCATTGATGAAGGCGATCGCGCGGGACCCCGCCTCGGGGGCCACGCCGGAGGCCGCCGACCAGACGCGCATGGGGCTCTACGCCCTCAACTACGCCCGCCTCGTGGCCAAGGACCCCGACGCGCTGTCGGCCGACCCGCCGACGGACAAGGGGCTGGTGGCGATCTACGCCCTCTACGAGCTGGAGCCGGGCACGCCGGCGTTCTCGCAGGGGCTCGAGGCCGTCGCGCGGGCGCTCGAGTAGCCCCGTGCGCACGCCGTCGCTCGCCGCCGCGCTGGGCCTGGTCCTGAGCGCGGGCCTCGTCGTGATCGCGCAGGAGCAGCCGCGGCCGCGCCCCGGCGCCCCCGCGCCCGCGCCCCGCCGCGCCCGGCGCCCCGCCGCCGAAGCCCGGCCAGCGCCCGAGCCAGCGCCCTGACCAGCGCCCGAGCCGGCGGCTAACCCGGCGCCGCCGGCAGGCGGGCCGCCCGGACGCGACGTCCGGCGGCGGGTTCCCGGACGCGGCCCCGGCGGGCAGGCCGCGCCCGACGCGCCGCCGCAGGGCGAGGCTCCGGCAGCAGGGCTGGCCGCCGGCTCGCCGGCGATCGCCGGCCGAACGCCCCGGCGGTGCCCGGCGGTCCGCCGCCGCCGCCGTCGGGCGGGCGACGCCCGACAAGGCGCTCTGCTGACGCGACCCCGGCGCCGACACCCGCCCCGGCCCCGACGCCAGCGCCCGCCTTTCGGCCCGGCCCCGGCGCGCCCGCCGGTCCCCACGCCCGACGGCGCGCCGCTGGGTGCGGCCGGTCCATCGAGCCACGGCGCGCCGTCGGCGCCCGTCCTCCCGCGCGACTTCGTGCCCGTGCCCGACCGCTGGCGCGTGCAGTTCCCCGACTGGGAGCGCTTCGACGGCGCGGGCGAGACCGACGCGCCCTACAGCAAGGGCAGCATCCTCGACCCGTACCACCAGAACGTGCTCAAGGGCGACTACCCGATCCTGGGCGACGACACGTTCCTCGTGATGACCTTCCAGAGCGACACCCTCGTCGAGGGCCGCTCATTCCCGATCGCCGCCGGCGTGAGCACGGCCCGCCCGCGCAGCGAGCAGTTCTTCGGCAAGTTCGACCAGCTCCTGGTCAACCAGAACATCGTCCTCTCGGCCGAGCTGTTCAAGGGCGACACGGCCTTCAAGCCCAAGGACCTGGCCGTGAAGATCACGCCGGTCATCAACGTGAACCAGCTCTGGGCGCAGGAGAACAACCTCGTCAACATCGACGTGCGCGAGGGCAAGGACCGCACCGACTGGCACGTGGGCATCCAGGAGGCCCTGATCGACTACCACCTCCTGGACCTGGGGCCGAACTACGACTTCCTCACGCTCATCGGCGGCGTCCAGGGCTTCCAGAGCGACTTCCGCGGCTTCCTCTACAGCGACAACAACCTGGGCGTGCGGCTGCAGGGCAACTACCTGGCGAACCGGCTGCAGTGGAACCTGGCCTGGTTCCACCAGCTCGACAAGGACACGAACAGCGGGCTCAACGACTACCGCTTCCGGCAGCAGAACGTGGTGATCGCCAACTTCTACTGCCAGGACTTCCTCTCGGAGCTGAGCCAGCTGTTCAAGGGCTACACGCTGCTCCTCAGCTACCACGGCAACTTCGACGACTCGCCCGAGCGCTACGACGACAACGGCTTCCTCATCCGGCCGGCGCGCATCGGGCGGGCCGTCGACGAGCGGGGGCGGACGGCCTCGAAGGACGTGCGCGCCCACTACCTCGGCTGGGGCGGCGAGGGGCACATCGGGCGGCTGAACCTGTCGCACATGTACTACTTCGTGGTCGGCGAGGAGTCGTTCAACGAGATCGCCGGCAAGAAGCAGGACATCCAGGCGCACTTCGTGGCGCTCGAGGCCTCGACCGACGTCGACTGGGTGCGGCTCAAGGGCTCGTTCATGTGGGCCTCGGGCGACCGCAACCCCGACAACGGGACGGCGGGCGGCTTCGACTCGATCCTCGGCAACCCGTTCTTCGCCGGCGCGGGCTTCAGCTACTTCAACCGGCAGAACATCCCGCTGGCGCAGACGGCGGTGCAGCTCGTCAACCGCCTCGACCTCCTGCCCAGCCTGCGCTCGAGCAAGACGCAGGGCACGGCGAACTTCGTCAACCCGGGCCTGTGGCTGTGGGGCCTGGGGGCCAGCGCCAAGCTGACGCCGAAGCTCTTCGTGGACTTCAACGCCAACCTGCTCCAGTTCGACCGCACCGAGGTGCTCGAGCGGGTCCTCGTGCAGCGCCGCATCAGCCGCACGATCGGCGTGGACCTGAGCGTGGGCGTCCAGTGGCGCCCGCTGCTCACGGACAACGTGATCTTCACCGCCGGCGCCGGCTGCCTCCTCCCGGGGGCGGGGCTGAAGCAGCTCTACCAGAACGAGACCCTGTACTCGGGGTTCCTCGCCATGACGCTCACGTGGTGATGCGATGAACCGGACGTCGACGATCCACCGCCGCTGGGCGCTCACCCTCGCGCTGCTCGCCGCCGGCCTCGTGGCCGCCTGCACGGTCGGGCGCACGGGGCGGCCCATGCCCGACCCCACGAAGGTCGACCTGCGCGCCGCGCACATGCGCGAGGGCGTCGAGGCGCGCACGAAGGGCTGCGTGTCGTGCCACACGGGCCAGACCGAGCCGCACCCCGACCCGCTCGACCCGAGCCAGCCGGGCCGCTTCGCCGACCTGATCGGCTGCACCGACTGCCACGGCGGCGACGCCAGGGTCGTCGTCCCGGCGGGCGCGTCGCCGGGCAGCCCGGCCTACCTGGCGGCCCGGGAGAAGGCGCACGTCCTCCCGAAGCACCCCGAGCGCTGGCCGACCGCGGCCAACCCGGAGCTGAGCTACACGGCCTGGCTCGACGAGTCGTGGGAGTTCGTGCGCTTCGTCAACCCGGGCGACCTGCGCGTCGCGGCGCTCTCGTGCGGCTCGAGCGGCTGCCACGGTCAGGACGTCGAGGACCACGTGCGCCGCACGCAGAAGAGCATGATGGCCCACGGCGGCATGCTCTGGAACGCGGCGCTCTACAACAACGGCGCCGTGCCCTTCAAGCAGGCCCGCTTCGGCGAGAGCTACGGGCCGCACGGCGAGCCGCAGCGCCTCTTGACCGACCCGCCGCCGACGCCCGAGGAGGTGGCCACGAAGGGCGTCCTGCCGTTCCTCGACCCGCTGCCGCGCTTCGAGGTCGGCCAGCCGTCGAACATCCTGCGCATCTTCGAGCGCGGGCAGCGCAAGCCCCGGCCGCTGGCCCTGCCGCTGGCCGGGCTGCCGGGCGGCGGCCTCGACGAGGAGCCGGGGCGCCCGCAGAACCGCCTCTCCGACCGCGGCCTCGGCACGCTCAACCGCGTCGACCCCGTGTGGCTGAACCTGCAGCGCACGCGCCTCCTCGACCCGACGCTGAACATGCTGGGCACCAACGACCATCCGGGCGACTACCGCTCGTCGGGCTGCTCGGCCTGCCACGTCGTCTACGCCAACGACCGCGACCCGCTCAACACGCTGCGCGGCGGCCGCCCCGAGGCCAACCACTCGGGCCCGTGGTCGGTGCACGGCAACCGCGGCAAGAGCGCTCAGCCCGACCCGACGATCCCGAAGGACCGGTCGGGGCACCCGATCGCGCACCTGCTCACGCGGCAGATCCCGTCCAGCCAGTGCATCGTCTGCCACATGCACCCGGGCACGGCGGTGTCGAACACCTACCTGGGCTACACGTGGTGGGACCTCGAGACCGACGGGCAGCACCTGTGGCCGAAGGAGCAGGTCTACCCGTCGGCCGCGGATGAGCTGGCCGCGCTCAAGCACAACCCCGAGGGCTCGACGCCCAAGGGCCTGTGGCGCGACCGCGAGTTCCTGGCCGAGACCGGCTCGAGCGAGTTCAACGCCAAGCTCGACAACATGCAGCTCGGCGACTTCCACGGCCACGGCTTCCTCTACCGGGCCGTGTGGAAGCGCGACGCGCGCGGCAACCTGCTCGACGAGGCGGGCAACGTCGTCGCGCCCGACGACCCGGAGCGCTGGAAGCGGTCGGTCCACCTCAAGGACATCCACCTCGAGCGCGGCATGCACTGCGCCGACTGCCACTTCACGGTCGACTCGCACGGCGACGGCAAGCTCTACGGCGAGCTGCGGGCGGCGACGGCGATCAGGTGCGAGGACTGCCACGGCACGGTCAACGCCGTGACGAACCTGATGACCACGGGCAACGCCGGCGGGCAGGACCTGCGCCGCTCGAACACGCCCTTCGGCGCGCGGTTCCGCTGGGACGGCGTGCCGGGCCGGCGCGGGGCGACGCTCTTCCAGCGCTCGTCGGTCGTCCCCGACGTCGAGTGGGAGGTGCCGCAGGTCAAGGACTCGATCGACCCGGCGCACGGCAAGTACAGCGAGAAGGCGCGCGTGGCCAAGACCATGCGGACCGACCACACATGGGGCGACGTGCCGGCCGACGCGACCTTGCTGGCGCACGCGTCGCAGAAGATGGAGTGCTACACCTGCCACACGGCCTGGGTGGCGAGCTGCTTCGGCTGCCACCTGGACATGAAGTCGAACCAGCGGCGCGAGGCCCTGCACTACGAGGGGTCGCTGCAGCGCAACTGGACGTCGTACAGCTTCCAGACGCTGCGCGAGGACATCTTCATGCTCGGCCGCGACGGCGACGTCTCGGGCGGCAAGGTGGTCCCCGTGCGCTCGGCCTGCGCCGTGACCGTCGGCTCGCAGACCCAGGACCGCGAGTTCGTCTACTCGCAGCAGCAGACGGTCTCGGCCGAGGGCTTCAGCGGCACGGCCTTCAGCCCGCACGTCCCGCACACGGTGCGCACGAAGGAGACGCGCTCCTGCACCAACTGCCACGTGTCGAAGGAGGGCGACAACAACGCGCAGATGGCCCAGGCGCTGATGGTCGGCACCAACGCCGTCAACTTCCTCGGCCGCTACGTCTACGTGGCCAGCGGCGCGGGCGGCTTCGACGCCGTGGCCGTGACCGAGCGCACCGAGCCGCAGGCGGTGATCGGCAGCCGCCTGCACGAGCTGGCCTACCCCGACGACTACGACGGGCACGTCAACCGCGGGCGCGCGCTGAAGGAGGCCTACCACCACGCGGCCAACACGACGCTGGGCCTCTCGCTGCCGTTCGGGGGCGAGGAGGTGCGCTCGGTGCAGCTCCGCGGGGAGTACCTCTACACGGCCAACGGCTCGGGCGGGCTCAAGGTCTACGACGTGGCCCAGATCGACCACAAGGGCTTCTCGCAGCGGATCACCTGGGCGCCGACGTCGCCGCTCGGCCAGCGGCTGCAGGTGACGTCGAAGGACGCGACCAGCGTGCGCGCGCCGTCGACGCAGGCGGTCGACCCGACGCGGACGCAGCGGCCCGAGAACCGCGAGCAGAAGGTCCACCCGCTCTACGCCTTCCTCTACGTGACCGACCGCGAGGAGGGGCTGATCCTCGTCTCGGCGGCGACGCTCCTCGACGGCGACCCGACGAACAACTTCCTCGAGCGGGCCGTGACCTACGACGCCGGCGGGCTGCTCAAGGGCGCCGAGTCGTGCGCGGTCGTGGGCGAGCACGTCTACGTCGTCTGCGACGCGGGCCTGGTCGTCGTCAGCGTGGCCGACCCGCTCCGCCCGCAGGTCGTGGCCACGGCGCGCGACCTGCGCCGGCCGCGCAGCGTCGAGGTGCAGCTCCGCTACGCGTTCGTGTGCGACGACGACGGCGTGGCCGTCCTCGACGTGACCGACCTGCTCCTCGAGCCGGCGCCGACGCCCACGCCGCGGGCCCTGACCCGCGTGGCGCGCGTGCCGCTGACCGACGCGCAGTCGATCTACATCAGTCGGTCGTTCGGCTACGTGGCCGCCGGCAAGGACGGCCTGGTCATCCTCGACCTCGAGCGCCCGGCCGCGCCGCAGGTCCTGGCGCGCTTCGACGGCGGCGGCTGGCTCGCGGGCGCACGCGACGTGAAGGTCGGCGCCACGAACGCCAGCATCTACGCCTACGTGGCGGCCGAGAAGGGGCTGGCGGTCGTCCAGCTCACCTCGGCCGACGACCCGCGCGCGCAGGGCTGGAGCCCGGTGCCGGCGCCGCGGCTGATCGCGACCTACGCGACGTCGTCGCCGGCGCTGGCGATCTCCGAGGGCGTCGACCGCGACCGCGCCGTCGACGAGCACGGGCACCAGACGGCCGTGTTCGGCCGCATCGGCTCGCGCCCGCTCACGCGCGACGAGATGCGCCGGCTGCTCACCACGCCCGACGGCAAGCTCCTCGAGGTGACCGACGGCCCCCCGGGCCCGCCGCGCCAGCCCGACACGGACCAGCCGCCCGCCCCGAGCGCGACCGACACGGATCAGCCGCC
>JAHBXY010000013.1 GCA_019636275.1 Planctomycetota bacterium | reverse complement strand
TGGCGGTCGATCCGGGCGCCCCGGCCCGGCCGGCCGGGCTCGTCGTGGCCGGCGGCGGCCGCTCACCGGCTCCGGCGACGATCCCGGCCGCCGCCGACGGCGACGACGATCGGGCGGCGCGCCCCGACGCGGTGGACGCCGTGGCCTTCGACCCTTCGGCCTCGCGCGCCGTCGCCGGCCGCCGCGACGGGTCGGTCGAGGTGTGGGACCTGCGCGACGGGACGCTCGTCCACCGCCTGACCGGGCACCGCGCGCGCGCCGTGGCCGTCGCCTTCAGCCGCGACGGGGAGCGGGTGGCCAGCGCGGGCTGGGACGGGACCGCGCGCGTGTGGGACGTCACCTCGGGCGAGTGCGCCCACGTGCTCGAGCACGCCGCGGGCGAGCGGCGCCGCGTGCTGGCGCTCGCCCTCGCGCGCGACGGCGAGGTCGCGGCGACCGCCGGCGAGGACGGGCGCGTGCGCCTGTGGGACCTGGCCACGGGCGCCTGCCTGCGCACGCTCGAGGCGCACGAGCGGCCCGCGCGGGCGGTCGTGTTCGACCCCGGCGGCGCCACGCTGCTCACGGCCGGCGACGACCACCTCCTGCGCACCTGGACGCGCCGCGGCGACCCGCTGGTCGAGGTCGTGGCCAGCGCCGGGTTCACGCACGCCCTGCTCGACGGGCCGGGCGTGGCGCTGGTCGCCGGCGCGCCGCAGGTGGTGGAGCGCTTCGACCTCGTGCGGCGCGAGCGGGTCGCCTCGTTCGTGGGCGAGGGGCCGCTGGCGCTCACGGGCCCGGCGGCGGCGACGCGCGACCGCGGGCTCCTCGTCCGTGGCGGCCAGGCGACCCTGCGCCTCGTCGACCCGGAGCGGGGCGTCGAGCGCGCGCGCCTCGACGACCCCGGCGAGGTGCTGCTCGCGTGCGACCTGTCGGCCGACGGCGGGCGCGCGCTCACGGGCGCCGAGTCGGGCCGGATCAAGCTCTGGGACCTGCGCGCCCCCGACCCGCGACGGCCGGCGGTGGTCGTGACCGGCCCGGCCGGCGAGGCGGAGCGGACCGGCCGCGAGCGCGTCGTCGTCGTCGCGCCTGACGACGACGAGACCGGCGCCCACATGACGGCGGGCCTGCCCGGGGCGCGAGGCGTTGACGTCGAGGCCCTGCGCCGCGAGCTGCGCCGCGCGCGCGACGCCCGCCGCCGCGAGATCGCCGCCGGGCTCGACCCGACCGACCCGGCTGCGTTCCAGCTCCTGCTCGAGGTCCTCGCCAGCGCGCACGTCTGGACGGTGCGCCTGGCGGCCGCCGAGACGGTCGCGGCGCAGGTCGGCGACCCGCGGGTCCTCGCCGAGGTCGACCGGGCCCTGACGTCGGCGCCGGACCGCGCCCGCGAGGGGCTGGCGTGGGCGCTCGGCCTGCCGCGCAGCCAGGGCCTCGTGCCGCGGCTCGTGCGCGTGCTCGGCGACCCGGCCTGGGAGGTGCGGCGGGCGGCCGCGGTCGGCCTCGGCCGCGCGCCCGACGCGCGCGCGGTGGTCCCGCTGGTCGAGGCGCACGGGCGCGAGCGGGCCCCGGACGTGCGCGCCCTGCTCGACGAGACGCTCGAGGCGCTCACGGGCGCCGTGGCGCCGGGCGGCGACTGGACCGAGTGGCTGCTGGGCACCCACGGCAGCTACGAGGTGCGGCGCGCGCCGGGGCGCCGGGCGCCGCTGACGTTCCAGGTGGATCAGGGGCCGCTCCGCGAGCGTGTCACCTGGTCGGTCCGCGTGCGCGGCCAGGGCCCGCCGCTCCTGGTCCTGCCGCAGGTGGGCTACCGCGCCGCCTACCTCGAGCCGTGGCTTCGCGGGCTCGAGGACGACCGAACCGTCGTCTACGTCGACCCGAGCGAGGCGCACGACCGCGAGGACGCCGCGCGGACGGCCTTCCGGCTGGCGCGGCTGCGCGCGGCGCTCGTCGGCGTGGGCGTCGTGCCCGACGCGCCGGAGGTCGTCGTCGCCCACGGCCTCTCGGCCGCGTTCGCCGCCACCTACCCGGCCCACCGGCCCGGGGCGGGCGGGCTGGTCCTCGTCGCGCCGCTCGCCTCGCCGGGCGCCTGGTCGCAGGCGCTGCGGCAGGTCGCCGCCGCGGCCGAGCGCGACGGCCACGACGAGCTCCTCCGGGCGGCCCGTGTCCTCGACCTCGCGCGCGGCGCGGCGGGGCTCCAGCCGAGCGAGCGCGCCGACCTGCGCGCGGCGCTGTTCACGTCGCACTTCGCCGACCGGAGCGACCTCCTGATCGGCCACCTGCTGGGCCCGCGGACGGGGGCGCGGCACGCCCTCGAGTGGGCGGACGAGCCCTCGCCGCCCGGCGTGCTCGTCGCGCGACCGGGCGGGTGGCACGCGGTGCCGACGCTCGTGCTCGTCGACCGCAGCTCGCCCTGGACCGTCGACGCCGAGGCCGTGCGCCTGGCCGGCGAGAGCCGGCGCGGGCGAGTCGCGGTCGTCGGCCTCGGCGGCGGGGCGCTGCTCCTGCCGTCGACGGAGGTCCGCGACGCCCTGCGGGCGCTCGGCAGGTAGCGGCTAGTCCTTGCCCGGCGCGGCGTTGGCGTACAGGCGGTCGATCACCTCCTTGTACTTGTTCGCCACGACCTTGCGCTTGACCTTCAGGCTGGGCGTGAGCTCGTCGCCCACGTCGAACTCCTTGGGCAGGATCTCGAAATACTTCACCTGCTCGTAGCTGGCGAGGTCGCGGTTCTTCTCGGCCACGGCGCCCTCGACGAGCTGCCGCACGCGCGGGTGCTTCGCCAGCTCGTCCATGGCCTCGGGCGCGCCGGCGCCCTCGGTCTGGAGCTGCTTCTTCACCTCGTCGATGTTGAGCGTCACGAGCGCCACGCAGAAGCGCTGCTTGTCGCCGAACAGCGCCGCCTGGCTGATGAACCGGTCCATCTTCAGGTGGTTCTCGACGTTCTGCGGGGCGACGTTCTTGCCGGCCGCCGTGACGATCAGGTCCTTCTTGCGGTCCGTGATGCGCAGGAACCCGTCCTGATCGACCTCGCCCACGTCGCCCGTCGCGAACCAGCCGTCCTGCGAGAGGACCTCGGCCGTGGCCTCCGGCTTCTTGTGGTAGCCGCGCATGACGACGCCGCCCCGGACGAGGATCTCGCCGTCCTGGGCGATCTTGCACTCGACGCCCTTCACGGCGCGGCCGACCGTGCCGATCTTGTGCGCGCCGGGCTTGTTGACGTGCGTGGCGGCCGTCGTCTCGGTCAGGCCGTAGCCCTCGAAGATCGGGTAGCCCAGCATGTGGAAGAACGCCGCGATCTCGGCCGAGAGCGGCGCGCCGCCGGAGATGAAGTAGCGCAGCCGGCCGCCCAGGCGCGCGGTCAGGTTGCCCTTGATCTTGTTGATCGCCGGGGCGCCCAGCGCGCAGGCGATCGACAGCGACAGCGGCACGCCCAGCTTCTCGCGCTGGCGGCGGTCCTTCTCCAGGGCGTTGCGCAGGGCCCAGTGGACGTAGCGCCGCTTGAGGGCCGGGTTCTCCTCGACCTTGCTCATGACGTTGCCGTGGATCTTCTCGTAGATGCGCGGCACGGCGGCGAAGAAGGTCGGGCGCACCTCGCCCATGTTGTCGACGACCTTGTTGATCGTCTCGGCGAACGCGACCGTGTAGCCCGCCTTGAGCTGCATCCAGTGCAGGACGCGCGCGAAGACGTGCGCCAGCGGCAGGAACATGAGCGTGCTCTCGTCGTCGGTGATCTCCAGCGCGTTCCACAGCGCTTCGCACTCGGCGACGGCGTTCTCGTGGGTGAGGATCACGCCCTTGGGGTGGCCCGTCGTGCCCGACGTGTAGATGAAGGTGACGACGTCGCCCGGCTGCGCCGCCTGCGACGCCTCCTCGAAGCGCTCGGGGTCGTGCCCGTCGGAGAGCTTGAGGAAGTCCGCGTAGGTGGTCACGCGGTCGTCGCCCTGCCAGGGCGCCTGGGCGGCCGTGACCTTGGGCGTGTCGGCCGGGTCGATGATGATGATCTTCTTGAGCGCCGGCAGGTCACCCAGGCGGCCGCGCACCTTGTCCCACTGCTCGAGGTTCTCGACGAACACGGCCTGGGCGTCCGAGTCCTGGAGGATGTAGGCCGCCTCGGGCGCGGTGTTCGAGTGGTAGATCGGGACGGTGATCCCGCCGATCCCGAGGATCCCGAGGTCGCAGAACGACCACTCGGCGCGCGTCTCGCTGAGGATCGCCACGGCGTCGCCGCGGCCCAGGCCCAGGGCCAGGAGCGAGAGGCCCACCTTGCGGGCCGCGTCGCGGTAGCCGCGCCAGGTGATGTCGGTCCACGTCCCCTGCACCTTGCGGCGGAGCGCGACGCGGTCGCCCGAGGTCGTGACGCGCTGCGCGAAGAGGTGGTTGAGGGTCAGCGCGCCGGTGGCGGTCGGGGCGGCGGTCTGGGTAGCCATGGGCGGTCCTCCGTGGAAGGGGCGGATGGTAGCCCGAGGCGACGCCGGCCGTCAAAGCCCGTTCGTCGGCGGGGGTCGCCCGGGGATGTCGGACCCGTAGGTTAGGCTCTCGTTCGGGTTCATGGTCCCCGGTCTTTGACAACTCGGAGTTGACGGCGGCCCCCGCAGAGGCTGGAGCGCGGGGCCGGAGAGGCCGCCGGGCGCGCGCGACGTCCGCGTGGCCGGGTGTGGCGCTGCGCGCGAGCGCCGCACCTGGCTGCGCGCACCGGGTCGGCCGCAGGGCGCGCGCCTGCGGCCGACCCGGCGGGCGGCAGCCGCACGGTCAGGCCTGGCGGAAGGTCCACACGCGGGTCTGGCCGACCGCCACGAGCAGCCGCTCGGTCGGGTCGAGGGTCGCGGCCCTGACGCGCTCCTCGACCCTCGGCGTCACGCCGAGCTGCTGCCCCGAGCCCACGTCCCACAGGCCCACCCGGGCGCCGTGGACCGTCAGCAGGAGCCCGCTCCGGGCGAGCGTCACCCGGAGGGCGCCGTCGCAGGGGACGCGGCGCACACGCTGGCCGGCGGCCGTCTCCCAGACGTGCACGGCGTCGCGGCTGGCCGTCACCGCGAGCGCCCCGTCGGCCGTGACGGCGCACGTGGGCAGCGGGGGCGCGTCGAGCGCGAGGGCGGCCACGTCGTCGACCTGCGCCGGGTCGCGGACGATCGCGGTGCGCTCGCCCACGACGAGCACCCGTCGGCCGAGCGCGTCCATGGCCAGGGCGCGCACGCGCTCGGGGTGGCGCCACGTCGTGACGCCGCCGCCCTCGCGCCAGGCGCGGACGACGTCGCTCGTCGCGGCGACGACGACGTCGCCGCCGGCGGCCACCGCGTCGAAGCCGACCTCGTCGGTCTCGTGGAGCGCGCGCGGCCGGTCCAGGCCGGGCAGCCCCACGACCACGAGCGAGCAGGCCCCGCCGCACGAGGTCCGACGCTCGCCGAGGACGAGGCGAGCCCGCGGACGCACCCGGATGCCGCCGGCCGGCGCGCCGCTCGGCCGAGCCCCCTCCCAGAGCGCGGCGCAGGCGACCTCGCGCGCGACGGGCCGGCGGAGCCCCCGGACCGGCGCGAGCGGCGTCGGCGCCATCAGGCGGACCCGCCGCGCGCCGACCACGAGCAGGTCCCCGTCCGGCGTGAACAGCGCGTCGTGCGCGCGCTCCTTCGCGTCGAGCGGCCACGTGTCCACCAGCATCCACGCGCGCGCGGCGCCGACCCGCGCCCGTTCGCGCGCCAGGCGCGCCGCGGCCTGCGGATCGCCCTGCGCCGCCTCGCGCTCGAGTCGCCTGAGCCCATCGTCGGCCACGCGACGAGGATAGCGCACGCGCACGCGCGGCCGCTGAAGCGAGCGGGAGGGCTCGAGCGTGCCGGCGCAGGGTCGAGAGACCCAGGGCGGAGCCCGCGCGCGCGAGAGGTAGACTGCTTGCGGTGGTCGACCCCGCCTCCTACGCCCTCTTCCGCCGGCGCGCCCTGGGCCTGGCTCCCGCGTCGTTCGCCCTCGCGCGCGCTGCGCGCACGGGCCTCGCGCGCGGGGAGCTGACGACGCTTCGCGAGGCCGACCTCTTTCGCCGCCACGCCGAGGCCATGGAGGGCTACCGGGCGGCGCTGGCGCGCGACGAGGGCCGGGCGCTCGCGGCGACCCCGCCGGCCGACGCTCGGCCGGCCGACGCTCGGCCGGCCGACGCTCGGCCGGCCGACGCTCGGCCGGCCGACGCTCGGCCGGCCGACGCTCGGCCGGCCGACGAGGCGAGCCTCCTCGACCTCAAGGTCGAGCTCGCCACGCGGCTCCTGGCGCCCTGCCGGCTGTGCCACCTGCGCTGCCCCGTCGACCGGCTCGCCGGCGAGACCGGCCGCTGCGGGCTGGGCGCCGGCCTGCGCGTCTACCGGGACATCGTGCATCTCGGCGAAGAGCTCGAGCTCGTGCCGACGCACACGCTCTGGCTCGCGGGCTGCAACTGGCGCTGCGCCTACTGCTCCGACTGGGCCCACGTCGACCGGCCGGAGGCCGACCCCGAGGTCGGGCTCGAGCGCGTGGCCCGATCGATCGAGGCGCGCCGGGCCGAGGGCGCGCGCTCGCTCACGTTCGTCGGCGGGCTCCCCGACGTGAACCTGCCCGGGATCGCGCGGGTGCTCGCCCTCACGCGCGCCAGCGTCCCGGTGGTGTGGAACAGCAACATGAGCGCCACGCCCGAGGCGCACGACCTCCTCGAGGGGCTCGTGTGCGCCTACGTGGCCGACCTGAAGTACGGCAACGAGCGGTGCGCTCGCGCCGGCTCGGCGGTGGCCGGCTCGCTCGAGGCGGTCCACGGCAACCTGCGCCGGGTGACGACCGAGGCCTGGCTCGTCGTGCGCCACCTGGTCCTGCCCGGCCACGTCGACTGCTGCGCCCTGCCGGCCCTCGACTGGATCGCCGCGCACCTGCCGGGGGCGCGCGTCAACGTCATGGGCCAGTACGAGCCCGTGCCGGAGGTGCGAGGGACGGCGTGGGATCGGCGCGTCGCCCCCGACGAGGTCGCGCGGGCGCGGGAGCACGCCCGCGCCCTGGGGCTCGACCTCGACGGACCCGGAGCGTTACCGCCGCCGGACGTCGACGTGTCGTCCGGCGGGCGACCGGGGTCGGCTGTCCCCGCAACCGTCGACGGCTTCGAGTCCACGATCCGGATCCGGGCCGACGGGCACGTGGTCTTCGAGGACCTCCCCCCGGACCTGGCCGCGCTCGCGGCCGAGCTCACCGGCGGCGCCGACGTCGACGCGGCAGCGCGGCGGCGCGCGGCCGCCCCGTGGACGCCCGCGGAGGCGCCCGGAGACGCCCCCGGACCCTGACCGGCCCCCGTTTGCTTGGCCGGGCGGGGGCGCCTAAGCTGGCGGCGAGGACCAGCATGGCGCGGACTTGCTCCGTGACCTTCACGGCCGGGACCGGAGCGCGGCGCTTCGACATGCAGGAGAACGGCCCCGGCGTGACCGTGGGCCGCTCCGAGCGCGCCGAGCTGTACGTCAACTCGCCGCGCCTGTCGCGCATGCACTGCGCCCTGCGACTCACCGGCAAGGGGCTGCAGCTCGAGGACCTCGACTCCGCCAACGGCACGTTCGTGAACGGCCAGCGCATCAAGGAGGCGCTGCTCCGCCCGGGGGACATCATCCAGGTCGGCGGCATCGCCATCCGCGTCGACTTCGACGCCGCGGCCACCCCGGACCTGGACCTGCGCTGCGAGCGCTGCAACCGCCTCGTCTCCATGGCGCGCTGCGAGGAAGGCGCCGTCTTCGAGATGGGCAAGCACTTCCTCTGTCCGGAGTGCTCGTCCTTGCTCAAGCACGAGAGCTTCAACCAGGCCGAGCAGCAGCTCATCGAGGTCCTGCGGCACGAGGGCTACGCGGTCGAGGGGCGCACGCCGCTCTCGTCGGGGATCGTCCCCGTGTTCCGGGCACGGCGCATCGGGCTCGACACGCTCGTGGCGGTGAAGGCCCTGCCGCTCGTCTCGGGCGTGTCGCAGAAGAAGGTGGCGCGCTTCCAGACCGAGGCCAAGGCGGCGGCGAAGGTCCGCCACCCCGCCGTGATCGAGGTCTACGACATCCGCCACGCCCGCGACTGCATCTACATCGTCATGGAGCACGCCGAGGGCGAGCTGCTCCTGAGCCAGATCGAGCGCCTGGGGCCGCTGGCGCTCCCCGACGCCCTGCGGGTCGGACTGCACGTCACGCGCGCCCTCGTCGCGGCGCACAAGCAGGGGATCGTGCACCGCGACCTCAAGCCGGGCGGGATCGTCGTCACGCCCGACGGCATGCCGAAGGTCGCCGACTTCGGGCTCGCCAAGGACCTGTGGTCGATCACGGGCAACATGACGGGCCCCGAGGAGACGCTCGGCACCGTCCGCTACATGCCGCCCGAGCAGGTGAAGAACGCGCGCTCGGCCGATCACCGCGCGGACCTCTACTCGCTCGGGGCGACGCTCTTCCACGCGATCACCGGCAAGCCGCCCTACTCGGGCAAGAACGAGCTCGAGCTCATGAGCGCCGTGATCAACGGCACCCTGCCGGCGTTCGACCCGACGAAGGCCGAGGTCCCGCCGCGGCTCGGACGGCTCCTGGCGAGGGCCATGGCCCCGCGGCCCGAGGACCGCTTCCAGCACGCCTCCGACCTCGAGGCCGAGCTCGGGGCGACGATCGCCGACCTCATGGGCGTGCCCGGGTTCGGCGGCGACCCCGAGCTCCTCCTCCGGCTGAAGCCGGACGAGGTCGGCGCGACCTGGCGCGGCGACGCGCCGCGCCCGGGCGGGATGAGCGGCGCCTTCGCCGAGGGCGAGCTGCTCGAGGTCCTGCAGATGATCGGCTACCACAAGAAAACCGGCGTGTTGACCGTCCGCAAGGAGGCGCCGCGCGTCGACGGCCACCTCGCCTTCCAGGAGGGCCGCGTGCGCGCCGCCGTGACCAGCACCGGCCAGCGCGACGTGCCCGCCGCCCTGGAGATCATGTCCATGGAGGCCGGGCGCTTCGACTTCGCCCCGGGCCTGCCCAAGGGCTTCGCGCCCACGATCGACCAGGACGCCGAGGCGCTGCTCTTCGAGGCCATGCGCCGGCGCGACGAGTCCCGCCGGTACTGAAGGCCGGTCGGGACGCCTCGGCCCCGTCGCCGGTGACTCGCACCCTGCGCGCGTCGCTCTCGCCAGCGGCGCGAACGCTTCGCGAGGCCTTCGGGGCTGGCTGCGAATCGCGCGAGGCGAGGCCGCCTCGCCCCGTCGTGCTCCGCACGACGTCTCACGTCAGAGCCCACCGAAGAGATCGGCGCTACCACCTTTCGCTGGTGACCAGCCTCGACCGGAGCAGCACGCGAGGCGAGGGCGACGAGGCTGAGCCGCGGCGGCGAGGCGCGCGGGCGACGACGTAGCGACCTACTTCGAGCCCGCGCGCGCGCCGCCTCGCCCGTCGTGCGAAGCACGACGCCTCAGCTCTCGAACGGGATCGAGCGGACCTGGTGTGCATCCGCGGCCGCAGCCGTCGATCACACCTCCGCGGGTTCAGCTGCGGGTGGGACGGAGCAGCCAGCGAGGCGAGGGCGCGGAGGCCGAGGCGAGGGGGGAGCGCGCGCGGGTCGTTCGATCGCCGGATCCTACGACCCGCGCGCGCCCCCCCTCGCCCGGCATCCGCGGCCGCAGCCGTCGAACACACCTCAGCGGCCCCAGAGCATGCCCCAGAGGCCGACTCGGCCCGTCTTGTCGCGGAGCCGGGGGAGGACCTGGTCGATCACCTCGACGACGGCCGCGGCCCCCTTCGGGCGCTCGTCGGGGGCCTTGCGCAGGAGGGCGTCGACGACGTCGAGGAGCTCGCGCGGGAGCGCCTTGGCGTCGGCGTGGGCGCGCGCGAGCGGCAGCGGGTCCTCGAGCAGGTGGCAGGAGATGAACCCCTGCGAGCTCTCCGACTCGAACGGGAGGCGGCCCGAGAGCATCAGGTAGAGGACGCAGCCGAGGGAGTAGAGGTCCGAGGCCTCGCCCAGGGTGTCGCCGCCGGCCTGCTCGGGCGACATGAACTCGGGGGTGCCGGTGACGCCGCCCTCCATGGAGCGGAAGACGGCCCCCTCGAACTCGCCGAGCTCGCGCACGAGCGCGATCCCGAAGTCCATGAGCTTGGCCGTCTCGCCGTCGCGGGAGACGAGGATGTTCCCCGGCTTGATGTCGCGGTGGACGACCCCGGCCGCGTGACAGGCGGCGAGCGCCTCGAGGACCTGCCTGGCGAGGAGCAGGGCGCGCCGCGGCGGGAGGCGCTTCTCCGCATCGAGGACCACCGCGAGGTCGCTGCCGTCGAAGAACTCCATGGCCATGAAGGCGTGGCCCTGCTCGGTCGTGCCGGCGTCGAGGATCTCGATCACGCCCGGGTGGGAGAAGAAGCTGTTGGCCAGGATCTCGCGCTTGAAGCGGCCCTTGGCGTCCGACGACGCGTCGCTCGGCAGGAGCTTGAGGGCGACCGGCCGCGTGGGGTCGTCCTGGCGGTCGACGAGGTAGACCGTGCCCATCGCGCCGGCGCCGACCCGACCGAGGATCCGGTAGCCGGCGAGCTGCTTGCCCGTGCGCGGGTCCGACATGTCGATCCACTCGGGAATCCGGAACTGCGGGCCCGGCAGCTCGTCGTCGGCGTCCGAGAGCGTCCCGCGGACGATCCGCCGGGCCTCCTCCTGCGCCGGCCCGGCGAGGGCAGCGGCGACCTCGCCCAGGCGCAGCACGGCGCTGGCCCCGGGGTCGGGCGGGAGGCGCAGCGCCCCGCTGCCGCCGGGGTCGGGCGGTCCGAGCGCGCCGGCCAGCGCGCCCACCGGGGGCGCCACCAGGTCCACCTGCGTCTGTTCCTCGCTCCCGGTGGCCGGATGCGCCGCCAGCCAGGTCTGGACCTGGCTGGCCTGGTCGCGGTCGGCGGCCAGGCGCGCCTGGAACCGGAGCTGCTGCTCGCGTTGCGGCGTGAGCTGCCCGGCGGCGACGACCGCGTCGCCCAGGCCGTTGAGGTCGGCGTCCGGACCGACCTGCTCGACCAGGCGGCGCACGCGGTCCGCGGGCAGCCCCTCCCGAGCCAGCAGGTGTCCGTAGACGGCGACGCTGCGGCTGCGCTTGTAGCGCTCCACCTGGGCGTGAACCCAGCGGGCCTGATCCATGGTCAGGACCTCGCCCTCGACGAGGCTGGCGAGGAGGCTCTTGGGCGAGTGGGACGAGCGGAGGCGACCCACCGCGTCGAGAATGGGGGCGCGCTTGTCCGGCACCTGCCGGTCGAGGATCCGCGCCGCCATCAGGTCTTCGAAGCGGAGCATGCCCGTTGCCCCACCATAGCCGTGGGCGGGGCGGGCAGGCCAGCCATGCCCCGCCCTGGGGCACCCCAGGGCGCGGCGACCGGAGGGCGAACAGGCTCACCAGCTCCGAGGGCGCGCGTTGCCAGCCCGGGCGCGCGCGAGGGCGCGCTCGAGGCCGCAGCGTCAGCGCGGGTCGTCGGGCCGGGACGGCGCCCCGAGCTCGTCGGCAGGGGTGGGGGGCGCCTCACCCGGTGGGGCCAGGACCTCCTGCAGGACCGCGAGCATACGGCGACGTGGGGTCTCCTCCGGCTCTCCCTCGGCCGCCAGGATCTCGAGCAGGTCGCGCCCCCATATGGCGAGCGACCGGCAGCGGTCAGGTGCGCGCCCGACGAGGTCGACGGCCGCGTGTCGCGTCATGGCGACCTCGGAGAAGCCGCCGCCGGCGGGCTCGAACGTGAAGTGGTTCGTGGAGACGAAGCGCACCACCCGCCCGTCCGTCGCCCCCTCGCCGGCGTAGAGCCGCGCCACGCGCAGCTTCTCCAGCGTGTGCGTCCAGGCCGGCGTGTCGCCGCGTCCCAGGAGCAGCGCCGCGTCGAAGGCCACGCCGGCCGCCGCCGCCTCGTCGAGCGGCGGCGAGGCGACCCGCAGCGCCTCGACCGGCCGCTCCGGCGCGTCGAGCACCTCGTCCGCCCAGGCGGCGGTCAGGACGCGCGCCGCCCGCTCGGGCGAGAGGAGGCGCCGCCCCGAGACCATCACGAGCTGCCGCCCGCGCGCGTCGGCGACGAGCGGCGTCCGGCCGGGCCGCGCGACGTGGACCAGGTACTCGAGCGCGTCGAGCGGCCGATCGAAGAGGAGGCGCGTCACCTCGACGCCGTCCAGCTCGACGCAGGGCCCGGTGCCCTCGAAGGTGCGACCCTTCCAGCGCGCGCGGTGGAGCACCGCCTGCACCCCGACCAGGCGCAGGCCGACCGTGCGCGAGAGGACGTTGCCGAACACCTGCTGCCGCGCCGTCCCCTCCCGGCGCGCGACCCGGAGGTCACCGTCCCGGTCCTGCGCCGCAGCGGCGGCCGCGCAGGCGGCCAGGGCCACCCCCGCGAGGAGCGCCCGGCTGGTAGAACGGCGGCCGGACGGCCCACCGGCCGGCGCAGGCGACCGCCCGCGGGTCGAAGGCCAGGTCGAGGTCCAGGCCGAAGTTCCGGTCGAGGAGCGCAGCATGAGCGACGAGGTCACCCTCTATCAACTGGGGCCTTCACCCAACAGTATCAAGGCGCGCCTCGCGCTGGCCTTCAAGTCCGTCCCGCACCGGCGCGTGGACTGCGACCCGGCCGACCGCAGCGTGGCCGTGAAGCTGTCGGGGCAGCCGCTCCTCCCCGTGCTCACGCACGGTGACCGGGTGATCTACGACTCCTACGCGATCCTCCGCTACGTGGACGCCAACTGGCCCGCGGCCCCGCGCCTCTACGCCGCCGACCGCGACGTGCATCAGGAGATCGAGCGCTGGGAGCTGTTCAACCGCGCGGAGCTCCAGCTCGCCGTGGGGACCGTCTTCAACCAGCTCTTCTCCGGCGCACCGCCGGAGGCGGCGGCGCTCCGCCTCGCCAACGTGCAGCTCGCCCAGGCGGCGCTGAAGCTCGAGGCCGCCCTGGAGCAGGGCGAGTGGCTCGTGGGCGGCGCGCCCACGGCCGCCGACCTGACCTGCGCGCCGACGGTCTACTACGGCCTGCTCCAGGCCCCGGCCGGGCCCATCCAGGCGTTCTTCGCCGAGCACCTGCGCCTGCCGCCCACCTACCCGCGCACCCGGGCCTGGGTCGAGCGCGTCATGCAGTGGGACCGGTGACGCCCCCCGGGCCTTCGTGCTAGAACCCGCCTGCGATGACTGACGCGAACGAGCGCAAGATCCGGGTCCTGGTCGCCAAGTGCGGCCTCGACGGCCACGACCGCGGGGTGCGGGTCATCGCCCGCGCCTTCCAGGAGGCGGGCATGGAGGTCATCTACACCGGCCTCCACCAGACCCCCGAGGCCGTCGTCGAGGCGGCCGTGCAGGAGGACGTCGACGTGGTCGGCCTGTCGGTCCTCTCGGCCGCCCACATGACCCTCTTCCCGCGGGTGCTCGAGCTCCTGCGCGAGAAGGGGGCCACGAACGTCCTGCTGACCGGCGGCGGGATCATCCCCGACGAGGACAAGGCCGCCCTGGAGGTCCTGGGCGTCGGCCGCCTGTTCCGCCCCGGCGAGGCGCCGATCGACGACATGGTCACCTACATCCGCGAGGAGGTCGCGCGCCGGCGCGGCCGCGAGGGGGACACGTGAACAAGGTCGTCGGCACCCCCATGGAGGCCCTGGCCGACGTGGGCGACGGGGCCACGCTCATGCTCGGCGGCTTCGGGCTCTGCGGGATCCCGGAGCACCTGATCCTGGCGCTGCGCGAGAAGGGGGTGAAGGACCTCACCTGCATCTCGAACAACGCGGGCGTCGACGACTGGGGGATCGGGCTCCTCCTCCAGACGCGCCAGGTGAAGAAGATGATCTCCTCCTACGTGGGGGAGAACAAGGAGTTCGAGCGGCAGTGCCTCTCGGGCGAGCTCGAGGTCGAGCTCGTGCCGCAGGGGACGCTCGCCGAGCGCATCCGCGCCGGCGGGGCCGGGATCCCCGCCTTCTTCACGCCGACCGGCTACGGCACCGAGGTGGCGCAGGGCAAGGAGGTGCGCTGGTTCGACGGGCGCCCGTGCCTGCTCGAGCAGGGGCTCCGGGCCGACTTCGCCCTCGTGCGCGCCTGGAAGGCCGACCGCTCGGGCAACCTCGTGTTCCGCAAGACGGCCCGGAACTTCAACCCCATGATGGCCACGGCGGCCCGGGTGACGATCGCCGAGGTCGAGGAGCTCGTCGAGCCCGGCGCGCTCGACCCCGACCTGGTCCACACGCCCGGGGTCTATGTCGACCGGGTCGTCGTGGCCCGCCAGGAGAAGCGGATCGAGCAGCGCACGACGAGGAAGGCGTAGGCCATGGCGCGCGAGACCGACAAGTCGACCGACGAGCGCGCCCTGCGCGAGCGGATCGCCCGGCGCGTGGCGCTCGAGCTGAAGGACGGGTTCTACGTGAACCTGGGGATCGGGATCCCCACCCTCGTCGCCAACTACATCCCGTCGGGGATCGAGGTCGTCCTGCAGAGCGAGAACGGCCTCCTGGGGATCGGCCCCTTCCCGCGCGAGGACGAGGTCGACGCCGACCTGATCAACGCCGGCAAGCAGACGGTCACGACCCTGCCGGGCTCGAGCTTCTTCTCCAGCGCCGACTCGTTCGCCATGATCCGCGGCGGCCACATGGACCTGTCGATCCTCGGCGCGCTCGAGGTCGACCGCGAGGGCAACCTGGCCAACTGGAAGGTGCCCGGGAAGATGGTCAAGGGCATGGGCGGCGCCATGGACCTCGTCGCCGGCGCCCGGCGCGTGATCGTGACCATGAACCACACCGCCCGCGGCGAGCCGAAGATCCTCGACCGCTGCACGCTCCCGCTCACCGGCGTCCGCTGCGTGCACCACATCTGCACCGAGCTGGCCTGGATCGACGTCCTGCCCGGCGGCAAGGGGCTCCTCCTGCGCGAGACGGCGCCTGGCGTGACCGTCGAGGAGGTGCAGGAGAAGACGGCGACGAAGCTCCAGCTCCCGCCGGACGGCGTCGGGACCATGCCCGCGTAGCGCGCTCGATGCGGCGCCTCGAGACCGGCGACTGGGTCCTGCTCGCCGGCGACGACCCGTCGCTCCGCGGCGTCGGCAAGGTCATCGATGGGCAGTTCGCCGCCGAGGACGACGCGCTCCTGAGCGCGCAGGTCGAGGTCGGCGCGCGCGCGGTCTGGCTGCATCCGTCCGACCTGGTGCGCGTCGACCCCGCCGACGAGGCGCGCCTGTGCGAGGCGGCGCTGACGCGCGGCCTCGTCCCGGCGGAGCACCGCACGCGCCTGGAGGGCGCTTTGGCCGCCTTCCGCGCGGGTCAGGCGTTCGTGCGCACACCGGGCCTCGTCGACCGCCTGTGGGCGCTCTCGTCCCACGCCGATCCCGACGAGGGCTCGCCGGCGCTCGCCACGTTCCTGGTGGAGGAGGCCGCGGCCGCCCTGCGCGTCGCTGCCGCCGCGCCCGCCGACGAGCCGCCCGGGCCGGTCCGGGCGGACGCACCGGTCGCGCCCCCGTCGACGGTCGTCGGGCTGCTTGCGCCGCTGGACCGCGAGGCGCTCCTCGAGGTGGCCGCGCGCTGCGGGGTCGACCTGGGACCGGCGCCCGGGACGCTCACCGCGCTCCAGGTCCAGCGGGCCATCGTGGCGGCGGGTGTCGGCGCGTGGGAGGTCCGGTCCGCGCTCGAACCGCCGGCGCGGCCAACGCCCCGGGCGCCAGGGGGTGCCCGAGAGGTCCTCGCGCTCATCTTGGCGGGCCTGAACAAGCGCGTGCTCATCGACCTCGGCCAGGCCGCCGCGGTCGACCTCGGGCCTCAGCCGGCGCGCCTCCCGGTCGACCGCCTGCGCGACGCGCTGCAGGCGGACACCCCACCGCTGACGGACGTGCTCGCGCACCTCACGCCGAATCAACTGCGCGGCGCCTGTGAGCGGCTGAAGCTCGACCCGCTCGGTGACGCCCCGGCTCTCCGCGCTCGGATCGAGGCGCTCGCGTCGGACCTGTGACCGCGCGAGGAGCGCCTCGGCCGCGGGCCCGCCCAGCCTTGTTCCACGCGCACGCGCGGGCGCCGGCGGGTCGACGTCGTACAGGCGCCTGGTGTCCTCGGCGCCCGCGCGTGCGCGTGGACTGCGGACCCCTGGAGAAGAGTAATCGTGCAGGCGCCGGGTGTCCTCGGCGCCCGCGCGTGCGCGTGGCCTGCGGAACCCCGGAGAAGAGTACTACCGCGCCAGGTCGCGCTGCCGCTGACCCCAGCCGCTCGCCGCCGTGCGCAGGGTCAGCCCCTCGCTCCGCTCGGCCGACGCGGCGACGGTGCCGTGGGTCGCGCCCGCGGGCACGTCCGTGTGGGCCTGACTGACGGGAGCCGGCCGGGGCGGCGCCTGGACGCAGCCGACGGGACCGAGGAAAGCGAGGCAGGCCAGCAGGAGCAGGGGTCGCATGGGCGCCTCCATGGGGGTCATCGGCCCCCCGGACCTCGGGGCTGAACCGTTGCACTGAAACGGACGTGAAAGGGCCACTTCCCATTCACCTTGGACTTACGCCGTGGCGTGACAGGTGTTCTGTCGCTGGGCGGAGGGAAGTCGCATGCGGCATGCCGTACTCGCGCTGATCGCGCTCGTGACGTTGGCCCCGCCGGTCCTGGCCCAGGGCACCGGTTCGCTCACCCCGATCACGAACGGTTGGCGCTGGTCGCGCGACGGCCTGTCGTTCGACCTCCTCCACCGCGACGCCCGCTGGTCGGCGGCCGAGGTCGACGCGGTGCGTCAGTCCATGAACAGGCTGCCGGCGGTCCTCCTGCGCAAGGTGGCCTCGGTCGACGTGCGCCGCTTCTACCGCGACGTGCGCCCGATCGGCCGGGACGGGCGTCCGCGCCCCACCGCGTCGGCCACGACGGTCATCGAGCAGGGGTTCATCTCCTACGGCGACTCGCTCTTCGGCGAGACGCCCGACGTGAACCGCGTCTACGCCACCGTGATCCACGAGCTCGGCCACGCCACGCAGTACGCGGTGATCGGCCACGGCCCGCTCATGAGCCGCATCCAGGCGGTGACCCTGGGGACGCCCGGCTGGACGTCGATCTCCTGGACCTCCGCGATCACCTACGGCATGCACAGCTGGAACGGCTTCGTGAGCGACTACGCGCGCACCAACGACCGCGAGGACTTCGCGGAGTCGGTCGAGTTCTACTGGCTCGCCCCGGCCGAGCTCCTGCGGGTCAACCCCCGCAAGTACGCCTACATGCGCGACGTCGTCTTCGAGGGCCGGGTCTCCCCCGCGGCCTCCCGCAAGCCCGACCACAAGGCGATCGACCCGGTCCGGCCCGAGATCGAGCGCCTCGGCGACCGCAAGGACAACGCCCTCGCCCTGGTGAAGGTCCACGGCCAGCGCTTCATGGGGCCCCTCGACGGCGGCTTCAACACCGTGCGCTACCGCGGGACGAAGGCCCTGCACCTGCCCATCTCGCGCACGACGATCTGGTCCTGGGTCCCCGCGATCAAGACCGGCCAGGCCCCCGTGACCGTGACCACCCAGGACGGCACCAGCGCGCCGACCGCCTTCGAGGTCACGAAGCCCTGGTGGAAGTTCTGGTAGGACGCAACTGAGGATCGACGCCCGCACGGCGGCGCTGGGAGCGTCTGCCAGGACGCTCCCGCCTGGCGCCGTGCTGCATGCAGCCCCTCCTGGAGGCCGTTGCATGGAGGGTCGTGCGTGCGCGCGCACTCACCTCGTCGCGCTGCGCAGGCGACGGCCTTGGTCCGCGCCGGCTGAGCAGCGAGGCAGCCGGTCCTCGAGCCCTCGCGCTCTGGCGGTCGCGTGATCGGCCCTGTCCCCTCATGCACAGGACGTGGCCTCACGGACGCTCCGCGGCCGAGCACAGGGAACCCGGCGGGCTCGGGTCGGCTTGCCCGCCTGGCGCACCGCCGGCCGGGCCTCTCGAGGGCCCGGCCGGAGAGCTGCTTCGCGGCCCTCCTGCCGGCCCGGGGATCCGTGTGCTCGGCCGCTGCTGTCTCACACTTCAAGGACTTACGGGTCGATCGGCGGCCGAGACAGGGACCCCGGCCGGAGCCGGCCCGGCCCGGCCCGTCCGAGGCAGCTGCCTGGCGTATCTCCGGCCGGGCCTCTAGGCTCCACCGCGTGACCGCGCCGACCGCCCGCACCGCCCTCACCGTCGCGGCCGCCGCCGCGATCGCTCTGGGCCTCGGTCTCGTGCTCCTCGGGGGCGACGACGGTCCGGGGCCGGCGGCCCCGAGCCACGCCCCCGCGCCTTCCGCGACGGACCCGCCTCTCGAAGGCCCTGCGCCTGCGCCCGTGGCCCTCGTCCCCGCCCCGGCCAGCAGGCCCGGCTCCTCGCCGGACGGGTCGGACCAGGCGCGGCGCCTCGCCGGGCAGGTGGTCGACCGCGCGAGCGGCGCGCCGATCCCGGGGGCCCGGGTCGCCGCTCGCGATCCGGCGCGGCAGGCCGTGTTCGTGGGCGAGGCCGGCGCGGAAGGCCGCTTCGACCTCGGCGAGGTCGCGCCGGGGGCCCTCGAGGTGATCGCCGTGGCCGAGGGCTGGCTCCTGCCCGACCCCGTCGCCGTGCCGGTCGGCGCGACCGAGGTGCGAGTCGCCCTCACCCGCGGGGTGGCGGTCCGCGGCCGGGTGACGCTCGCCCCCGGCGAGCCCGGCCCGCCGCCGGATCGGGTCGAGGTCCAGCTCCTGGGCGCCGGCGAGCGCTTCGTGGGCGGCTTCGAGCCGACGCTCACCGGGCCGGACGGCGCGTTCGAGGTCCCGGGCGTGCCGTCGGGGTCGGGTCTGTCGCTCGTCGCCCTGGCCCCCGGCTGGACGCAAGGCCGGGTCGACCTGCCGCCCGTCCCTGGACCCGAGCACGGACCGGTCGAGGGGATCGTCCTCGCGCTCCGTCGCCTGCGCCTGACCGGCGAGGTCCGCGCCGCGGGCGCGCCGCTCGCCTCGTCGGCGCGCGTCGAGGCCCGCCGGGGCGAGGCGGTCGTCGCGGCGGCGCCCGACGGCGCCGGGCGCTTCGAGCTGGCCCTGCCCGAGCGGGGCGACTGGGTGGTGCGCGCCTGGCAGCCGGGCGCCGCCTCGCCCTCCGAGCGCGTGCGCGTCGGCGACGACGCGCCGCCCGAGGTCGTGCTGACCCTCGCGCCGCTCGCGTCGATCACCGGCCGCGTCGTCGACCCGGACGAACGGCCGGCCGCCGGCGCGCGCGTGCGCGCCGAGCCGACGCGCGGCGGGCCGGCGCTCGAGGCGACGAGCGGCCCCGAGGGCGAGTTCTCGCTCGAGGCAACCCCCGGAGAGCGCTACTCCCTGCGCGCCACCGCCCGGGGGCACGCCCCCGGCTACGCTCCGGCCCAGGCGCCGGCCAGCGGCGTCGTCCTGCATCTGGCCGTCGCCGCGCCGGTCGTCGTCGCCCCCTTCCGCGACTCGCGCGGGCGGCCCATGACCGGCACGCTCGGCGCCGACCCGGCGAGCGACGTCCACGACCGGCACGGCGACCACGACCCGCACGAGGCGCTGGAGGTCGGCTTCGACGCCGAGGGGCGGCCGCTCCTCGACGCGCTGCCCCCCGGCCGCTGGACCCTGCACGTGCTCGAGCCGCCGGCGCCCGGCCAGGAGGAGCTGCGCGGCTGGGTGCGCGAGGTCGAGGCGCGCCCGGGCGAGCCCGTGCGCCTCGCGCTCGACGCCGGCGGCCCGCGCGGCAAGGTCGAGGGCCGGGTCCGCGGCGCGCCCACCGACGACCTCGTGCAGGTCGAGCTGCGCCCGCAGGCGCCGCCGGAGGACGCCTTCGGCTTCCTGGCCGCGCGCCCCCTGGGCCCCGACGGTCGCTTCGCGTTCAGCGACGTCCCGCCGGGTCGCTACCTGGCCCTGGCCCACTGGGAGGGCGGCGAGGCCCGCGCCGAGGTCGAGGTCCAGCCGGGCGCCCCGGCCTGGGTCGAGCTGGCGCCCTGACCGCGCTCCCGCGCGTCAGCCGCTCGGGGGCACGAAGGCAGGGCCGCGCCACGGGGGGGCTCCGCGCACGTGTCGCCCTTCGTCGTCGCCGCGTTCCACGGACTCATGGGCCAGGGCGGAAGCCGAAGACCCGGTCCGGCTCCGGTCGGGGGGCTCTCCGCTCGCCCGCCGAGCCCGTCCCAGCGTCCTCCCCAGCGCCCGCGGGCGAGGCCGGACGCTGGAGACGCCGGTCCGGCGGCTCGGCGGCCCTGCGGGTCCCCACGAGCCAGAGGGCCAGGCCAGGAGCTGGAGGGGACCGGACCGTCCGCTCGGCCGCCGAGCGTTCATCAGCCGACGAGCCCGGGGACCACGGGCGAGCACCCGGTCGGCCTCCGGGCGCGTGACGGACAGCTCTGGTGGAGCGGCGCGGTGACGCCCATGCAGGGCGCCCCGTCGGCGACGTAGGATCGAGGGGTGACCGAGGCGACGCCGCTCCCGGGCGGACAGCGAGGCGCGACCTTCCTGAGGATCGCGGCCGGCGACTGGGTGCGCCTGGCCAGCCTCGCCCCGTCGCTCCCCGGGATCGGCAAGGTCGAGGACGGCGACTACGACCCCCGCGACGGCGCCCTGCGCGCGGCGCGCGTCGACCTCGCCGGGCGCGAGTACTGGATCACCCCGGCCGAGCTTGCGCGCGTGCTCCCCGACGACGAGGCCCTGCTCGTGGCGCGGGCGCTCGAGCAGGGGCTCGTCGACCGCGAGCGCGACCCGGCGCGCGCGGCGCGCCTCGAGCAGGCGCTCGGCGCCCTCCGCGCGGGCCGGGCCAGCTACGTCCGCTCGCCGGGCCTGCTCGACATCCTGTGGGTGTTCACCAGCCGCCACGACCCCGACCACGGGTCGGCGGCCCTGACGGCGCTCTTCGACGAGGCGGCGACCTTCCTGGTCGAGCGCCGCCTCGCCGGCGCAGGCGAGCCCGCGCCGCCGCCCGTGTGGGAGGAGCTCACGGCGCCGCCGCGGCTCGAGGGGCTGCGCCTGCTCGCGCTCGCGCCGCCGACCGAGGTCCTGGCGCGCGTGCTCCGCACCCTGAAGCGACCGGCGCTCGAGGCGATCGCGCGCGCGCACGGAACGCCGGTCCCCTCGCACCGGGCGGGCGTCGCCGCGCTGCGGAAGGCCGTGGAGAGGACGGTGCCGCTCGAGGCCGTCCTCGCCTCGCTCTCGCTCACCCAGCTCCGCCTGGCCTGCTGCGCCGTCGGCCTCGTGGGCGAGCTCTCGGGTGACCCCGGCGAGCTCCGGGCGGGCCTGCTCGAGGCCGCGCGCCCACCCGCCTCGCCACAACGGGCGACGCCGCCGGCGCAGCCCCCGGCGACGAGCCGCCCGGCGCCGCCGCGCCCCGCCGCCCCCACCCCGCCGGCCGAGGTCGCGTCGAAGGTCCTGTTCACCCTCGACGCGCAGACGCTCGTGGCCCTCGCCGCGGGCCTGGGCGTGCCGGCGCCGTCGTTCGAGCTCGGCGCCCTCACCGCCCTCCGCGCGGCGATCGAGGCGGCCGCCCCGCTGCCCGCGCTCCTGGACCGACTCTCGCCCGTGCAGCTCCGCCTCGCCTGCCGGATGGTCGGGTTCCTGGGCGAGCTGCCCGACGACCCGGCCGCGCTCCGCGCGGCGCTCCTCGCCGCCGCCGAGCCCGACCCGACCGGCGACCGGGTGGGCGGCCCGCCCGGCCCGTGACATGATCGGGGGCATGAGCGCGCGCGACGTCCCCTGGCGTGAGGCGATCGGCGGCTGCGTCGAGGCGGCGCAGGGGCGCCGGCCCCTCGACCTGCTGCTCGAGGACGTGCTCGTCCTCGACGTGTTCTCCTGCGCCTGGCGGCGCGCGCACGTGGGCGTCGCCGGCGGCCTGATCGCGGCAGTCGACCCGTCGCCCGGGCCGGGGCTCACGGCCCGGCGGGTGATCCGGGGCGGCGGCCGGCCGCTCGTGCCCGGGTTCATCGACGCCCACGTCCACGTCGAGAGCTCGCTCCTCACGCCAGCCCGCTTCCAGGAGGCGGTCCTGCCGCGCGGGACGACGACGGCGGTGTGCGATCCGCACGAGGTGGCCAACGTCCTCGGCGTCCCGGGCCTCGCCTGGGTGCTCGATGGCGCCGCGCGCCTGGACCTCGACCTGCGCGTCATGCTCAGCGCCTGCGTCCCGGCGACCGACATGGAGACCAACGGCGGCGGCCGGATCGAGGCGCGGGACCTCCTGGCCCTGGCCGACCACCCGCGGGCGCTGGGCCTGGCCGAGGTCATGAACGTCCCCGGCGTCCTGGGCCTCGACCCCGGGCTCGTCGACAAGCTCGAGGCCTTCCTCGGCCAGCCGATCGACGGCCACGCCCCGCAGGTGCGCGGGCGGGCGCTCTCGGCCTACGCCGCGGCCGGGATCCACAGCTGCCACGAGTCGTCCGAGCTCGACGAGGCGCGGGAGAAGCTGGAGAAAGGCGTCGCCGTGTGGGTCCGCGAGGGGAGCGTGGCCAAGGACCTCGACGCGCTCGCGCCGCTGCTCACGCTGGCGACGTCGACGTCCGTGGGCTTCTGCACGGACGACCGCAACCCCCTGGACATCGCCCGCGAGGGCCACCTCGACCACCTCGTCCGCGGCGCGATCAGGAAGGGCGTCCCCGCCGAGGTCGCCTACCGCGCCGCCTCGTGGACCGTCGCCCGCCACTACGGCCTCGACCGCTCCACCCCGCGCGCCCTGCGCCGCGGCGCGATCGCGCCCGGCTGGGCGGCCGACCTCCTGCTCCTCGACGACGCGGCGACCTGCGCCGTCTCGCGCGTGTGGAAGGACGGCCGCGACGCGGCCGAGCTCGCGGTCCCCGCGCTCGCGGCGCCGCCGCTCGACAACACGGTCCGCGCCGCCCTGCCCGACGCGGCCGCGCTCGAGGGGCCCAGCGGCCCCGTGCACGTGATCGGCGTCGTCCCCGGCAAGATCATCACCGAGCGGCTCGTCCTGCCGCACGACGCCCCGGGCGTCGCGCGGCTCGCCGTCCTCGAGCGCCACGGCCGCGGCTCGCGCCCGGCGTGCGGCTACGCGCGCGGCTTCGGCGAGCGCCTGCGCGGGGCGATCGCGTCGAGTGTGGGCCACGACAGCCACAACCTGGCGGTCGTCGGCTCGAGCGCGAACGACATGCGCGTCGCCCTCGCGCACCTGGCCGCGACCGGCGGCGGCTTCTGCGTCGCGCAGGACGGTCGCGTGCTGGCCGACCTGCCGCTGCCGATCGCGGGGCTCATGACGACGGCCACGCCGTCCGAGGTGACGGGCGCCCTCGAGCGCCTGCACGCGGCCAGCGCCGCGATCGGCTGCGCGCTGCCCGACCCGTTCCTGCAGCTCGCGTTCCTGTCGCTCCCCGTGATCCCGGCCCTCAAGCTGACCGACAAGGGCCTCGTCGACGTCGAGCGCTTCCAGCTCATCGACGTTCGAGCGGCCTGAGGACGCGCGCGATGAGGGCGGCCGGCGCGGACGACGAGCTGATCCGCGCCGCGACCCGCCCCGAGGCGCCGCCGCTCGTCCCCGAGCTGCGCGTGCGCCTGGCCGCGGACGTGATCGAGGCCTGGGAGGCGGCCGAGCGCCTCGCCGGTCGCCGCCTGCCCCCGCCCTACTGGGCCGTGGCCTGGCCCGGGAGCCAGGCGCTGGCGCGCCACCTCCTCGACCACCGCCACCTCGTCGCCGGGCGGCGCGTGCTCGACTTCGCCTCCGGCTGCGGCCTGGCTGCGATCGCCGCGGCCGTGGCCGGGGCGGCGCGCGTCCTGGCCTCCGACCTCGACCCGCTGGCCGCCGCCGCGCAGCGCCTCAACGCCGCCGCCTGCGGCGTCGAGGTCGATCCGACGACCGACGACCTCGTCGGCCGGCCGCTCGAGGACGTCGACCTCGTGCTCGCGGGCGACGTCTGCTACGAGCGCGGTCCGTCGGCGCGGATCGCCGCCTGGCTGCGCGACCTCGCGGCGCGCGGCGCGACCGTGCTCCTCGCCGACCCCGGGCGGACGTTCGCGCCCACCGACGACCTCGAGGCGCTCGCGACCTACGTCGTGCCCACGAGCCGCGCGCTCGAGCGCCGCGAGCGCACGCCGACCACCGTGTGGCGCGTCCTGCCCGTCACGTGACGGTCTGCCAGGGTCCAACGACCCGCGCGCGCCCCCCGCTCGCCCCGTCGTCCGAAGCACGACGACTCACGTCAGCCCTCGAACCAGATCGAGCGGGCCGAGTTCGCATCCGCGACCGCAACGGTCACAAATCAGCCCCCCACGCAAGTGATCGACAGGCCGCGCCTCACGGGTGGAATGCAACCACAAGCGAGGCGAGGCCGCGGAGGCCGAGGCGAGGGGGGAGCGCGCGCGGGTCGTATCGATCGCCGGATCCGCCGTGGCCACCGAAGCGAGCGGGAGGCCCGCGGCTGCGAACGGCCGCGAGCGGATCGTCGGTGCGGCCCGCCTCCGCGAGCTCCGTCCCGCGGCTGCGGTGCTGCAGCCCATGCGGACCCTACCGCTCGCCCCGTCGTGCGAAGCACGACGAATCAGCCCTCGACGATATCGAGCGAGCCGAGTTCGCATCCGCGGCCGCAGCCGGCGTTCACACACGAGGCCCCACGCAACTCGTGATCGACACGCCGAGCCCCACGGGTGGAATGCAACCGCGAGCGAGGCGAGGCCGCGGAGGCCGAGGCGAGGGGGGAGCGCGCGCGGCCGATATCGATCGCCGGATCCCCGGTGGGCCGCCGGAGCGAGCGGGAGGCCCGCGGCTGCGGACGGCCGCGAGCGGTAGGGTCCGATGGGCTGCAGCACCGCAGCCGCGGGACGGAGCTCGCGGAGGCGGGCCACACCGACGACCCGCGCGCCCCCCCTCGCCCGGCATCCGCGGCCGCAGCCGTCGATCTGCCTAATCGTTGCCGGGGGCGAGGTGCCGGAGGCCGACCGTCCTGAGCAGGAGCCGCCGCTGCGCGTCGAAGAAGCGCCGCGTGATCGTCTGGGCGGGGACGGGGTCGAGGCCCTGGATGAGCCGGAAGGGCTCGGGCAGCTCGATCTTCGACCGCTCGTAGAGGTTGCGCGTGTAGTCCTTGAACGACTCGAGCACGATCGACACCAGGTAGTCGGCCGGCAGCTCGCCGCGGGGCTCGATCGGCGCGATCGTCGCGTCGCGGAACTCGCGGTGCCGGCGGAAAGCGGCCGTCAGGGCGGGGAGGAAGGTGTCCTGCGCCCAGGTCTGGTAGTCGTCGGGCTTGAAGTGGCCGTTGCGGCTCGAGAAGCGCAGGTCGGCCTTGAACGCGTCCAGCGCCTTCTGATCCTCCGCCGCGGCGAAGCCCATGCGCACGACGTACTCGAGCCAGGCCTTCTCGTCGTAGTTCGCCTGGCCCTGCTGCTTGAAGTGCTGGCGGCACCCCGACGCGTAGGCCTTCTCCACCTCGGTGAGCAGGCGGGCCAGCTCGTCGCAGTGGGTCTTGTAGTGGTTCTTCATGGCCTCGGTCTGCTCCGCCGCCTCCTGCGGCGTGCCGACCATCAGGTACTCGCGCCGCTCGATGCGGTCGTAGACCTCGGCCTCCTCGCGCTTGAGCTTGCTGCGGAAGTCGCGCGCCTTGACCTTGGGCTGCTTGCCCAGCTCGAACAGGCACGTGGCCGCGTAGTTGCCGAACAGGAGCTGCTTGGCGTACGGCCCGAACGTGGTCCGGAACTGCCCCTGCCCGCCCGTGTTCGTGATCGTCGTCAGGCGCTGCTCGATGTCGCGGTTGTTGACGTTCAGCGTGACCACCATGGTGAAGCCGTCGGGGATCTTGCCCGCCACGCCGGCCACGTCGAAGCGCACGCCGGCCGCGTCGCGCTTGAGCTCGAACATGGTGATCTTGAACTCGTCGCGGATGCGCTCCTCGAGGTCGGGCTGGCGGCCGGAGCCGGGGCCCTCCATCTCGGACTGGACGCGGCGCTGCTCGTCGGTGAGCTGCGCGGTGACCTCGAAGTCGAGCGTGGCCTCGCCGCGGCCGCGGATGGCGATCTTCAGCCGCCGCCGGCCGACCGGCGTCTCCTGCGGGACGATGAACGTCACGCGCTCGAAGTCGACGGCCACCAGCATGACCTTCTGGTTGTTGATCTCGACCGTGAGCTCCTCGTGCCGGCAGTCGTTGCGCGGCGGCGGCTGCCCGGGCTGCGGCTCGGGCAGCGGCGGGCAGGCGTGGAAGTTGCGCCCGACCGCCATGGCCACGCCGCCCTGCGGGATCGACGTGGTCCGCTTGTTGTCCATCTGCAGCTCGCGGATCACCGGGTTCGAGTCCTGCGCGGCGCAGACCCCGGCGAGCAGGAGGAGCGGGGCGGCGGCTGCGAGGCACGAACGGGCGGGGGTCATCACTGGATCACCTTCTCTGCAGCTGAAGACAGGGCTCAATCCGCGCGCAGACCGACGGTCCTGAGGAGCAGCCGCCGCTGCGCGTCGAAGAAGCGCCGCGTGATCGTCTGGGCTGGGACGGGGTCGAGGCCCTGGATGAGCCGGAAGGGCTCGGGCAGCTCGATCTTCGACCGCTCGTAGAGGTTGCGCGTGTAGTCCTTGAACGACTCGAGCACGATCGACACCAGGTGGTCGGCCGGCAGCTCGGCGCGCGGCTCGATCGGCGCGATCGTCGCCTCGCGGAAGTCGCGCTCGCGGCGGAAGGCGGCCGTCAGGGCGGGGAGGAAGGTGTCCTGCGCCCAGGTCTGGTAGTCGTCGGGCTTGAAGTGGCCGTTGCGGCTCGAGAAGCGCAGGTCGGCCTTGAGCGCGTCCAGCGCCTTCTGATCCTCCGCCGCGGCGAAGCCCATGCGCACGACGTACTCGAGCCAGGCCTTCTCGTCGTGGCTCGCCTGGCCCTGCTGCTTGAAGTGCTGGCGGCACCCCGACGCGTAGGCCTTCTCCACCTCGGTGAGCAGGCGCGCCAGCTCGTCGCAGTGCGCCTTGTAGTGGCTCCTCATGGCCTCGGTCTGCTCCGCCGCCTCCTGCGGCGTGCCGACCATCAGGTACTCGCGCCGCTCGATGCGGTCGTAGACCTCGGCCTCCTCGCGCTTGAGCTTGCCGCGGAAGTCGCGCGCCTTGACCTTGGGCTGCTTGCCCAGCTCGAACAGGCACGTGGCCGCGTAGGTGCCGAACAGGAGCTGCCCGGGGTACGGCCCGAACGTGGCCCGGAACTGCCCCTGCCCGCCGGTGTTCGTGATCGTCGTCAGGCGCTGCTCGATGTCGCGCTTGCTGCTCGAGGTCTCGAAGCCGAGCGCGACCACCAGGGTGAAGCCGTCGGGGAGCTTGCCGGCCACGCCGGCCACGTCGAAGCGCACACCGGCCGCGTCGCGCTTGAGCTCGAACATGCTGATCTTGAACTGGCCGCGGATCTCCTCCTCGATGTCGACGTGGCGGTCCTGACCCTCCCTTCGCTGCTGCTCCAAGCGCTGCTCGTCGGTGAGCTGCGCCGTGACCTCGACGTCGAGCGTGGCCTCGCCGCGGCCGCGGACGGCGATCTTCAGCCGCCGCCGGCCGACGGGAGTCTCCTGCGGGACGATGAACGTCACGCGCTCGAAGTCGACCGCCACCGGCGTGACCTTCTGGTTGTTGAACTCGACCGTGAGCTCGTCGTGCCGGCAGTCGTTGCGCGGCGCCGGCTGGCCGGGCTGCGGCTCGGGCAGCGGCGGGCAGGCGTGGAAGTTGCGCCCGACCGCCATGGCCACGCCGCCCTGGGGGATCGACGTGGTCCGCTTCATGTCCATCTGCAGCTCGCGGATCACCGGGCGCGCGTCCTGCGCGCCGGCGACCCCGGCGAGCAGGACGAGCGAGACGGCGGCGGCGAGGCTCTCGCGCGCGCGCGGCATCAATTGATCACCCGCTCCTTCAGCAGCACCTGCGGGTTGGGCAGGTAGTAGACGAGCGAGATGTCGTCGAGGATCGGCGAGGCGAAGGCCACGCCGTTGGGCGTCATGGCCGGGCTGAAGTAGACGCGGTAGACGAGCTTGTCGTTGCGCCCCACGCGCACGCTCTGGCCCTGGTCGTCGGTCAGCCGGATCTCCGCGGTGTCGCCGCGGATCGAGCCGTAGGTGTCGGTCCAGTGCGGGTAGGTCGTGGTGGACCCGTCCGCCCGCTGGATCTCGAAGTTCACCCGGATCGACCCGGTGCCGTTGGGGAAGGTCAGGTTGCCGTAGCGCCGCGGCAGGTAGGCCGTGAAGTTGACCCCGGCCAGGGCGATGTCGGTCGCGCCGCTCTGGAAGGCCTGCGACAGGTCGAAGCGGTTCGTCCAGTAGCCGACCTCGGCGCCCGGGTCGTAGCGCGTGGCCGTGAAGCGGCGCGGGTTGGCGTTCGTGCCCGGCGGCGTGAGGCCGTCGAGGAAGCGCACGTCGTCGATCGTCCCGTTGGCCGGGAGGATCGCGTCGCGCTCGAACTTGAACAGGCCGCCCACGACCGCCTGGTCACGGCGCACGCCGCCGATCATGAGCTGGTCCTTGGGCCACAGCGCGTCCTCGAACGTCGTCGGCGGCCCGGTGAGGGCGTTGAGCCGCACGAACGAGGGCAGCTCGCTCGGGTAGGCGGCGTTCACCTGGTTGGCCGGGAGCGGCGGACCGGCCGGGTTCTGCGGGTCGGTGGCGTAGGGCTCGTAGCGGCCGTTGGCCGGCCGGCCCGTGGCCGGGCTCTGCGGCCACACGCGCGCCACGAGGCCGCCGTTGCCCACCGTGTAGGGCACGCCGTCGAGCCACAGCCACACCTCGCCCACCCGGTCGTCCCAGTAGGCGGCGATGTGGTGCCACTCGTGCGCCTTCCAGTCGCGCAGCGTGTTGTAGGGCACCCAGTGGTCGGTGCGCGAGAAGCGGATGTCGCGGTAGGGCGGCGGGATGATGAGCAGCTCCACCGGCGGCCACACGTAGCGCTGGTCGGTGGCGGCGTTGGTCACGTAGGTCGAGAACGGGATCCGCTGCCCGTTGGTCGGGTCGGTGACCTGCGGCTCCTCCTGCGGGTGGTTCGTCGGGCCCACGACCTCGAAGTAGAGGCGCGTGATGCGCAGGTCGCCCGACGTGTTGCGCGTGAGGAACATCTGCGTGCCGCGGGTCCAGGAGCCGAGCTGCGGGCTCTGGCCGCCCGAGAAGGCCTGCATGTTCTGCGTCACGTGCGACGTGGCCAGGAGCCCGCACATGCGCTGGTCGGGCTGGTTCATGGCCGCGATCGTCCAGTCGAAGTCGGGCTTGTACCAGAACTCGAAGCCGCCGCGCGGCGTGGGCACGACGTTGCCGCCCACGTCCATCGACTTGCCGCGCAGCCGCCCGTCGGGCGCGGCCGGCATGTTGACGCTGTTCTCGTCGCTGGCGCGGTACCAGAGCTGGGTCTCGCGCAGGGCCGAGTTGAGGTAGCCGTCGGGCGTGACGACGTCCCACTTCCAGGCGAGCTGCTCGGTGCTCGAGCGCGTGGCCGGAGCCACGCCCGCCGAGGCCGTGCCGTAGGGCCAGCCGAAGCCGTTCTTGGGCCGCCCGGCCGACGGCCGCGTGCCCATGTTCTCCGAGTTGCGCATCCCGCCCGACCCGTCGGCGAACAGGATGTGCGAGTTGCTCGGCTGGAGCGAGCCGGGGTTCTCGATGTGGCGGTCCTGCATGAGCAGCTCGAAGCGCCGGTTACCGAGCTCGACGATCCGCGTGTCGACGGCGATGCCGCCGTCGATGTCGGGCCCTGACGCGAGCTGCATGCGGCTGGCCAGCGCCAGGTAGCCGTCGTTCTCGGCGGCGATCAGGTTGCGCCCGCGCCCCTCCTCGAGGAACTGCTGCTCCTGGCTGGCGGGCAGGTTCTCGCCCCGCGGGTCCCAGAACTTGCGCGTGATCGGGAACGAGACCACGCCGTCGCGGTCGTTCTGCGAGACGAACGTGTGTCCGTTGCGCTCGAAGTCGCGCTGCGTGGTGTGGGTCAGGGTCTCGTAGAGCTGGACGACCGCTTGGACCTTCGACTGGGCGTAGATGATCCGCTCCGTGCCCTTCGTCAGGTCCTCCGGCGGCGTGCCGAGGACCTCGCCCAGCGAGGTGATCTCGAAGATCCCCTTGGACGCGAGGCACCACTCGTTGGTCTGCCGCTGCGACTTGGTCGAGCTCGGCGCGTTGACGTCGGCCGGGTAGAGGAGCGAGCCCTTGTCGCAGTGCAGCCGGACGCTGTGGTCGGGGTTCCAGCCGGACAGGCGCGGGTTCGGGTTGAAGTTCGCCTTGATCATCGACCGGACGGCCTCGTAGAACCAGGCCTGGTAGTCGCGCTGACGCTTCACGTCACCGGCGCTCGGGGTCGTCAGCGGCCGCTCGTCGAGCTGCAGCATGACCGGCTCGTTGCCGCGGTCGTGGCCGGGGAAGACGAAGCGCCCCGAGTCGGGGTCGCGCGTGCCGCTCAGGTAGCCGTCGGTCAGCGTCGTGTCGACGAAGTCCTCCCACTCGGCGAAGGTGCGGAAGGGCCCCTGGGTGTCGACCCGGTTGCGGATGATCCGCGCGTAGTCGATCGCGCCGTGGACGATCGGCGGGTCGAACTGCTGCGCGCCGGGCTGGTAGCCGAAGGGCGAGAAGTAGACGAGCACGCCGGTCGTCGCGTACTGCGTCTCCTCCTTGTGCTGACCGGAGGCGAACTGCGTCCCGACGTCGATGTCCTGCTGCCGGGCCGTGCGCGTGTCGATGTCGCCCGTGTAGAGGTAGATGCCGCGGCCGGCGATCCCGGCCAGGTTGGCGGCGATCACCTCGGTCGAGGCGAGGTTGACGTTGATCGGGCTGCGCAGCTCCTTGATCTGCACCTCGGACCAGGGCTTGTTGTGCAGGCCGTCCTGCGGCACCGCCGTCATCGTGTTCGGGTCGAACCACGAGCGCGTGGTCACGTAGTCCTGCAGGAGCTCGTAGTCGCTCTCGTTCTCGAGCACCTCGAGCAGCTCCGACTTCGAGTTGAACTGCTGCCCCTCGCGCATCTGGCGGAAGCGGTAGATCGCCTCGGCGCCGCGGAAGGCGTTGGGGGTGCCCTTGGGGTAGCGCGCGTGCCACACCGGGTTGCGCCCGCCGCCCGTGCCCGCGCGCGCGCGCGGGTTGAGGCGGGAGATCGCCACGCCCAAGGCGTCGAGGAAGCGGCAGTAGCCCTGGTCGATGTCGCCGACGATCTCGTAGCGCGAGTTGAGGTTGAACTGCGACTGGGTGTCGATGACCTTGACCTTGTACTGGTCGATCCCCTGCGCGTAGCTCGAGGCCAGGATCCCCGCGAACGAGGCCCGTCGCTGGTTGAGCGCCGGCGAGTCGCCGGGCTCGCCGCGGCGGACCGCGCTGGCCTCCTCGATCGGCAGCCAGTAGTTGCGGTCGGCGTAGATCCAGGCCGCGTTCGGGTTCGAGAACGACTCGCCCAGCGCGAACTGCTTCATGACGGCCTGGGCGTACTCGACGCCGCCCTCGGCGATGAGGCGCGACTTGACGCCGTCCACGTAGTTCGTGGACGCCGTCTGCTCGAGCCGCATGATCGACACGAACGTGAGCGCCAGCACCGAGAGCAGCGTCAGGATGCCGAGCGCGACGATGAGCATCGACCCGCGCTCATCGTCCCGACCAGCGGTGGCCCGCCCGCCGCGCCGCTCGCCCTGCTCGCCCTGCCCGTCGAGGACCTCGTCGACTGCCATGCCACAGACCTCCGCCGATCTCGTCGTCGCCGTGTCGGTGAGCCGAGAGCGGCTCACCCTACCAAAACCCTCGCGCGCACGGATGCGCGCCCGCAGGCCAGAGGGCCCCCTGACGGGACCCCCGCGCGCCGCCTCCCCGAGCCCTCTCGCTCGAAGATGCGGCCCGCCGAAACGACAGGACGCCGCGGGCATCTCTGCGCGCGGCGTCTCGGTTCAGGCAGCACATGGTTGGACGCCGGTGCACCAACGAGGTGCACCGGCGTCCGGCAGGGTTGGGTGTTCTCGGTCGGCGCCGCGTTACGGCACGTCGAAGTAGGAGCCGCCCGCGTCGGAGGCCACGTTCTGGCAGAAGGTCCGGTAGGTGCCGCTGGCCGCGATCCCGAAGACGTTGATCACCGCGCGCTGCGTGTTGGCCGTGCGGATGATCTGCCGGTGGCCGTTCATGTCGTTCGCGCCGCAGTTCGGGGCGCCGTCGGTGAGGAGCACCACCGACATGTTGTCCTTGTCGCCCAGGGCCAGCGCGGTGGCCGGGCCGGTGCCGGTCGCGCCGGTCGGCTGCAGCGCGTTCACCCAGCCCACCGCCGCCTGCTTGTTGGCGTCGTTCGCCTCCTGCATGGACGAGCGCCAGCGGCGCGTCCCGCAGTCGAAGGCGATCATGTTGAACTTGAAGTTGCGCGAGAGGCCCAGGATCGAGCGGATCAGCTCCACCTTGGCGCGGTCCATGCGCGGGCCGTTGCGCGTCGTGCCCTCGAGGGTCGTGTAGCTGCGGTTGTCCCAGTCCATCGAGCAGGAGATGTCGACCACGTAGAAGATCGTGTCGTTCTCCGAGGTGATCTCCTCGCCGTAGATCACCGGCGGCGGCTCGTCACGCGGGTCGTCGCGGTCGCCGTCGTCCGGGGTGGGCGGCGTCGGGTTCGGGTTGACGTAGACCGGCTTCTCCAGGGGGAGGTCGAGGTCGGTCGGCGTGGCGCCCGGGGTGCTCCCGGGGGTGCCACCGGTGCCCGTGCCCATGCCCGGGGTGGCGCCACCCGTCTGCTGGGCCATGGCCATGGAGCTCGCCACCAGGACGGCGGCCGCGCTCGCGATCACGCTGCGGAAGAGCTTCATCTCTGCGTCTCCTGTCCCTGCCTGAAGGACCTTTCAAATCCAGGGACGCGGCTCGCGTCCACGATCTTGCGGTCGATTTCTGGGCAAGTGCCAAGTCGCTGGAGCTTAGATCTTTGTGGCGCCGCGCGCACGCGCGACCTCAACCTGCGTGGAGGGTGGAACGCACGTGCGACCCGGAGGAGGCCTCGACGGTGACGATTGGACTTACGTCCGCCGAAGCTGCCACAGGCGCACGGCGTGGAGGGCGTGCGCCCCGTCGCCGACCAGGTCGAGGTAGAGCTGCGGCTCGCGCCCTCGGAGCTCGTCGAGGCCAGCGAAGATCCCCAGCGCGTCGAGCTCGAGGACGACGCGCGCCAGCCGGTCGAGGGCTCGACGCGCCGCGGCCACGTCGTCCGGGTCGAGGGTCAGGGCGCCCGCGGCCTCGGCCCGCAGCCACGTCTCGAGGCCATGGCCGAGGACCTTGAGCGCCTGGGCCAGGATCACGGCCTCGTGGCGGCGCACGCGCTCCTGCGGCAGGCGCGCCCGGGCGTCGGCGAGCTTCTCGTCCCAGTAGCGGGGCTCGAGCTCGAGCCGCAGCCGGAGCAGGCGGTACTGCCGGGCGAGGACGGGGGGGAGCTCCGCCCCGTGGAGGCGCTGGACGGCCTGGAAGAAGTGGAACCCGCCGCACACGTAGCGGTGGATCGCCGCCGGCCGCGGCCGTCCGTCGGGGCCGGGCTGCGAGGGCTTGTCGTAGGGGCGGGCGGGGTCGTCGAGCCAGGGCTCGAGGTAGGCCTGGTTCTCGGCGAGCGCCTCGAGCGCCGGGCCGCGCAGGGCCCGCGCGCGCTCGGCCTGCGCCGCGTCGCGCTCGCCGGCGGCCGCGACCAGCTCGAGCCGCCAGGCCTCGTCGAAGAACGGCACGGGCTGGGTCGCGGGCGCATAGGCCCGGGCCTGCGCCAGGACCAGCGCCGCGAGCGTGACCTCGCCCCCGCCCGGCCTCGGGAACGGACGCGCGGGCGGCACGCCCAGCTCGAGGGCGTTCTTGGCGAAGTAGCCGGGGTGCGGCTCGACCTTGACCCCGCCGCGCGCGGCCGGAAAGGTCAGCGTGGCCCGGTCGAGGTTGTCGCGCACGTAGCGGTCGACGGCTGGTTCGGGGGCCGCCTCGCCGCCGATCATCAGCCCGGCGCCCCGGGCGATCACCCCGTGGAGGAGCGCCCACGGCTCGGCCGGGTCGAGGCAGCGCGCCTCGACGAGGCGCTCGAGCACGTCGGCCGCCTGCGCGAGCGTCGGGTCGTCGAGCGGCGCGAGGGCCGGCGGCACGGGGAGCGGCGGCGGCGGCTCTGCCGGGCAGCCGGTGGAGAGGAGGAGCAGCAGGAGCGCCAGGCGCCGCAGCGACGGCGGCGCGTCGCAGCGGGGGACAGCGGAGGCCGAGGAGGACGGAGTTCCCACTGCCTTCGCGCCCTCCATGGGACCTCGCGTCCTCCGTCGCCCGAGGTCTTGGCCGACGGCGCTCGAAGAGGTCTGACCGCCCGCGACCGCTCGCCACGGTGAAACGGAGCAGCGAGCCAGGCGAGGGCTCGATCGCCTGATCCTACGACCCGCGCGCGCAGCCTCGCCCCATCGCGCGAAGCGCGACGTCTCAGCTCTCGCGCCGGATCGCCCCGTCGCGCGAAGCGCGACGTCTCAGCTCTCGCGCCTGATGTGCATCCGCGGCCGCAGCCGCCGATCACACTACCGGCGGCTGGTGCCCAGGAACCGCTGCACGATCTCGACGAACTTGTCGTTCTCCTCGATGAACGGCATGCGGTCGCTGTTGGGGAACGTGACCACGCGCCCGGCCTGGCCGTAGTGGCGGGCGATCGCGTTGGCGTCCTCCTGCGAGGTCCACACCGACGACTGCGCCCCGCCGACGACGACGAGCGTCTGCGTGGCCACGCGGTCGAGCTTGAACAGCGAGAAGTCGTCGGGGATGAACACGCTGCCCATGGGGCGCAGGACCTTGGGCCCGACCGAGCGCTGGTTCTGACCGACCTGCTTCTCGACGATCGGGCCGAAGATGCGGCCGATCTCCAGGTCACGGAAGTCGAAGAAGCGGCAGGTCCAGCTCTTGCGCGTCAGGGCCGCCGAGTCGTCGGGGCCGGTCGCCTCGTAGTTGTGCTTGCCCGTCTGCGAGTTGTAGAGGAGCGACTGCGCGAAGTGCTCCAGCTCGAGGTCGCGGATCTGCTGCCCGCGGCGCTCGAGGCGGTCGCGCCCGTCGCCCCAGGCCTTGTTGCCCGAGGTCGGCGCGATCAGGATCATCTTGCGCACGCGCTGCGGGCGGGTCGCCGCGTACTTCATGGCGATCCAGCAGGTCAGGCCGTGGGCCATGATCGCGAACGGCTTGTCCTCGATCTTGCCGTCCTTGACCAGCTCCTTGTGCAGCTCCTCGAACGCCTCGACCAGGCGGTCGATCGGGTACCACGGCGCCGGCAGGCCGGGGGCGTTCTGCAGCGGCGGGTCGGTGAAGTCGCTCGACCCGGGCAGCTTCACGTAGAGGATCCGGTTGGTCTCCTCGAGGTTGCGCAGGTAGGTCTGCAGGTAGTCGTTCTCGAGGCCGTAGTCGGGGAGGACGAGCAGCGGCAGGCCGTTGCCGCGCAGGCGCGAGTCGAGGTTGGTGCCGCGGACGCGCGTGCGCACGCGGTCACCCGACTTGAGCTCCTCCTCGTCGAGCTGGTCGGGGTCGTCGGTCGGGAGCTCGAACGTGTCCTTGACCGTGTTCCACCAGGCCTCCCAGTCGCTGGCCTTGGGCATGTTCTTCTGGCGGGTGATGCGCTCGAGCGACTCGAGGATGTGCACCCACACCATGAACTTGTCCTCGCCCTTCCAGGCGTTGATCAGCGGGGTGATCGAGCGCTTGTCGGGGACGTGGCCCAGGGCGATCGCGGCCGCGCGCTTGACCACCCACTTCTTCGACGAGAGCTGCTCGGTCAGGAAGGGCACGCGGTCCTTGTTGCCCGACTTGCCGAAGGCCATGCAGATGCCTTCGATGATCATGGGCTTGCCGCGGCTGCCGCACATGCGCTCGAGCTTCTGGATGAGCCCCGGGTCGTAGGCGCCGGCGAGGACCGAGATCGCCGCCTCGCGCATGTACCAGTCCTGCTCGTTGAGCACGAACTCGGTCAGCAGCTCGAGCGACTTGTCGTCGGTCGGGTCGAGGCGCTCGACGAGCGCCCGGCGCTCCCAGGAGTTCTGCGTCTCGACGAACGCCTTCTTGAACTCCTTGGCGCCGACCTCCCCCTGCGCGGCGGAGGGGAGCGTGATCCCCAGGCACGTGGCGGACGCCACGGCGGCGATGGCGGCGGCTCGGTACTTCATGCTCGCTCCTCGGGCCCGGCCCAGATCGCGGGGGAGTGTACCAAACGGGGGAAGGGGGATGGCCAGGCGCCGGGCCGCGGCGTCCCGGTACGGTAAAAGAGGGGCCATGCGCAGCGAGCGGTTGGGCGGGCTCACGGCCCGCATCCTGGGCGGAACGGACGGGAAGGGCGGCGGCGACGGGCCGATCGTCGTGCTGCTGCACGGCTTCGGCGCGCCAGGGGAGGACCTGGTCCCCCTCGGCCGGGCGCTGGGGCTCCCGCGCGACGTGCGGTTCGTGTTCCCGGCGGCGCCCCTGACGCTCGACGGCCTGGGCATGCACGGCGGGCGCGCCTGGTGGCACATCGACATGGAGCGGCTGCAGCTGGCGATCATGACCGGCCGCGCGCGCGACCTGACGAAGGAGCGCCCCGAGGGGCTGCCGGCCGCCCGCGAGGCCGTGCTCTCGCTCCTCGACGACCTCGAGCGGCGGCTGGGCGCGGCGCCCGAGCAGGTGGTCCTGGGCGGCTTCTCGCAGGGCGCCATGCTTTCGTGCGACGTGGCCCTGCACACCGAGCGGCCGCTGGGCGGGGTGGTGCTCCTCTCGGGCACGCTCCTGTGCGAGGACGACTGGCGCCCGCGCATGGCCGCGCGGCGCGGCCTGCGCGCCTTCCAGAGCCACGGCGTCGTCGACCCGCTCCTGCCGTTCGAGCTGGCCGAGCGCCTGCGCGACGCGCTGGTCGCGGCCGGCGTCGACATCGATTGGGTGGCGTTCCGCGGCGGGCACGAGATCCCGCCGGCCGTGCTCGCCCGCCTGCAGACCTTCCTGCGCGGCCTGGTGGCGCCGGCGCATCCGGGGACGACGACATGAGCAGCACCGCGACCGACAACCCCCTCCTGGACCTCTCCGGCCCGCCGCGCTTCGCCGCGATCCGCCCCGAGCACGTCGAGCCCGCCGTGCGGGCGCGGATCGCCGAGGTCGAGGCGCTGATCGAGCGGCTCGTGGCCGCGCCCGGGCGCCCGACCTGGGCGTCGCTCGTCGAGCCGCTCGACGCGGCGCAGGAGGCGCTCGGGCGGGCCTGGGGCCCCGTCGAGCACCTGAACTCGACGATGAACACCGACGCCCTGCGCGAGGTCTACCGGGCGACCAAGCCGCTGCTCGCCGAGCACGAGGCCAGGGTCGGCCAGGACGAGCGGCTGTTCCGCGCCTTCGAGGCCGTGCGCGCGCGCGCCGACGAGGACGGCCTCTCGGCCGCGCAGAGGAAGGTCCTCGACGAGGTCCTGCGGGACTTCCGCCTGGCCGGCGTGGCCCTGCCGGCGGAGCAGAAGCCGCGCTTCCGCGAGATCAAGGTCGAGCTGTCGCGCCTCGAGGCGCGCTTCGCCGACAACGTCCTCGACGTCACGCGGGCCTACCGGCTCGTGGTCGAGGATCCGGCCGACCTCGCCGGGCTCCCCGAGCGCGTGGTGGCCGCGGCGCGGCAGCAGGCGCTCGACGACGACCCGGCCGCGCCGGAGCGGCGCTGGTCGTTCACGCTGCACGCGCCGTCGGTGCAGCCCTTCCTGCAGTACGCCACCAGCCGGCCCCTGCGCGAGCGCCTCTACCGCGCCTTCACCACCCGCGCGACGGAGGGCGAGCAGGACAACGGGCCGATCATGACGCGGATCCTCGAGCTCAGGCGCGAGCTCGCCGGCCTGCTCGGCTACGCGAACTACGCCGAGGTGTCGCTGGCGACGAAGATGGCGCCGTCCCCGGAGCAGGCGCTCGAGTTCCTGCGCGACCTGGCGCGGAAGTCGCTCCCGTTCGGCCGGCGCGACAAGGCGGAGCTCGACGAGTTCGCCCGCCGCCGCGACGGCCTCGAGCGCCTCGAGGCCTGGGACTTCGCCTTCTACCGCGAGGCCCTGCGCCAGGAGCGCTACAGCTTCTCCGACGAGGAGGTGCGCCAGTACTTCCCGCTCGAGCGCGCGCTCTCGGGGCTGTTCGAGGTCCTGCGCCGCCTCTACGGCGTGCGGCTGGCCGACGTCAGCGGCCGCTTCGAGACGTGGCACCCCGACGCGCGCACGCTCGAGGTGACCGACGGGCAGGGCGAGCCGGTCGGCCACATGTTCCTCGACCTGTTCGCGCGCGACGGCAAGAAGCCGGGCGCCTGGATGGGCGATTGCCTCGAGCGGCGCCGGCGCGGGGGCGACCTCCAGCGGCCGATCGCCTACCTCGTGTGCAACTTCGCCCCGCCGCTCGGCGGCACCCCCTCGCTCCTGCGCCACGACGAGGTGCGCACGCTCTTCCACGAGTGCGGCCACGCCCTGCACCACGTGCTGACGAAGGTCGACCTGCGGCAGGTCTCGGGGATCAACCGCGTCCCCTGGGACGGGGTCGAGCTGCCCAGCCAGTTCCACGAGAACTGGGTGTGGCACCCCGAGAGCCTGGCCCTGCTCGCCGGGCACGTCGACACGGGCGCGCCGCTACCGGGGCCGCTCCTCGAGCGCATGCTCGCGGCGAAGAACTTCCAGAGCGGCGCCGACATGCTCCGCCAGCTCGAGTTCGCGCTCTTCGACCTGACGCTGCACACCGAGTTCGACCCGGCGGGGTCCCGGACCGTGCACGACGTGATCGAGGCCGTGCGCGACGAGGTGGCCGTCTTGCGCCCGCCGGCCTGGAACCGCTTCGAGAACGCCTTCTCCCACATCTTCGCCGGCGGCTACGCCGCGGGCTACTACAGCTACAAGTGGGCCGAGGTGCTCGCGGCCGACGCCTTCGCGCGCTTCGAGGAGGAGGGGATCTTCTCCGCCGAGGCCGGGCGCGACTTCAAGGAGCACATCCTCGGCCAGGGCGGGTCCGAGGACCTGATGACGCTGTTCGTGCGCTTCCGCGGCCGCGAGCCGTCGCCGGAGGCGCTCCTGCGGCAGTCGGGGCTCGTCGCGGCGACCTGAAGAGGTTCACCACAGAGGAGCAGCGGGAGCAGAGCGCGGGGCTCTGCGTCGCTCGGCCTCTGGAGCATGCCGGGCTGGTGCCGAAGGGATCCCGGGCGGGTGCGGCTCTCCGCCCGCCCACGGATCGACCACGGAGAGCACACACGGAGGAACTGGACGGGAGTTCGAGGCGGAGACCGTCGTGGTCTCTCTCCGTGTCCTCCGGTGCCCTCCGTGGTGAGTCCGTCGTCGAGTCGGGCCAGGGGCCGGGTCGTGAGGGCTCTGCTCCCTCTGCTCCTCTGTGGTGAACCATGCTGGCCACAGCGCGACGGGGTCACTCATCCGGCGGCAGCCAGACGGTCTGCCCGAAGTCGAGCAGCCACACCGGCACGCCCGGGCTGGCCGCCTCGATCGACGCGAGCGCCGCGTCGAGGTCGAGGTCGGGCATGAGGGCCAGGCCCTTGCCGAGCGGCTGGAGGAAGTTGTCGTGGTGCGTCGGCAGGACGCGCCGCGGGCGCGCCTCGCCGAGCACCGCGCGCGCGCGGTCGGGCAGGAGCGGCTCGCCGGTCACGCCCAGGATCAGCGACTGCGCCGGCAGCCCGCCCAGGCCGCCGTCCTCGTAGGTCGTCGTGGGGTGGAACCAGAGCGTCGCGCCCCCGGCGCTCAGGCGGTAGACGAGGCAGCCGTCCTGCTTGAAGTCCCAGAACCAGAGCCGCCCGGCGTCGGGCGCCACGACGCCGGCCATGGGGTTCGCGACGCCGAGGATGTCCGAGTGGCGGCTGAAGCGCACGTCGACCGTGAACGTGCCGATCGTCAGCCGATCGCCGGGCCTCGCCTCGCGGAGCTGGGCCTCGGGCACGCCGCGCGAGCGACACAGGTTGAGCGTGGAGGGCGAGCCGAACACCGTCGCCCCGGTCCGGCGCGCGACCGTCGGCACGTCCAGGGCGTGGTCGTGGTGGGCGTGGTTGACGAGGACGGCGTCGGCGCGCGCGACGTGCGCCGCGACCAGCCCCTCGTCGCTCACGAGCGGCAGGAGGAGCTCGTGGCCGCTCGGGCGCGTCAGCGTCGGGTCGAGCAGCACGACGGTGCGCCCGTCGGTGACCTCGTAGCCGGTGACGCCGAGCCAGCGCACCCAGAGGCCGCCGCGGGCCGGGTCGATCGGCGGCGCCGCCGGCGGGCGCAGGGCGGCGGGCACGCTCCAGGGCACGTGGCGTAGGCGCACCTGCGCGACCACGTAGAACGCGGCCGGCGCGAGCAGCGCCGCGGCCAGCGCGATGAGGAGACGCCGACGCCAGCGGCGCGGGGCGGGAGGCGGCGGGGCGGCAGGGTCCACCGGGGCATCTTCGCCCACGGGCGACGCCGGGGCGAGGGTCGCGGCTCGCCCGGCCCTCCTCCGTCGGGGGGCACGGAGCTGCAGCGGAGACGGCCCCGGGACGCCTTGAGGCTACCTGAAGGTGCCCTCGGCGACCCTCCGCGGTGGAGGGTCACACCCATGGCGCTCGACGCGCTCGCGTTCCGGTTCCGCGCGCCCCTGCTCGTCCTCGCCGCGGCGCCCCTCGTCTGGGCGGCCCTGGCGGCGTCGCCGCCGGACCTCGCCGCGCTCACCCTGGGCGCCGCGCTGGCGCTGGCCGGCGCGGGGCTGCGGCTGGCCTCGATCCGCTGGCTGGGCAAGCGCGCGCGCGTCTCGCGGGCGAAGGTCACGATCCTCGTGGCGCGCGGGCCGTACGCGCGCGTCCGCAACCCGCTCTACCTCGCGGCGCTCCTGGTCGTCGCGGGCCTCGGCCTGATGGCCGGCCTCGGCGCGTGGGCGCTCGCGCCGACGGCGCTCGTGTGGCTCGTCTACGCGCGCGTCGTCCGCCACGAGGAGCGCGCGCTGCTGGCGGCGCACGGGCCCCAGGGCGCGGCCTACCTGCGCGCGGTCCCCCGCTGGCTCCCGCTCCTCATGCCCCGGCTCGGGCCCGAGGTCGAGCGCGAGCCCTGGGCCGAGGTCCTGCGGCGCGAGTGGCGCCTGCTCCTGGGGATCCCGCTGGCGCTCGCCGGCCTCGCGGCGCTGGCGCTGACCCCCGCGGGCGCGGTCGTGCGCGGCGGGGCGAGCGACCTGGCCCGGGCGCTCGGGGCGCCGCTGCCCGTCCTCGTGGCCGCCGGCGCCGCCCTCGGGGCGCTCGGCAACGGCCTCAAGACGGAGCACGACCTGGCGCGCAAGGCGCGCCGCCGCGCGCGCGACGCCGCCTCCCTTGCCGAAGGTGCGCGGGCGGGTACAGGATCCTGAGCATGCGCCTCCTGCTCGTCGAGGACGACCGCCCCCTGCGCGACGCGCTCGGCGACCGCCTGCGCGCGGCCGGCTGGGCCGTCGACGAGGCGGCCAACGGCGACGACGGCCTGCGCTGGGTCCGCTGCGCGCCCTACGACGCGATCGTCCTCGACGTGAACCTGCCCGGGCGCGACGGCTTCTCGGTCCTGAGCGAGGCGCGCCGCGCCGGCTGCGCCGCGCCCGTGCTCCTGCTCACGGCGCGCGACGGCGTCGCCGACCGCGTGCGCGGCCTCGACCTCGGCGCCGACGACTACCTGGTCAAGCCGTTCGCCACGGTCGAGCTCCTGGCGCGGCTGCGCGCGCTCACGCGCCGCGGCGCGCGCCCCGCCCCAGAGCGCCTGGCCGTGGGCGACCTGAGCTTCGACCCGAAGACGCGCGTGGCCCGCCGGGGCGACGAGCGCCTCGACCTCACGCCCAAGGAGACCGCGATCCTCGAGGCGCTCCTGCGCGCCGAGGGCGGTCTGGTCACGCGCGCCATGCTCTTCGACACCGCCTGGGACGCCTCGCTCGACGCCTTCCCGGCCGTCCTCGACGTGCACATCTCGAACCTGCGGCGAAAGCTCGAGGCGGGCGGGCGGCCGCGGCTCCTGCACACGGTCCGCGGCCAGGGCTTCGTCCTGGCCGAGCGCGCCCCGTGAGCTGGCCGCGCACGATCGGCGCGCGCCTGGGGCTGTTCAACGCGGGGCTGGTCCTGGCCAGCCTGCTCGGGCTCGGCGGGGCCGGCCTGGCCTACGTCGACCGCGTCCTCATCGCGGGGGCCGACCGCAACCTGCACGACGAGCTCCTCGACGTGGCGGTCATGCTCGAGCCGGAGCCGCTCGACCCGGCGCAGCTCGAGGCCGCGCTGACGGCCGAGGCCGCCGAGGAGGCCGCCGGGGGCTACGACGTCTACTACCGGGTCACGCGCCCCGACGGGACGCCCGTGGCCACCTCGGCGCCCGCGTTCTGGTCGCTCGTGGGCTGGCACCTCCTGCCCGCGGACGGCGAGCGCAAGACCATCCGGCTGCCCCACGACCCGCACCGGCTGCGGCTCCACCGCAACCGCCTCGACCCCCCGACGGGGCCGGTGTGCGTCGACCTCGCCGTGCGCCTCGAGCCCGAGGACCTGGCGATGACCCAGCTCCTGCGCGCCGGCGCCCTGGCGGTCCCGCTCGTGATCGGCGTCGCCGCGGTCCTCGGCGCCTTCATGGCCCGGCGGGCGCTCGCGCCGGTCGACGCGATCGAGCGCGCCGCGCGGACGATCGGCGCCGGCCCGCGCGGGCGCCGCCTGCCGGCCACCGGCACACGCGACGAGCTGGACCGCCTGTCGGAGACGCTCAACGCCATGCTCGAGCGCCTCGAGCGGGCCGCGCAGCGCAACCTCGCCTTCGCCGGCGACGTCGCCCACGAGGTGCGCACGCCGCTGGCCGTCGTCCGCGCCCGCCTCGAGCAGGCGCAGGCCGCCGGGCCGTCCCCGGCGCTCGACGAGGCCCTGGCCGCCGTCGGGCGGCTCGAGGGCATGGTGCGCAGCCTCCTCGCCCTGGCCCGCGCCGACGAGGGCGGCGCGCCCTCGGCGCCGCAGACGCCGACCGACCTGGTCGAGGTCGCGGGCGAGGTCGTGGGCTTCTTCGCCCCGGCGGCCGAGGCGCGCGGGATCGACCTGCGCCTCCGCGCCGGCGCCCCGGCTCCGGTGCTCGCCGACCGCACCGCCCTCGCCCGGGCCGTGGCCAACCTCGTCGACAACGCCGTGGCCTACGCCCCCGCCCGCACCGCCATCGAGGTCGAGGTCGAGGTCGACCAGGCGCCCGGCTGGGTGACGCTCTCGGTGGCCGACGGGGGCCCGGGCGTCCCCGACGACCTGCGGCCCCTCCTCTTCGAGCGCTTCGCCCGCGGGGCCCACGCCGCGGCCGTCCGCCCCGACGGGGCCGGCCTCGGCCTGCCCCTCGTGCGGGCCGTGGCCCGCGGGCTCGGCGGCGAGGCCGAGCACGCGCCGCGCCCGGGCGGCGGCAGCGTGTTCCGCGTCCGGCTCCCCCTCCACGGGGGTGATGCCAGCGCGATGTCGATCGTGTGAACGACGGTCCCCCGCGATACCTCGCCCCCCGCCGCTTGGGATACACTCCGTCCCTTCGGCCGCAGAGCACGCCGGCCGGATCGAGAGCACCCACCGTGAGCGGAGCACCCGAGGCCCTGGGCGGAGAGAACCTCGCCTTCGCCGAGGCCCTGTACGAGCAGTTCCTCCAGGACCCCGCGTCGGTCGACCCGGCCTGGCGGGCGCTGTTCGAGCCGATCGCCGAGCGCGGCGCCGGCCCGGCGCACCTGGGGCCCACCTTCCAGCCGCGGAGCATCTTCTCGCCCGCGTCGCTCGACGGCGGCTACCGCAACGGCCACGGCGACGGGAAGGGCAACGGCAACGGGACGGCGCTCGCGCGCGCCGAGAAGGTCGCCGCCGGCAGCGCCGCCCTGCGGCAGGAGCGCGTCGACCAGCTCGTCACGGCCTACCGCGCCCTCGGCCACATGGAGGCGCAGCTCGACCCGCTCGAGCGCACGCTCACGCGCGTCCCCGAGCTCGAGCCCAGCTACTACGGCCTGACCGAGGCCGACCTCGACCTCCCGCACACCTCGCGCATCTCGCACGCGCCCCCCGGCTGCCGCTCGATCCGCGACCTGCTGGCCCACCTGCGCGCGACCTACTGCCGCACGATCGGCGTGCAGTTCAACCACATCGAGGACCCGGGCGCGCGCAACTGGCTGCAGCAGCGCATGGAGTCCACCGAGAACCGGCTCCCCCTCACGCACGACGAGCAGGTCCGCCTCCTCACCAAGCTCAACGACGCGGAGATGTTCGAGCAGTTCATCCAGAAGAAGTACCTCGGCGCCAAGAGCTTCTCGCTCGAGGGCGGCGAGAGCCTCATCCCCATGCTCGACCTGGCGCTCGAGCGCGCCGGCGACCACGGGGTCGAGGAGATCATCATCGGCATGGCCCACCGCGGCCGCCTGAACGTGCTGGCGAACACCCTCCACAAGAGCCCCGGGCAGATCTTCCGCGAGTTCGAGGACCGCGACCCCGACCTCTACTGGGGCCGCGGCGACGTTAAGTACCACCTCGGCCGCCTCACCGACCACGTCACGTCCAAGGGCCAGAAGATCCGCCTGACCCTGTGCTTCAACCCGAGCCACCTCGAGTTCGTGGGGCCGGTGGTCGAGGGCCGCGTCCGCGCCCGCCAGGACCGGCGCGGGGCGCCGGACCGCGGCCGCGTCATGCCGCTGATCATGCACGGCGACGCCGCCTTCGCCGGCCAGGGCGTCGTGCAGGAGCTGCTCAACATGAGCGCGCTCTCCGGCTACACGACCGGCGGCGCCCTGCACATCATCATCAACAACCAGATCGGCTTCACCACGCCGCCGCGCTCGGCCCGCTCGACGCGCTACGCGACCGACGTGGCGCGCATGCTCCAGGTGCCGATCTTCCACGTCAACGGCGAGGACCCCGAGGCCGTGGCGCAGGTCGTGCTCCTGGCCATGGACTTCCGCGAGCAGTTCCGCGAGGACGTGTTCATCGACCTCTACTGCTACCGCCGCCACGGCCACAACGAGGGCGACGAGCCGGCCTACACGCAGCCGCTCATGTACAAGACGATCCGCGCCCGCCCGACCGTGCGCGAGGCCTACGTGCAGAAGCTCATGCAGCAGGGGCTCACGCAGGCGCAGGTCGACGAGATCTCGGAGCAGCGGCGGCGGTACCTCGAGGACGAGCTGGCCCGCGCCCGCGCCGAGGGCTACAAGCCCGAGCCGGCGACGACGCAGGTGGAGTACCAGGAGGCCTGCATCGGCGGCCCGGTGAGCGCGGCGCCGCCGGTCGACACGTCGCTGCCGCTGGACCTCGCCCGGGACCTGCTCGGCCGCGTGGCCGCGGTGCCGGCCGACGTCACGCCGCACCCGAAGCTCGCCCGCTGGCTCGAGCAGCGCCGCGAGATGGCCCGCGGCGAGCGCGCGCTCGACTGGGCGGCGGCCGAGGCGCTGGCGTTCGCGTCGCTCCTGACGACCGGCCACCGCGTGCGCCTGTCGGGCCAGGACAGCGGGCGCGGCACCTTCAGCCACCGCCACGCCGTCCTCCACGACTACGAGAGCGGCGGCACCTACGTGCCGCTGCAGTACCTGAGCGCCGAGCAGGCGCCGTTCGAGGTCTTCGACAGCCCGCTCTCCGAGGTGGCCGTCCTGGGCTTCGAGTGGGGCTACAGCCTGGAGACGCCGCGGGGCCTCGTCCTGTGGGAGGCGCAGTTCGGCGACTTCGTCAACGGCGCGCAGGTGATCGTCGACCAGTTCATCTCCAGCGCCGAGGACAAGTGGGGGCTCCTCTCCCACCTCGTCATGCTCCTCCCCCACGGCTTCGAGGGGCAGGGGCCCGAGCACTCGAGCGCGCGGCTGGAGCGCTTCCTGCAGCTCGCGGCCGAGGACAACATGATCGTCGTCAACCTGACGACGCCGGCCCAGTACTTCCACGCCCTGCGCCGGCAGGTGCTCAGCCCCTGGCGCAAGCCGCTGGTGGTCATGTCGCCCAAGAGCCTCCTGCGCCACCCCGACTGCACGTCGACGCTCGAGGAGGTCGCCGGCGGCGCGTTCCAGCCGGTGATCCCCGACGCCAGGGTGCAGGGCGCGAAGCAGGTGCTCCTCTGCAGCGGCCGCCTCTACTTCGACCTCGTCGCCGCGCGCGCCGAGCGCGGCAAGGGCGACGTGGCGATCGTGCGGCTCGAGCGGCTCTACCCGATCGACGACGACGGGCTGAAGGCGGCCCTCGAGGCGCACCCCGGCGCCCCGGTCACCTGGGTGCAGGAGGACCCCGAGAACATGGGCGGCTGGGCCTTCCTGCGCGCCCGCTACGGCGAGCGCCTGCACGGCCGCCCGCTCGCCTGCGTGGCCCGCGACGAGTCGGCCAGCCCGGCGACCGGGTCGCTCGCCGCGCACAAGCGCGAGCAGGAGCGCCTGCTCGAGCGCGCGTTCGCGGCCCGGTAGCCTCCTGCGCGCCGCCCGGGGGTGCGGTAGGCTACCGCCTCCGCGCCCCGGCCCCGGCGAGCGCGAAGAACAGCACGAGGATCCCTCATGGCGGTCGAAGTCAAGGTGCCGAGCGTCGGCGAGTCGGTCTACGAGGTCACGATCGGCGAGTGGCTCAAGGCGGAGGGCGACTGGGTCGACCTCGACGAGCCCGTCGTCGCCCTCGAGACCGACAAGGCGAGCGTCGAGGTCCCCGCGCCGCGCGCCGGCAAGCTCTCCCGCCTGCTGAAGAAGCCCGGCGAGTCGGCGAACATCGGCGAGGCGATCGGGATCATCGACGAGTCGGCCGCGCCCGCCGCGAAGAAGGCCGAGCCGGCCGCCGCGGCCGCCGCCCCGGCCGCCCAGCCGCACGCCGGCGGGCACGTCATGCCGGCCGCCCGGCGCGTGCTCGAGGAGCGCGGGATCCCCTCGAGCGCCGTGCAGCCGACCGGCCCCGGCGGGCGGATCCTCAAGGAGGACGCCCTGCGCGCGGCCGAGGCCAAGGCGCCGTCGGCCCCGACGACCGCGCCCGCCGCCAAGGCGGCGCCCGCCAAGGCGGCCCCCGCCCCGCGCGTCGCCGGCGCCCGCGAGGAGGAGGTCGTGGCCATGACCCCGCTCCGGCGCCGGATCGCCGAGCGGCTGGTCGAGTCGCAGCAGACGGCCGCCCTGCTCACGACCTTCAACGAGGTCGACATGTCGGCGGTCATGGCCCTGCGCAACGAGTACAAGGACTCGTTCCAGCAGAAGCACGGGATCAAGCTCGGCTTCATGTCGTTCTTCGTCAAGGCGGCGATCGAGGCCCTCAAGGCCTTCCCCGCCGTGAACGCCGAGATCCGCGGCACGGACGTCGTCTACAAGAACTACTACGACATCGGCGTCGCGGTCGGCGGCGGCCGCGGCCTCGTCGTCCCGGTGATCCGCGGCGCCGAGGCGCTGTCGTTCGCCGAGGTGGAGAAGACGATCGCCGACTTCGGCGAGCGCGCCCGGGCCAACAAGCTCGCCCCCGAGGAGCTGCAGGGCGGCACGTTCACGATCAGCAACGGCGGCGTCTACGGCTCGCTCATGAGCACGCCGATCGTCAACCCGCCGCAGGTCGGCATCCTGGGCATGCACGCGATCCAGGAGCGCCCGGTGGCGCGCGACGGGCAGGTCGTGATCCGGCCCATGATGTACGTGGCGCTCACCTACGACCACCGGATCATCGACGGCCGCGAGTCGGTGAGCTTCCTCAAGCGCATCAAGGAGTGCGTCGAGGCGCCCTCGCGCATCCTGCTGGAGGTCTGAGATGGCCGCCCAGGAGCCGGAGGAGCGCTTCGACCTGGTCGTCATCGGCGCCGGGCCCGGCGGCTACGTGGCCGCGATCCGCGCCGCGCAGCTCGGCCTGAGGACCGCCTGTGTCGAGCGCGAGCAGGCGCTCGGCGGCACCTGCCTGCGCGTGGGGTGCATCCCGAGCAAGGCGCTGCTCGAGTCGAGCGAGCGCTTCGCCGAGGCCAAGCACGGGCTCGACGAGCACGGCGTCGTCCTGCGCGAGGTCGGGCTCGACCTCGCGCGCATGCTGAAGCGCAAGGACGGGATCGTCGGCCAGCTCACGAAGGGCGTCGACGGCCTGTTCAAGAAGAACAAGGTCGCCCGCTACCTGGGCCACGGCCGCCTGGACGGCCCCGGCCGGGTCCTGGTGATCGACCCCCAGGGCAAGGAGCGCGTGCTCGGCGCCCAGCGCGTCCTGATCGCCACCGGCAGCGCCGTCGCCACGCTCAAGGGCGTGGAGATGGACTGGGACCGGATCGGGTCGTCGACCGAGGCGCTCTCCTACCCGACCGTCCCCGAGCACCTGATCGTGATCGGCGCCGGCGTGATCGGCCTCGAGCTGGGCTCGGTGTGGGCCCGCCTGGGCGCGAAGGTCACCGTCCTCGAGTACCTCGACCGGATCCTCCCAGGGGTCGACCTCGAGCTGGCCAACGCCGCCCAGAAGGTGCTCGCCAGGCAGGGCCTGACCTTCAAGCTGGGCGTGCGCGTCACCGGCGCCCGCGTCGAGGCCGACGGCCGCTGCGTCGTCGAGGCCGAGGGGCAGGAGCCCCTGCGCGCCGACCGCGTCCTCGTGGCCGTCGGCCGGCGGCCGTTCACCGACGACCTGGGCCTCGAGTCGGTCGGGATCACCCTCGACCCGCGCGGGCGGATCCCCACCGACGAGCACTTCCGCACCAAGGCCGCCGACGTCTACGCGATCGGCGACGTGATCGCCGGCCCCATGCTCGCCCACAAGGCCAGCGAGGAGGGCGTGGCCTGCGTCGAGCGCATGGTCACGGGGGCCGGGCACCTCAACTACGACGCGATCCCGAACATCGTCTACACGCACCCGGAGATCGCCTCGGTCGGCAAGACCGAGGAGGAGCTGAAGGCCGCGGGCACGCCCTACCGCAAGGGCTCGTTCCCGTTCCTGGCCAACGGCCGGGCCAAGGCGCTGGGGACGACCGACGGGTTCGTCAAGTTCCTGGCCCACCCCGAGACCGACCGGATCCTCGGCGTGCACATCCTCGGCCCCCGCGCCGGCGACCTGATCGCCGAGGTGGCCGTGGCGATCGAGTTCGGCGCCAGCAGCGAGGACCTCGCCCGCTGCGTCCACGCGCACCCCACCCTGGCCGAGTCGGTCAAGGAGGCGGCGCTGGCGGTGGACAAGCGCCAGATACACCTGTGATGAGTGATGCGCTCGCGAGGGGCGGCGCTTCACAGGCGTCTTCTGGTCGCGATCCGGCCCGATGCGCCGTCCCCATCGCTCGCTCTGGCGGGAGGACGTTAGTCACGCGCTCGCGAGGGGCGGCGCCTTGGAACCGGCCCGCTCCGACGTGCGTCGGCCCAATGCGCCGTGCTGGCGCTGAGTGATGCGCTCGCGAGGGGCGGCGCCTTGGAACCGGCCCGCTCCGACGTGCGTCGGCCAGATGCGGCGAGCTGGGTTGAGTGATGCGCGCGCGATGGGCGGCGCGCGCCCGCGCAGGCGCCGCGGCGAGGTCATGGCTCGAGGTGCGGAGGTCCGATGCGAGCGTCGATGCTTCACGGGGTGCTGGCCGTCCTCCTCGTCGCCGGCTGCGCGGCGCAGGAGGAGCGGCAGGTCGTCCCGGGGACGGAGGTGGCCCGCTATGACGTGGGCGGCGGGACGACGTTCGTGCTCGTGCGCCGGGAGGTGGAGGGCGCCTACGACTCCTACACGGGGCGCAACCTGACCCGGGAGGAGCGCGCGGTCTACGCCCTCGACGGGCGGCCGATCGTCCCCTTCCGCTTCGCCTCCGACCTCGAGGTCGTCGTCACCGAGCCCCCGCACACGTTCGCCCTCGCCCCGAACTCGACCACCCCCTACCAGCGGTTCGACGGCGTCTGGCAGCGGCTCACCCCGGAGGGCGCCGAGCCGCTCCCGTTCACCGAGGCGGAGCCGATCACGACGCCGGGCGGGCCGCGGCGCCGCGTCGTGGGCCCGCGCCTGCTGGCGATCTGCGGCCCCGACCTGGACGTGGCGCGCGCCGAGCGGCGCTTCGACCACGTCGCGGAGGTCGAGCCGATCGGCGGCGGGGGCTACTACTTCTGGGTCCAGTGCCGCTGGACCGAGCAGGACGGCGCCGAGCGCCTCGCGGCCACGATCGTCGACGGGCTGCTCGAGCCCGTCTCGCCACCGGGCGCCGCGCTCCGCCACGAGGCCTACGCGCAGGGCTTCCCGCGGCGGATCTACGTGTGGTGGGCGCCGGACGGGTGGCGCCTCCTGGGCCCCACCGGCGTCCCCATGCTGAAGACGCCCGCCCGAGACCTCGTCCCCGGCCCCGACCCGCGGCCGGGCGGCTACACCCTGGGCTTCGTCGCCGTGCACGACGGCCCGGACGGCGCGCCCGCGCGCAGCCTCCTCGACGAGCTCGGCGGGGTCCGCTGCGAGGGGCTCCGCGCCGCGCAGGTCCTGACCGTGAGGAACACGGCCTACACGGGCCCGCACCCGGACCGCATCGGCTGGGAGCGCGAGGGCGCCGCCAGGTCCCTCGGCTTCGGCTACTTCGACTGGACGCCGGAGTACGGCGTGTGGCTCATCGAGCGCGGCGACGGCGTGTTCGACGTGCGCTTCCCCGACGACGACTGGAAGACGATGGCCACCGGGCCGACGGCCGCGGCGGCCATGGCCGCCGCGGAGGGTGCCGTGACCGCCCGCGTCCGCGAGGCCCGCGATCGCCAGGTCCGGGACCGGGCCGCCTTCGACGCCTACCTCCAGGCCCAGCGGGAGGCGGAGGCGCGCGAGGCCGCGCAGGCGGCGGAGGCCCGTCGACGCCACGAGGCGGCGCTCGCGACCTGGCGCGCCGACCACGAGGCCGCCTGGGCCAGGGCGCGGGCCGAGATCGAGCAGAACCGCCAGGCCCTCGAGGCGTGGAGCCGCTCCTGGGAGGAGAAGGGCTCCACGCCCTTCTACTCGTCGTCGAGCGGCGGCGGCGGCGACGACGCCGCGCACCGGGCCCGCCTCGCCGAGACGGAGGCGACGACGCGGCGCCTCGAGCGGGAGACGCGGCTCTTCGACCGCCAGCGCTGAGCCGCGACCTATCGACCACGGCCCAGGCGACGACCGCCCAGGCGACGACGGCTCGGAGCGGGAGAAGTCGGCGCTCTGGTGCCGGCCCGCTCCGACGTGCTCCGTGCTTCCGCCGAGTGACTGCGCTCACCGCTTGATCTGCCGAGCGAAGCCAGCAGATCGAGCGGTGGCGCGTATCCCCCAGCGGAGGCCGCGTAGCGGCCGGAGCGAGGGCGACAGGTGCCTCACTGCGGATCGGAGCATCGAGCCGCGCGCCCGGACGTGGACGTCAGGACAAGCGACGGCCGCTGTGAGCCTCAGGCCGCCTGGAAGTACTCGCGCACGTCCAGCGAGAACCCCGGCAGCAGCGGCGACTCGATCACGCCCTGCGAGCGGGTCCGGCCCTCGGGGCGGCCGCCCTGCAGCTCGTAGACGGTGACCGTCTCGTCCTCGGGGTCGACGATCCAGTACTCGAGCACGCCGTGCTGCGCCCAGGCGCGCTTCTTGTGCCCCAGGTCCAGATGCCGCGTCGAGGGCGAGAGGACCTCCACGACCAGGTCGGGCGCGCCGCGGACCCCGTCTTGCGCGATCCGGTCGGCGCGCGCCGTGGAGACGAACAGCACGTCCGGCTGGAAGACGTCGTGCTCGCCCAGGTACACGTCGATCGGCGAGGCCACCACATCACCCAGCCCCCGCGAGCGAACGAACGGGCGAAGGCGGGAGACGAGCTCGGAGACGAGGCCCTGGTGGCGCTAGGAGGGCGCTGGGATCGTGGGGACGAGCTCCCCCTCGATCAACTGGTAACGCGGGCCGCCCTCGGGGAGCGCGCGGTAGTCGTCGACGGTGAGCCTGACGCCGGCCCGGGTCATGTCCCCCAGCGTACCCCGCGCCGGCTCGGAGCGTATGAAGCATCGACGCTCGCCCGCGAGTCCGGGTGACCAGCCTTCGATCGGAGCGGCGGGCGAGGCGAGGCCGCGGAGGCTGAGGCGAGGCGGCGCGCGCGCGGGCGACGTCGTCTAGCGCGCCGCCCCGCCCAGCATCCGCGGCCGCCGGCACACCTCAGGCGACCAGGTCGACCAGGGCCACGCGCTCCTGGCGCCCGTCGACCTCGACGAGCACGCGGCCGTCGTGGTCGGGGAGACGCCGGAGCACGCAGTCGCGCGTGCGGCCCCCCTGCCGGAAGGTGACCACGCACCCCTCGCGCAGATAGAGGACCCGGGTGCCCTGGCTGTCCGGAATGCGCACGACCTGGACCACGCTGCCCTCCCCTCGCGGCTCTTGACCCGCACCTTACACGCCGCCACCCACACCCCCGGGCAGGGGGCGTAACTCGCCTGGTTGTCGGGGGTCTCGCCGTGACGGAGAATGACCGGCGTGACCGACCAGGTGAACGAGGCGCGCCGCCGCAAGATCGAGGGCCTCCTGCGCGAGGCCCTGGACCCCGTGCACCTCGTCGTCGAGGACGAGAGCCACCTGCACCGCGGTCACGCCGGGGCCCGCGAGGGCGGCCACTTCCGCGTGACCGTCGCCTCGGCGGCCTTCGAGGGCAAGTCGCTCGTCGAGCAGCACCGCCTCGTGCAGGACCGCGTGCGCGGCCTCATCGGCACGGAGATCCACGCCCTGGCCCTGAAGACGATCCCCGCGTCGCGCTGGCAGCCCGGATGAGCCTCAAGCAGATCCGCTCGGTGCGCGGGCCGGCGATCCTGTTCGTCCTGGCGCTCGTCCTCGTCGTGGCCCTGCTGATCCTCTGGAACGTCGTCCTCGCCGTCGACTACGCGCGCATCAAGGCGCTGGCGCAGGAGGCCGAGGAGCACGGGGCCGCGTTCCACTGGACGTTCATCGCCCTCGGCTCGGCCCTGTTCGTGACCACGATCGTGCTCCTGTCGGTGCTCGGCGCGCAGCTCATCTCGGAGATCCGCGCCAGCCAGCGCATGGCGTCGTTCATCGCGACGTTCACGCACGAGCTCAACTCGCCGCTGGCGTCGATCAAGCTCTTCGCCCAGACGCTCCGCCGCCCCGGCCTCAAGCCCGACGAGCAGGAGCGCTTCCTGGAGCTGATCCTGAGCGACGTCGAGCGCCTGCGCGGGCAGCTGCAGAACGTGCTGCGCACGGCGCAGGTCGACGGGCCGCTGGGCCTGCAGACCGCCCCCGAGCCCACCGACCTCAACGCCTGGCTCGACGACTACGTGGCCGCGCGCCGCCTCGGGCTCGAGCGCACCGACGGCAAGGCGCGCCTGACCTTCGCCGCGGGCCCGCCGGCCTCCGTGCTCGTCGACCGGGCGCTCTTCCGGCAGGTGATCGACAACCTCCTCGACAACGCCGTGAAGTACGCCCGCCCCGAGGCCGGCGGGGTCGCGGTGCAGGTCGTCGTCGCCGAGGGCGCGCGCGACGGCACCGTCGCCGTCGAGGTGCGCGACGACGGCTGCGGCGTGCCCGAGGGCGACCTCGAGCGCATCTTCGAGCGCTTCGGCCGCGCCGACCCCGGCGCCACCGGCGCCCGCTGCCAGGGCACCGGCCTCGGCCTGTGGATCGTGCGCACGCTGGTCGAGGCCCACGGCGGCGAGGTCTGGGCCACCTCGCCCGGCCCGGGCCGCGGGACGACCGTGCGCCTCGAGCTGCCGGTGAGCGCGCGCCCCGCGCCCGCGCCGGCGGCGGAGGCGCCGGCGTGAGCCGCGTCCTGCTCGTCGAGGACGAGGAGCACCTCGCCCTGGGCCTGCGCTTCAACCTCGAGAACGCGGGCTACGAGGTGCGCCTGGTGCGCACCGGCCGCGAGGCGCTGCAGGAGGTCGAGCGCGAGGCGCTCGACCTCGTGATCCTCGACGTCATGCTCCCGGGCGACCTCGACGGCACACAGGTGGCGCGCGCGATCCGCCGCGCCGGCAACTTCGTGCCGATCATCATGCTCACCGCCCGCGACACCATGGAGGACCGCATCGTCGGCATCGACGCCGGCGCCGACGACTACGTGGCCAAGCCCTTCGACCTCGACGAGCTCCTCGCCCGCGTCCGCGGGCACCTCCGCCGGCAGGTGTGGGACCGCCGCCGCGGCGAGGCGCCCGAGGCCCTCCCCGACCCGGCCGAGGCGCCGCCGGAGGGCGAGGGCGAGGTCCTGGCGTTCGGCGACAACCGCGTCGACTTCCACACCTGGAAGGCGACCACCCACGCGGGGCAGGTCGTGCAGCTCTCCGGCAAGGAGGTGGCGATCATGCGCCTCTTCGCCCAGGAGGAGGGCAAGGTGATCCCCCGCGGCATGTTCCTCGAGAAGGTCTGGAACGAGCCGGCGACGCTCGAGACGCGCACCGTCGACAACTTCATCCTGCGGCTGCGCAAGCTGTTCGAGCCCGACCCCAGGAACCCGCGCCACATCCTCGGCGTGCGCGGGGTCGGCTACCGCTTCGTGCGTTGAGCGGTGTGCTCGACGGCTGCCTCGCCTCGCTCGTTGCTCCGGTCGAGGGCTGGCAGCGGGTGCCGCTGCGGCGAGGCTTACGCCCGCACGTGACAGTCCGTGACCGAGCGCGACCTGCCGTGACGCAGGTGACGACCTTTTGACGGGTGCGACCGCCGCCCGCCGCGTACCACAGGAAGGAGTGGTCGGCAGGGAGGCGTCATGTCCGGGGACAAGCCCAAGTTCCGGTTCGCAGACAACCTGGTGTTCCTCGGCTTCCACGTGGCGACCGTGGTCCTCGTGGCGCTCGCCGGCGTGAGCTGGGGCGCCGTGGCCTTCATGGCGCTCATGTACGCGCTGATCATGTTCGGCATCACGGCCGGCTATCACCGCTACTTCGCCCACCGCAGCTTCCGCACCAGCCGCGCCTTCCAGTTCGTGCTCGCGCTCCTGGGCACGCTGGCCATCCAGAAGGGCGTCCTGTGGTGGGCCGCCCACCACCGCCGCCACCACCGGGAGTCGGACCAGGAGGGCGACGTCCACTCGCCCGTGCGCCGCGGGTTCTGGTGGTCGCACGTGGGCTGGATCATGTCGCCCGACTTCATGGAGACCGACTTCGACGGGATCAAGGACATGGCCCGCTATCCGGAGCTGCGCTGGCTGAACCAGCACTTCATCCTCCCGTTCGCGGCCATGTGCGCGCTCGTCAACTTCACGCTCGGCTTCCAGTACCTCGTCTGGGGCTGCTTCGTGAGCACGATCTTCCTCTGGCACGCGACCTTCTGCATCAACTCGATGGCGCACCTGCTCGGCCGCCGCGTCTACGAGACCACCGACCAGAGCCGCAACAACGTCCTCCTGGCCCTCATGACTCACGGCGAGGGCTGGCACAACAACCACCACTACTACGCCGCGTCCGTGCGCCAGGGCTTCCGCTGGTGGCAGGTCGACCTGAGCTACATGGTCCTGTGCGCGCTCGAGGCCGTGGGCGTCGTCTGGGGGCTCAAGCGTCCGCCGGCCGAGGTCGTCGACGGCTGGCTCGGCGGCGTGGACCACCTGATCGCCCGGCGGCCGGCGGCTACCCCCGCCCCCCTCGGCGCCATGGCCCCGGCGGCGGCCGCCGCCGTCGTCGCGGTCGCGGCCGTGGCCCCGCTGGGGGCGCCGCCCCCGGCCGTCCACGACGCGCCGCCGTCGACCTCGACCGCGGTCGAGTAGCCGGCCGCGGGGGCGCACGGGCGCGGGCCGGTCGACCGTGCTATCACACGGGGCGACTGGAGGATGCCATGGCCCAGCCCCCGACCGCCCGCCGAACCTGCCGCCTCCTGCTCGCGGCCTCGTGCGTCACCCTCGTGACGACCCTCCAGGCCTGCTCGACGGGCAAGTGGCGGCTGACCGAGGAGGGCCAGGCGGCCTTCAGCCGCACGCGGGCGGGCGAGGTGGACCTGACGGTCCGCTACGACCGTAGCGAGCTGTCCGACTCGTTCGTGGCGCTGCTCGAGCGCGCGTCGCTCATCCTCTCCGACGAGGAGCAGACGCTGATCGACCTGCAGGCGCGGATCGACCGCGCGCTCACGCCGACCGAGCGCGAGGCCCTCACCGAGCGCCGCGACGCCCTCGTCAACGGCATGCTCTCGCAGGTCGACCAGCTCAAGGTGGTCATCGGCGCGGCCGGCCCGCGCGCCGGAACGGCGTCGGTGGCGATCGTCTACACGGCCACCGAGGTGGCGTCGGCGTCGGCCGACTGCCCGGTGATGACGGCCCGCTTCAACTACGTGTCGGCGCTGGGCCCGAGCGAGACCCCGGCGGGGATCGTCGTCCGCGAGGTCACGCCGCGCCACGCGCTGTCGGCGCTGGTCGACGCCATGGAGCGCTTCGCCAAGGAGCGCGAGGCCCTCTCGGCCGAGACGCGGCGCCGGCTGTCGGCGGAGTGACGCGGCCCCGGCGGCCATCCGGCCCGGCCGCCCAGGTAGAATCCGCCCCCGACCGGAGGTCCCCATGAACCGCCGTCCGCTCGCCGCCGCGGCCCTCTTGGCCCCCCTCGCGCTCCTCTGCGGGATGGCCCCGCCGCCCCCCGACTGGGACAAGGACCTGGAGCGGGCCGCCAAGGCCGGCAACGCCACCCAGTCGGTGACCGCGCTCGAGGGCATGCGCGACACGCCGACGACCAAGGACCACGTCAAGACGATCCTCAAGGTCCTCCCCGCGCTCACCAGGCGCGAGGCGTTCCTGGCGGCCGTGGAGGCCCTGGCCGCCGCCCGCGGCGACGCGCGCGAGGAGGTCGTCAAGGGCCTCACGGGCGGGCGCGGGGCGCCCGCGCAGCGCGTGGCCTGCGCCGACGCGCTCGGGGCGTCCGACGACGACGCGGCGCCCGAGGCGCTCGCGAAGGCGCTCGACGACAAGGAGGTCCCCGTCCGCATGGCGGCGATCCGGGCCCTGGGGCGCCTCCAGCGCAAGAGCTGCATCCAGCCGCTCTACCAGCGGCTGTTCAAGATCCCCGACCGCAGCGGCGGCACCGAGGTCGAGGAGCTCTACCGCGCCCTGCACCACCTCACCGGGCAGGCGTTCGAGACGCAGCAGGACTGGGACAAGTACTTCTCGACGCTCCCCGACGACTTCGACCCGCGGCGCCGCCCGCCGGCCGGCGACGGCGCGACGACGCGCACGCGCTCGGGCGAGGGCAAGCTGTTCGAGTCGGAGGTCACGTCGCGCGCGTTCGTGCTCGTGCTGGACATCTCGTCGAGCATGCGCGTGATCGACCTGCCGCCCGGGCAGACGCACAAGGACGACAAGGGCAAGGAGCAGGTCTACCGTGACCCGGGCATGGGGCCGCCCCACGACGAGTCGCGCTTCCGCCGCGCGCAGCGCGAGTTCGTGAGCTTCCTCGAGTCGCTCACGCCCCGGGCCAAGTTCTCGATCGTCGTCTTCGGCACCCGCGCCCGCGCCTGGCCCGAGTCGGAGCAGCTCGTGCAGGCGACCGACCAGAACAAGCGGGCGGCGATCCAGTTCGTCCAGGGGCTGCAGTGGGAGCCGGCGACGGTGACCGACGAGGCGCTGGAGAAGGCCTTCGCGATCAAGGGCAGCCCCGACACGATCTACCTGTTCTCGGACGGGATCCCCGAGCGGCAGCGCGCCGGCAAGAACGAGGACATCCCGCAGGACGAGGTGATCGCCAAGGCCCAGGAGCTCAACCTGGTGCGGAAGGTCAGGATCAACGTCTACGGGTTCGGCAACCTGTCGAACAACGTGCGCGACTTCCTGCGCCGGCTCGCGGCGGCCAACGACGGCGATTACAGGGACATCCGCTAGTGCAGGTCGGCGCATGAGGCCCGGGGTCGTGGGGGCGGTGCTCGTGGCGATCGCCGGCGCGGGCGCCGCGGGCGCCGTGTGGGTCCGCGACGGCGCCGAGCTCGACCGCGCCCGGCGCGCCCGCGACGAGGCGACGCGGCTCCTGGGCGAGGGCGAGCTCGAGGCGGCGCGGGGCCGCTTCGAGGAGGCCCTGGCGGCGGCGGCGGGGATCGGCGGGGCGACCGGGCGCCGCCCGGCGGCGCTCGACGTGGCCGACGAGGCGCGGCAGGCGCTCGTGGCCCCCGACGCCCTGCCCGACGGCTCGCCGGGCGGCGTCCTGCGCGCTCGGCCCCGAGGGGCAGCTCCTGGGCCGCCCGCCGGGCCCGGCCGCGGTGCGGCGGTGGTCGCGCGTGCCAGGCCGAGGCCGCGGTCGACGCGGGCCTGGCGCTCGAGGGGCGCGGCGCGGTGGCGCTGGCGCCGCGGGTCCTCGAGGAGGGGCGCGCGGCGGTGCGGCCGGCAGCCCGCGCGCCGCGGAGGCCGAGGCGGCGCTCGCCCGCGCCCGCGTGCGCGAGCGCGTGGCCTCGCTCGAGGCCACGGTGCGGCGGGCCGAGGATGACCAGGCGGCGGCCCTGCTCGCCGGGCTGCGCGAGGGCCTCGACGCCGCCCTGGCCCCCTTCCCCGAGGCGGAGCGGCAGGAGCTCCGGGGGCGGGTCGGCGTCGCCGCGGCCGAGGTGGACGACCGCCAGGCGGTCCGGCGCTACGACGCGGCCGTGAAGGCCCTGGCCGCGCAGGTGCCGACCGACGCGCTCGGCGCCCTGCTCCCGCGGGTCGAGGCCCTCGCCGCGCCCCGGCTCGCCGGCGGCCACCCGTTCACGGGCACGCTCGAGATCGAGCTCGCGGACGCCAGGGCCGTGCACGAGAAGGTCCGCGCCGCCGCCCGCGACTTCGCCGGCATGGTCCTGGCGCGCAGGGACGGCCAGCGGCTGGTCTACATCGACCGCACCGAGGTGACCAACGCCGCCTACGCCCGCTTCGTGGCCGCAGGCGGCTACGACGACCCGCAGTGGTGGACCCCCGAGGCCAGGCCGCTCGTCGAGCGCTTCCGCGACAAGACGAGCAAGCCCGCGCCCGAGCCGTGGCGCGACGGCCGCCCGCCGGAGGGGCAGGACGCGCACCCGGTCGCCGGCGTGTGCGTGCACGAGGCGCGCGCGTTCGCCGCCTGGAGCGGCAAGCGCCTGCCGACGCTCGAGGACTGGCGCGCCGCCGCCGTCGGCGGCGACGGGCGCGCGCTCTACCCGTGGGGCGACGAGTGGCGAGCGGGGTCGGCCCACGTCCGCGACGGCGAGGAGCGGCCGGCGGGCTCGCGCCCGGTGGGCAGCTTCCCCGGTGGCGCCGGCCCTGGAGGTGCCGTGGACGTGATCGGCAACGTGCGCGAGCTCGTCCTCGACGGCCCCGACGTGGTGGCCGTCGGCGGCTCGTTCAAGCTGCGCCCGGCCGACGCCACGGCGCAGAGCAAGCTCAAGGTGTATCCGCTGACGATCCGCCCCGACGACGTCGGGTTCCGCTGCGCGCGCGACCTCGACTGGGGCCACTGAGGCGACGACATGCGACGACCCGCGAGCGTCCACCGGCTCACCCTCGCCCTGGCCACGACGGTCGGCCTCCTCGGCTGCGCCAGCGGGCCCGACCCGGCCGTCGATCCGGACGCCGACATCCCGCTGGCCACGCGAGAGAAGGTCCAGGAGAGCCTGGCCCACCTCAACAACGAGAGCGAGACCGAGCGCTGGCGCGAGGGGCTCGTGGCCACGGCCGCCGAGTCGCCGAAGAACCGCGCGTTCGTCGTGCGGCGCTGCCTGGCGGCCATGCGCGAGAGCCACGAGCGCGCCGGCCAGGGCGTCGGCGTCCTGCGCGGCGACGGCCGGCGTCGGGTCATGGAGCTGGGCGGCCGCGTGGGCGACGGCCCCGACGCGCGCGAGCTGCTGAAGATGGGCCTCGGCGACGCGCTGGACATCAAGACCGCCGCCGCCGCCGGGCTCGTCGGCTACGGCGACGACTCGGCCCTCCCGGTGCTCGTCGCCTGCGCCGGCGACACGTCGAAGGGCGCCCAGAACCAGCAGGTCGCCCTGCAGGCGCTGCGCCGGGCGGCGACGCCGGCGCGCCGCACGCTCCTGCTCAACGCCCTGCAGAGCGAGGGGCGCGACCTGCTCCGCCCGGTGGTCCTGGCCGCCTTCCCGGCCGCGCCCGACGAGCGGGCGGCCGCCCTGCGTGACGTCGCGCAGGGCCACGACAACCCCTACGCCCGCGCCTTCGCGCTCGAGGTCCTGATCGACGAGCGCGACCAGGCACTCCGCGACCTGGCCCGGCGCGCCCTGGACGACGGCCACCCGGCCCTGCGCCCCGTGGCGCTGCGCGCGCTCGGCGCGTCGGGCGGGGAGGCCGCCGCGGCGGAGCTGGCGCGCGTCCTGGCCGCCGACCCCGAGGACGCCGCCGACGTGGCCAAGGGCCTCTACCGGGTCGGCACCGCCCAGGCGCTCGAGGTCGCCCTGCAGGTGCTGGCCGAGGCGCGCCGCAAGCCGCCGACCCGCGCCGCCGTCGCGCGCGAGGTCCTGGCGCGGCTCCAGGCGCCAGACGCCCCGCGCGCCTACGCCGAGGGCCTGCCGCGGGCGCGCGCGGCCCTGCGCGACGTGGTCGAGGAGACCGGGGCCCCGCCCGCCGTCGTCGTCGCCTGCGTCGAGGCGATCGGCGCCGTGGGCGAGCCCGGCGCCGACGTCGAGCCGCTCCTCTCGCTCCTGCGCTCGCCGCACCCGACGATCGGTCCGGCCGTCGTGCGCTCGCTCGGCCGGCTCGGCGGCGACTACGCGGCCGCCAAGCTCCTCGAGCTGATCGCCCACGACCCGGGCCTGCGCGGCCAGGCCGCCGACGCCCTGGGCGGCCTCGCCGATCCCCGGGACGTCCCGGTGGAGGAGGTCATCGACCTCCTCGAGAGCGACGACGCCGGCGTGCGCCGCGCCGCCCTGCGCGCCCTGCTCAAGCTCGCCGGAACGGGCGACGCGCTGGGCTTCGAGCCCGACGGCTCCACCATGGCCCGCGAGCGCGGCGTCCAGCGCTGGCGGGGCTGGGCCTCCGCCCGCCGTAGATAGTTCGACGGCTGCGGCCGCGGATGCCGGGCGAGGGGGGGCGCGCGCGGCCGTCGGTGTGGCCCGCCTCCGCAAGCTCCGGCCCACGGCTGCGGTGCCGCAGTCCCAGGAGGACCCTATCGCTCGCGGCCGTCCGCAGCCGCGGGCCTCCCGCTTGCTGCGGCGGCCCACCGAGGATCCGGCGATCGATACCGGCCGCGCGCGCTCCCCCCTCGCCTCGGCCTCCGCGCCCTCGCCTCGCTCGCTGCTGCGTTCCTCCCGTGGCTGGCTTCGCTCGCTGCTGGGCGCCGGTCCGAATCCAGACCTCCTGACCTACCCTCGAACCAAGGTGTCCGCTTCTCGCCCATCCCAACGGACGTCGTCACCCCGCAAGGCATCACCCCAGATGCACTTGCCATGACCGGACCATCCTCGGCACGACGGGAAAGCGGACATGTTTAGGTTCGACGGCCGGACGTCGCGGCCTTGCAGCGCCGCCCGTGGCTGCTTCCTTCGGTCGCCCGCTGAGAACGGAGGCGCCGGTCCGAAAGTGGCGTCAGCGTCGGACGTTCTTCCGCTACTTCGCGACCAAGGACGCGGTCGTGTTCCCGCACGCAACGACCTCGGTCGAGGGTCGATCGGCGGGGACGTCGGGGCCTACTGGGCTGACGGTGCTCTGCGGGCGCCTACCCACGCAGGGCCGCCCGAGCGCTTCCGCTCACCCGCTCGGCGCTCCCCCTCGCTTCCTTCTCTTCGCCTCGCACGGGTCTCGCATGGGGTGCACGTGAACCGGCGACGCCTTGCGTCATGACCGGCCGACACACCGCGTCAGACCATGTACTAGCACGTTATACCGCCATCAACCCGCCAGCCGAGAACCTCGGACCCAGGCGGAGGAGCGAAAACGCTCACCATTTCGTTATGCACGATCCTCGAGCCCACCTGGCTATTCACCCCCGAAGGCTGGAGGCGGTGATGATCACGACGCGGGTGAAGCGTGGGGCGGTGCTGGGGGCGGTGGCGCTCGGGCTCGTGGGCCTGGGCGGCTCGACGGCGCCCATGGTCGGCAGCCAGGCTGACGCCGCGCTGCAGATCCGCCAGATCCGCGCGCACTCGAGCAACTACTCGGCGCGCAGCAGCCGGACGATCCGCTACGTCGTGATCCACACCGTCGAGGGCAGCGAGTCGAGCTGCATCAACTGGTTCCAGAACCCGAAGTCGAACGTGTCGGCGCACTACGTGGTCAGCCACGCCGGCCGGATCACCCAGATGGTCCCCGACATGTCGGTCGCGTGGCACGCCGGCAACTCGACCTACAACGCGCAGTCGATCGGGATCGAGAACGAGGGCTACGCCGGCCGCAACAACTGGACGGACGTCCAGTACCGCACCCTGGCCGACCTCGTCCGCCACCTGTGCGATCGCTACGGGATCCCCAAGGACCGCACCCGGATCATCGGCCACAACGAGGTGCCCCGCGCCACCCACGGCGACCCGGGCCGTCACTTCGACTGGAACCGCTTCATGAACCTGGTCCGCGGCGGCTCGGCGACGACGACGACCCCGCAGACGCCCGCCCCGGCGCCCCAGCCGGCGACGACCGGCACGCAGGCCGTCGAGGTGACCGTCGACTCGCTCAACGTGCGCACCGGCGTCATGGGCACGATCATCGGCCAGGTGACCCGCGGCCAGCAGTTCGTCGCCACGGCCTCGAGCCAGGGCTGGTACAAGATCAGCTTCGGCAACCGCGACGGCTGGGTGTCGGGCAGCTACGTGCGCCGGGTGACCGCGACCGCCCAGCGCGTGACCGCGAGCACCTTGAACGTCCGCAGCGGCGCGTCGACGAGCGACACGATCATCGGCCAGACCTCGACCGGCCGGCACCACGTCCGCGTGCAGCAGAGCGGCGACTGGTTCCTGGTCCAGTTCGACGGGCGCCGCGGCTGGGTCCACGGCGGCTACACGTCGACGGTCTCCCTGCGCTAGAGGTCCGGCCGAAGACCTCGGTGGCCAGAGGGCCGGTTGGGAAGCCGCGAAGCGGCCTTCCGGCCGGCCCTCCGGCGTTGGTTTCGAGCGCGCGAACGTGTGATCGACACGCTCGAGCCCGAGCGGAACGGAACCGCTCCGCGCCCGAGGTCGCATCGATCGCCGGATCCTACGAGCCGCGCGCGCCGCATCGCCCCGCGGCGGTCGATCCCACCAGTGCCTCGATGACACCAGTGCCTGTCGACAAACGGGCAACGTGTGATCGACACGCTCGAACCCGAGTGGAATGGAACGGCACGCGAGGCGAGGCCGCGGAGGCCGAGGCGAGGGGGGAGCGCGCGCGGGTCGTATCGATCGCCGGATCCCCGGTGGGCCGCCGAGCGAGCGGGAGGCCCGCGGCTGCGGACAGTCGTGAGCGGTAGGGTCGGTCTTGGCTGCAGCACCGCAGCCGCGGGACGGAGCTCGGGGAGGCGGGCCACACCGACGACCCGCGCGCGCCCCCCCTCGCCCCCGTCGTGCGAAGCACGACGTCTCAGCCGTCGAACCGCATCGAGCGGGCCGGGTTTGCATCCGCGGCCGCAGCCGTCGATCACACGAGGTGGGCCCGGAACCATCCCCGCGCCGCCCGGGCGACCTCGTCGAGCGCGCCCGGCTCCTCGAACAGGTGCGTGGCGCCCGGCACGACGAGGAGCTTGGCCTCGGACCGGAGCTCCCGCGCCGCGGTCCGGTTCAGCTCGAGCACCGTCAGGTCGCGGCCACCGACGAGCAGGAGCGTCGGCGCGCGCACCCGTCGCAGGGCGTCGCCCGCCAGGTCCGGCCGCCCGCCGCGCGAGACCACCGCCCGCACGCGCGCCGGGTGGTCCGCGGCGGCGATCAGCGCGGCCGCCGCCCCGGTGCTCGCGCCGAAGAGCCCCACCGGCAGCGCGCGGACGGCCGGCTGCGCGGCGGCCCAGGCGACCGCCGCCCCCACGCGCCCGGCCAGCAGGTCGACGTCGAAGCGCAGGTGCCCGGTGCGCGCGTCGAGCTCCTCCTCCGCCTCCGTGAGCAGGTCGAGGAGCAGCGTCGCCAGCCCGGCCTCCTCCAGCCGCTCGGCGACGAGCTGGTTGCGCGGGCTGAGGCGGCCGCTGCCGCTCCCGTGGACGAAGACCACGAGCCCGGCGGCGCGCGGCGGCAGGGCCAGGGTGGCGTCGAGGGTGGCGCCGCCGGCGGGGAGCCACACGTCGCGACGGTCGATCGTGCGTCGGTCCATACCTTCCTCTCGGGGTCTTCCTCCGGGGCGGGCGCGTCACAGGCCCGTGGGGTAGGCCTCCGGCTCGCCCGTGTCCCAGCGCGACGTGCGGTCGAGCGGCTCGAGCGCCGTCGTCCGGTCGACGTGCACCAGCGCGTCGAACTGCTCGGGGACGTGGCAGCGCAGGTAGTGGCTGAGCCGCTCGGCGCCGGGCAGGTAGATCACGCCGATCGCCCGCTCGAGCCGTGGCTCGTCGAGCGCCTCGCGCGCGCGCGGGTCGTCGAGCGGCACGAGGAGGCGCTCGCGGCCGACCGCGTGCAGGACCTGCTCCACGCTGCCGTGCAGGGCGGGGCGCACCCGCTTGCGCTCGAGCTCGCCGCCCCACGACGACGCCGCCGTGACCTCGCCCTCGTAGGTGGTGAGGCCGATCAGCGCCGCGCCGTCGCCCCAGCGCTCGCGCGCGAGCTGCCCCAGGTCGAGCTCCCCCTGGTCGTGCTGCTCGGTCGCCCGGGCGTCGCCGACGTGCGAGTTGTGCGCCCACACCACCGCCTTCACCGGCGGGCCGCGGCGCGAGAGGTGCTCGAGCAGGGCCACGAGCGCGTCGTGCATGTGGCGGTCGCGCAGGTTCCAGGTGTTGACCCGGCGGCCGAACATCTCGCGGTAGTACTCCTCGGCGCTGACGATCAGGCGCGCGCTCTCCTGGGCGAAGAAGTGCTCGTCCTCGGCCACGAGGCCGTCGCGCGCCAGGTAGCGCGCCGCCTCGCGCCGCAGCTCGACGAGCTGCTCGACCACCTGGTCGCGGCAGGCCCGCCGCAGGCGCAGGCTCACGCTCCAGCCGTACTCCTGCGGCTCGTCGCCCGCGTGATCGAGGCAGCCGTAGCGGCGGCGCGCCCGCTCGGCCGCCCCGGGGTCGACGCGCTCCAGGTAGGCGATCACCGCCTCGATCGACGCGTGCAGCCCGTAGAGGTCGAGGCCGTAGAAGCCGGCGCGCTCGGCGGCGGGGCGCCGGTCGTTGTGGCCGCGGAGCCACTCGAGGAAGGCCACGACCTCGGTGTTGCGCCACATCCACAGGGGGAAGCGGCGGAAGTCGCCCAGGGCGTCGACCGCCCCGCGGTCGCGCCCCGCGCCGCGCACCCAGCGGTTGACCCGGTAGGCGTCGGGCCAGTCGGCCTCGACGGCGACCACCGTGAAGCCCTTCTCCTCGATCAGCCGGCGGGTGAGGCCGGCGCGCAGGGCGTAGAACTCGCGCGTGCCGTGCGTCGCCTCGCCGAGGAGCACGACGCGCGCCTCGCCCACGCGCTCGAGGAGCGGGTCCCAGTCGGAGGCGTGATCGAGCGGCAGGGCGGCCGGCCCCAGCGCGCGCGCCAGCGCCTCGACGCTCCGGCCCTCGCGGCGCAGCGTCCCCCGGCGGATCACGACGTCACCTCGGGCTGGCGCCGCCAGGCGCGCGCCAGGAGCTCGCGCACCTCGTCGTCGGTGGTCTGGCCGAAGTCGACGTACCACTGCCCGACGCCGAAGAAGGGCGCCGGGGTCGCCGGGCAGACGACCTCGTCGACCTCGCGCGCGAGCGCCTCGGCCGTGTCGGCCGGGGCCACCGGCACGGCGACGACCACGCGCGCCGGGCCGCCGTGCCGGACGGCGGCCGCCGCCGCGCGCATGGTGGCCCCCGTCGCCAGGCCGTCGTCGACGAGGACGACGCGGCGCCCCCGGACCCGCGGCGGCGGGCGGTCGCCGCGGTAGGCGCGCGCGCGCCGCTCGAGCTCGGCCTCCTCGCGGCGGGCCACCTCCTCGATGGTCGCGGGCGAGATCCCGAGCCCCCCGACGACGTCCTGATTGAGGACCCGCACCCCGCCGCTGGCGAGCGCGCCCAGCGCCAGCTCCTCGTGGCCGGGCACCCCCAGCTTGCGCACGAGGAGCAGGTCGAGCGGCGCGTCGAGCGCCAGGGCGACCTCGGCGGCGACGGGCACGCCGCCGCGCGGCAGCGCGAGCACGAGCACGTCGTCGCGCCGCGCGCCGAGCGCCCGGGCCAGGTGCTCGCCGAGGACCCGCCCGGCCTCGGCGCGGTCGGCGTAGACGTGGTGGTAGAGGCGCGCCCGGTCCGACGGCAGCACGCGCCGGCCCCCTCGCTCCCCCTCTCCCTCCCCTACGCCCGGCCCGCCGCGTCGTTGGGCGGGGACGCGTCGGTCGACGCCCCGCGGCGGCGCGCTAGGCTGGAGCAGGTGGAGCCGCGGCGCGCCGCGCGCGCTCGCGGCCACGTGCCTCGGACACGTGCCTCGAAGGGTCCCCGGGGGGGCGCGAGGGCGGCATGCAGGAGAGCGTCTGGAGGGACGGGGTCGCGTCCGCGGGTCACCCGCGGCTCGAGCGCGACCTCGACGTCGACGTGGCGATCGTGGGGGGCGGGATCACGGGGCTGACGACCGCCCTGCTGCTCGCGCGGGCGGGCAAGACGGTGGCGGTGCTCGAGGCCCGGCGGATCGGCGACGGCACGACGGGCGGCACGTCGGCGCACCTCACGGTCGCGCTCGACCAGCCGCTGGCGACGCTCGCCAGCCGCTTCGGCGAGGAGGGCGCGCGCCGGGCCGTCGAGTCGTGCCGCGGCGCGATCGACACGATCGGCGGCCTGTGCGCCGGGCTGGGGGTCGACGCCGAGTTCCAGCGCGTGCCGGCCTTCCGCTGGGCGGAGACGCCGGCCCACGTGCCGCACCTCGACGACGAGGCGCGGCGCTACGGCGAGGCTGGCGTCCTCGTGCACCGCCAGGACGGGCTGCCGTTCTCGTCGCTCGCCGTGGCCGCCCTGCGCTTCGAGGAGCAGGCCGTGTTCCACCCGCTCAGGTACCTCGAGGGGCTGGCCGCCGCCGTCGTGTCGTCGGGCGCCGGTCACGTCTTCGAGCGCACGCGCGTGACGCGCTGGGACGACGGGCGGCCCTGCCGCCTGCGCACCTCGACCGGCGCCACGGTGACCGCGCAGGAGGTCGTCCTCGCGACCCACTCGCCGATCGGGCTGCTCGTCAGCCTGCACACGCGGCTCGAGCCGCTGACGTCCTACATCATCGTCGCGCGCGTCGACGACCCTCCCCCGCTGGGGCTCTACTTCGACACGGCCGAGCCCTACCACTACGTGCGCGCGGTCTCGCCGGCGCGGCCGGACCTGCTCGTGATCGGCGGCGCCGACACGAAGCACGGCCACGAGCCGGACACGGCCGCCTGCTACACGCGTCTGGCCGAGTTCGCCCGCACGCGCTTCTCGGTGCGCGCCATCGAGCGCCGCTGGTCGGCGATCCTCTTCGAGAGCGTCGACGGCCTGCCGTTCATCGGGCGGCTCCCCGGCGCCCAGCACGTGTGGGTCTCGACCGGTTACTCGGGCACCGGGTTGACCTACGGCACGGTCGGGGCGCAGCTCCTGTCCGACCTGATCCAGGGCCACGACAACGGCTGGGCCGAGCTCTACTCGCCGAGCCGCGTGAAGCCGATCGCGTCGGCGCGGCGCTTCGTGGCGGAGAACGCCAGCAACGCCTATCGGTGGGTGGCCGACCGCCTGGCCCCCGCACCGTCGGACCGCGGCGCGGGCCTGCCGCCCGGCGACGGGAAGCTGGCGCGCGTCGGCGGCAAGAAGCTGGCCCTCTACCGCGACCCCACCGGCAAGCTGCACGCCATGTCGCCCAAGTGCACGCACTCGGGCTGCATCGTGCAGTGGAACCAGGACGACCGGACCTGGGACTGCCCCTGCCACGGCGGCCGCTTCGACGCGGAGGGCAAGGTGATCTCGGGCCCGCCCATGGCCGACCTGCGGCGGGTGGCGCTCGACGAGGAGGAGCCAGCTCCCGGCGAGCGCGAGGAGCGCCCGGCGGCGGCGCAGCCGGTCCAGCCTGAACCCGAGCGACGAGGCGAGGTCGGCTGAGCGAGCGACGTCGCGATATCAGCTTCGAACTCGAGCGGCGAGGCGACGTCGGCTGGTCCGCCGGCCTCGCTCGAGGTCGCGACACCGGCCCTGAGCCCGTGTGGTGGGACGGGGCGGCTGAGCGTCCGCGGCTGAGCGTCCGCCGGCCCCGTGCGAGGTCGCGACACCAGCCCTGAGCCGGCGTGGCGGGATGGGGCGGGTGAGCGTCCGCCGGCCCCTGCGAGGTCGCGACACCAGCCCTGAGCCCGAGGGGCGGGGCGAGGTCTGCTGAGAGAGCGTCGCAGGCAGGAAAGGGGGGCCCTCGTGAGCGCGGCGCGGCGCGAGGGCCCCCGTGCGCCGCAGCCTCCAGACACGGGAGCCGGTGTGCTGCCGGCAGCCGGCAGGCAGGGGCGCAAGCGGCGCAGGCTCGCTCGCGGTCAGCGCAGGCGCCCCCCAGGCAGCTTCAGCTCCGTTCGCCTGCGCGAGCGTCCTTCGCGCGAGCGTCCGTCGCCTGTCCAGCCCGTCCCTGCCCGAGCGCCGGGGAAGAGAAGTCACCTCGCTCGCTCTGCGGAGCGCGTCGTCGGTCAGCGTCGTCGGTCAGACGCGCCCCACGCGCGCGCGGGCGGTGCGAGGAGGCCCGCTCGAGCCGCACGGGGCTCTCGGCTGGTCGTGACGACCAGGACCGCGACCTCCGAGCGGGAGCACGTCGACCCGACAGGACGCGCCGGCCGCACTCCCCACCTCGGCTGCCGGGCGGGACCCAGGTGCACCACCCCCCAGGCGCTGCGCTCTCCTCGCCTCGGCGAGCGCGTCCGTCGGCCGATCCGGTCGTGCCCGAGCGCGGGCGCTCGGTCAGCCGTGCGGTCGGCGTCGCTCAGGGGACCCTCGCGCGCGCGCGGCGCGGGGCGACGGCCCGCTCGAGCCGCGCGCGGCTCGGCCAGGTCGCGACGACCAGGACGAGAAGCGGGACCACCGAGAGCGCGTTGAGCCACAGGAGCGGCGTCCTGGCGAGCGCGCCGGCGCCGGCGGCGAGCAGGCACACCGTCAGGCCGAAGAGGGCCGCGCCCTCGAACAGGGTCAGCCGCAGGATCGCGGCCAGGCGCAGGCGCGCCCCCGGCCGCGCTCCGCTCGGTCTGACGAGCGTCCACCGGTAGGCGACCACCCCGGTCGTCCAGGCGGTCACGGCGGCGACGGCATGCGCCGCGCTCAGGAGGGCCAGGAGTCGGACCTGCACCGGGTCCGGCCGCGCCTCCTGGGCCTGGGTCGACTGGGCCACGACGAAGACGAGGCCCAGGTAGAGCACGACGCCGAGCGCCAGCGTGAGCTGGACGACCGCGAGGAAGCGCGCGTCCTGCTCGGTGATCGTCCTGTGTGCGTCCACGTCGCCACCTCCGTCCTGGTTCAGGCTCGCGCCGCCAGCGCCCGCGTCGCCCGCGCCTCGTGGGCCTCGAGCAGGGCGAGCACCTGCTGCTCCTCGCGGCTGAGGCCGCGCGTCGGGGTTGGGCGCTCGCGCAGCGGCGTCCGGCGCAGGTACTGCGCCAGGCGGCCGTCCTCGTATGCCTCGAGCACCGCCGGGTGCACGTAGAAGCCGCGGCAGGTGGCCGGGCGGTTGCCGAGATGCCGGGCGGCGACCTCGACCGCGCGACACACGTTGCGCTTCAGCTCGCGCTTCGTGCGCGGACGGCCGAGACGCGCGAGGGTCACGGCGCAGATCAACGTGCCGCCCCAGGTGCGGAAGTCCTTGGCCGTGACCTCCTGGCCGGTGACCTCGCGCAGGTAGTCGTTCACGTCGCCCGAGCCGACGTCGCGCGCGACGCCGTCGCCGTCGACCCACTGGAACAGCTCGCCGCCGGGGAGGTCCTTGCAGCGACGCACGACGCGCGCCAGGCGCGGGTCGTCGACGGCCACGTCACGCTGGACCCCGCTCTTGCCGCGGAAGCGCAGGCGGATCGTGCTCCCCTGCACCTGCGCGTGGTGCGCCCGGAGCGTGGTCAGCCCGTAGGAGCGGTTGCGCCGGGTGTACTCGTCGTTGCCGACGCGGAGCAGCCCTCTGTCGAGAAGCGAGACCGCCGCCGCCAGGACCCGCGGCCGGTCCAGGGCGGGCCGGGTGAGGTCGCGGTCGACGCGCCGCCGCAGGGCTGGCAGGCCGCGGGCGAAGGCGATCAGCTCGCGGTACTTGGTGCGCGAGCGCACGGCCCGCCAGCGCGCGTGGTAGCGGTACTGCTTTCGCCCGGCCGCGTCGCGTCCGGTCGCCTGGACGTGGCCGTGCGCCACGAGGCAGACCCACACCTCCGTCCAGGCGGGCGGGATCGCGAGGGCGCGGATCCGGGCGAGCGTGTCGGCGTCGGCCACGCGGCGGCCGTCGGGGGTCACGAAGACGAAGCCGCGGCCGGCCCGCCGCCGGCGGATCCCGGGCGCGGCGTCGCTCACCCAGCGCAGCCCAACCTCGCGGGCGGCGGCGACGGACTCGAGCAGCGGGCGGACCTCCGCGTCGTCCCCCGGCGCGCGGGCCCGCCCGCGCGCGGGCGCGGGGGACCTCATGTCGTCCAGCGTACGCCCGCGCGGTCAAGGCGCCAGGGATCGGGCGCGATCAGCGCGGCGTGTGGCGCGCGAGCGGGAAGCTCACGACGGACGGCGGCGTGGCCAGCGCTGCGCCCAGATCGAGGACCGGGCCGCACCAGTCCCTCCCGGCCCGTCGGCGTCGATCCGCCTCGACCGCCGTGAGCGCCTGCTCGAAGCTCCGGCGCAGCTCCGCCCGGGTCTCGCTCCGGAGCGCCAGCCGCTCGATCAGGGCTTCGGCGTCCCGGCGCCGCCCCTCGCTGGCCAAGAAGCCGAGCCGCTCGAGGACCCATTCGGGCACGCGCTCGGGCGCGACCGCCGCGACGGCCGTCGGCCGTGTCGCCGCCGGCGTCACCACCACCGCCGTCACCTCCGCCGCCGTCGACGACGCCCTGAGCCGCTCGACCGGCACGCGCGAGAGCCCGACGCCGCCGACGAGCCCCAGGAGGACCCCGGTCGCGAGGGCGACGACCGCGGGCCGGCGCCCGCCGCCCCGCGCGAGCGCCCCGTCCGCCCGGCACGCGGCGCAGCGGCGCGCCTCCGTCCAGCAACCCGCGTGGTGGCGTGCCAGGCAGCCCTGGCAGGCGACCCACGAGCCCGGCCGGTCGAGCCGCACGTCGTCATGGCAGAACGGGCAGCGCTCGAGGTCGGTGATCCGCCGGGCTCGCCTGGGTCTCGCGTCCTGCATGTCGGTGCTCCGTCGACGGTTCGCTCCCCCTCTACGGAGCCCCCCGGCCGACCCGCCATCGCGCTCCGAGGCTCTTCCTGTCGCAGGGCTTGCGCACGGACCGACGCGACGGCTCGCCACGGCGAGCAGACCAGGGGTACCCTCGGGGCATGTGGAATCGCCGACCCGACGGGACGCTCGTCACGGACGCGGCGCCCTACCGCCAGGCCATGCCGCTGATCATGCCGGGCCGCAACGAGGCCGCCGTCTACTTCGACCTCGAGGTCGACCTCGCGCGCACGCAGCCGTTCCTCGACGACTGGAACCGCGCGCACCCCGAGGCGCGGGCGACGCTGTTCCACCTCGTGCTCTGGGCGGCGGGGCGCGTCCTCCAGGCGCGGCCCGAGCTCAACCGCTTCGTCGCCGGCGGCCGGCTGTGGCAGCGCGACGGTGTGTGGTTCTCGTTCGCGGCCAAGGAGCGGCTCGACGACGGCGCCCCGCTCAAGACGCTCAAGCGCCGCGTCGACGGGCTGAGCTTCGCCGAGGTCGTCACCGGCGTGCGCGGCGACGTCCGGGCGGAGCGCTCGGGGCGCGAGAGCAGCACCGAGCGCGAGCTGCGCCTGCTCGTGAAGCTCCCGGTGTTCCTGCGGCGCATCTTCTACAGCCTGTTCCGCTGGCTCGACGCCCTGGGCCTCGCGCCGCGCGGGTTCATCGACGGCGACCCGCTCTACACGAGCATGTTCGTGGCGAACCTGGGCAGCCTGAAGATGTCCCCCTGCTATCACCACCTCTACGAGCACGGCACGGGGTCGCTCTTCTGCGTGGTCGGCCGGGCGCACGAGGGCAAGGCCACCCTGCGCTTCACCATGGACGAGCGCGTGACCGACGGGCTCTACGCGCACCGGTCGCTCGAGCTGCTGCGCGGCCTCCTCGAGGACCCGGCGGCGACCCTCGGCCAGCCCGCCGTGGCCACGGTCGGCGCGCTCGGCGCCGACGGCGACGGCGCGGGGTCCTGGCGCCAAGACCACCGGCCGGCCTCGGGGACGACCGCGCCGGGCGCCTGACCGCTCGCGCGCTTCAGCGCGCCGGGTTCGCCTCGCGGAACTGGCGCAGGAGCTCGCGCACCTGCCCGGCCTCGGGCGCCTCGGGGGTCAGGGCCAGGAAGCGCTCGTACTCGCGCATGGCCTGCTCCACCTCCCCGACGAGCTGCAGGGCCGCGCCGCGCACGAGGTGCAGCCGCGGCCGGGGGCGGGCGCCGCAGAGCGCCAGGCCTCGGTCGACGTCGTCGAGGCCGCCGCGGGGGTCCCCGAGCTCGAGGCGCCACTCGGCGCGCAGCTCCCACAGCGACGCCGGCTCGGGGCGGGTCGCGGCGGCGGTGGCGAGGTCCTCGTCGCCGCCGGCCGGGTCGCCCGCCAGCCGGCGCGCGAGGGAGCGGCCCACCCAGGCGTCGGCGTCGCCCGGATCGAGCGCCGCGGCGCGGTCGAAGTCCTCCCGCGCCGCGGCGTGCCGGGCCTGCGCCAGCCGCGCCTTGCCGCGCAGCACGCGCAGGCGCGCCGTGTCGCCGCGGCCGAGGGCGTGGTCGAGCTGGCGCTCGGCGCCCGCCCAGTCGCGCCGCTGCAGGCGCTCCTCGACCAGCTCGATCACGGCGGCGTCGTCGTCGCGCGCGTGAGCTGCGCGCGCCCAAAGCCAGGTGGCAGCGCGCGCGCGCCGCCGCGTCGCCGCGCCGGCCGTGGAGGTCGGCCAGGAGCCGCCAGGCCTCGGGCGAGCGCGCCTCCAGCCGCGTGGCCTCCTCGAGGTCCGCGCGCGCGCCGTCGAGGTCCTCGCGGAGGAGGCGCACGTTGCCGCGCAGGACCCGGGCCACGACCGAGCGCGGCTGGAGCTCGACGGCGCGGTCGAGGTCGGCGAGCGCCCCGGGGAGGTCGCCCGTGTGCGCCCGGAGCGAGCCGCGGTTGGCCAGCGCGTCGGCGTCGTCGGGGTCGTGGCGCAGGGCGCGGTCGAGGTCGTCGCGCGCCCCGGCGAGGTCCTGCCGCGCCACGCGCACGCTGGCCCGGACGAGGTAGGGGCGGGCCAGCTTCGGATCGAGGCGCAGGGCCGCCTCGACGTCGAGCAAGGCGCCCTCGAGGTCGCCGCGGTCGCGCTTGAGCAGGGCCCGCGTGGCGAGCGCCGCGGCGGCGACGAGGCGCTTCCCCGGGGCGAGCTCGATCGCCCGCGTCAGGTCGGCGAAGGCCTCCTCGGGCCGCCCCATGCGCAGCCGGATCGCCCCGCGATGCGACAGGGCGCCCGCATGCTCGGGGTCGACCTCGAGCGCCGCGTCGAGGTCCTCGAGCGCGCCGGTCAGGTCGCCCAGCGCTTCGCGGACGATCGCCCTGCCGATCCGCACCCCCGGCTCTCGCGGCGCGAGGCGCACGGCCTCGTCGGCGTCCGCGCGCGCGCCGGCGACGTCGCCCGCGGCGAGGCGGGCCTGGCCGCGCGACCGCCGCGCCCAGGCGCCTGCGGGGCCACAGCGCGCCACGGCCCGGTCGAGGGGCCTCGGAGCGCGGGCCGGAGGCGTCCCGGTTCGCGCGTAGGGCGCCGGCGAGCGCCAGCCAGGCCTCCGGATGGTCGGGGCGAGCGTCACGGGCGTGCCGCCGTCGGCCAGGGCGCCCCTCGCGGTCGTGGCCTCGCTCCTGGCGCGCGCGCGCCCGACCACCCAGACGCGGCCGCCCGCCCGGGGTCGAGCGCGACGGCGCGTCGTGTCGGCCAGGGCCGCCCGGGCTCCTGTCGCCCAGCTCCTTAGGCGATGCGCGCGGGCGCGGCGCTCGACGCGCCTCGGCGTCGCCGCGTAGGGCCAGTCGGCGCGCGCCTGCTCGAGCGCGCAGCAGCGGGCCGCCGACGGGCTGCGCCCCAGCCGCCTGAGCGCCCGCGCCACGGCCTCGTGGTTGCACGTGGCCCGCCGGTTCGCAGAGGGCGCGCGCCGCCGGGTCGCGCCGGTCGTAGACGCGCTCAGGCCCGAGCGCGCCCGCGGGCCGCGCCGCGCCGGCCCGGGCCAGCTCGCAGGCCGCTGGCGGCCCGCAGGCGTGCCGAGCGTGCGCGCGCCTGTGCCAGGGCCATCTGCTCGGCGAACGACGGCTGGCGCCCCGCCGCGCTGCGCAAGGCGCGCCGGGTCAGCCGCTCGGCCGCGCGTGGCCTCCTCGTGCGCCGCGGTGAGCGGGCCGCGCCGCCTCCCAGGGCCTCGACCGCCGCGGCGAGCCTGGCGAGGTCCTCCGCGCCCGCCGCCCGCTCCGCCGCGTCGGGCGTCGCCGCTGCTGCGGAAGCCGCCGCGACCACGCCGCGGAGGTCCCGCGCGACGGCCCGAGCTCGCGCCCAGGGACCCGCTCGCGACCTCCGCCCCCCCGCGCGCGGCGGCGTCGACGGCGGTCGCGCCGGGCCGCCCTCCACGGCGGCGAGGCCGCCTCGAGCGCCAGGCGCCGGCGGGCGATCTCCCCGGCGCGGGCGCGCTCGAGCCCCGCCTGCCAGGCCCAGCCTCGCGACGGCCCTGACGAGCGACGAGCCCGCCGCCGCGAGGGCGCCCGCGACGCGCGCGCGCCCAGCGCGCGGCCGAGCGGCCCCACGGGCCGGGCGCTGATCGGCCGGTGCTCGAGGTAGGCCTCGAGGTCGGCCGCGAGCGCCGCCGCGTCGGCGTAGCGGCGCTCGGGCTCCTTCTCCAGGCACGTGAGGCAGATCGTCTCCAGGTCCTGGTCGATCCCGGGACGCGCCGCCGACGGCCGCTCGGGGGCGCGCCGCACCACGTCCTCGAGCACCGCCAGGGCGGTCGGCCCGCGGAAGGGGGCCCGGCCGGCGAGCATCTCATAGAGGGTGGCGCCGAGGCCGTAGACGTCGGCGCGCCGGTCGATCCGCGGCAGGTCGCCCAGCGCCTGCTCGGGCGGCATGTAGGCCGGCGTCCCGACGGCCACGCCGGTGGCCGTGAGGCCGCGGTCTTCGCGCGCGACGTCCTTGGCCAGGCCGAAGTCGGTGAGGAGCGGGGCGCCGTCGGGGGCGAGGAGGACGTTGGCGGGCTTGACGTCGCGGTGCAGGATCGAGCGCCCGTGCGCGTAGGCCAGCGCGCGGGCCAGCCCGAGCGCGATGCGCGCCGCCTCGCGCCCAGGCAACGGACCGTCGCGCTGGACGCGCGCCTTGAGCGACTCGCCCTCGACGAGGTCCATGGCGATGAACCACCGCCCCTCGTCCTGACCCACCTCGTGGACGCCGACGATCCCCGGGTGTCGCAGGCGCGCCGCCGCGCGCGCCTCGATCAGAAAGCGCTCCACGTCCTCGGGGTCGGGCGCGAGCGCGTGGCGCATGACCTTCAGCGCCACCGGCCGGTCGAGCGCCACGCTGTGCGCGTGGTAGACGACGCCCATCCCGCCCCGCGCCAGCTCGCGCACGACCCGGTAGTTGCCCACGCGCGTCGGCGCGGAGAAGCTCCCCGTCGGCGCCGGCGCGCCCTCGCCGCTGGCGCGCAGGAAGTCCCTCACGCGCGGCGGGTCCTCCTCGCGCGGCCGGCGCAGGAGCTCGCTCGAGCGGTCGAGGAGCTCGCGCGGGACGTCGCGCGCCGGGAGCGGCAGCGTCTCCCCCTGCTGCGGCCCGACCGCCTCCCGGTAGACCCGCGTCAGCTCGGGGACGTGCTCGGGGCGGAGGTGGCGCCCGCGCAGGAGCGGCAAGAGCTCCGCCGGGCGCCCCGCGGCGCGGAGCTGCTCCTGCAGGAGCAGCGCCTCGCGGAGCTGCTCGCCCGTGAGCCAGCCGCGGCGGATCGCGTGGCGCACGACCGCGTGCACTCCGGCGTGGACCCGCTCCGAAGCGGCCATGCGCGGAGTCTGGTCGCGCGTCGGCGCCCGCGCCAGTCCGCCGCGGGTTAGCATCGCTCACGCGTGACGAGACCGGCCGCGCGCTCCCCGATCGCCTGGCTCGGCGCCCGCGCGCGGGTGGGAACCCCCGGGCGGTCGACGCCCGGCGCGCGCCGCTTCGTGCGGGCCCTCGGGCCGCTCACGCGGCTCCTGTTCCGCCCCGCGGCGAGGGGCTGGGACCGCGTGCCGCGCGACCGCGCCTGCCTGCTGGTCGCCAACCACTCCGGCGGCGGGGTGGTCGACGTGCTGTGCCTCGCGCACCTCGCCCTCGCCCACGACCCCGACCCCCGGCTCGCGGGCTTGGCGCATCCGGTCGCGTTCCACGTCCCCGGCGTGGCCTGGCTCCTGCGCGCGCTGGGCGCGGTCCCGTCGACCTACGAGCACGCCCGGCAGGCGCTCGCGTGCGGGCTGCCCGTCCTGATCTTCCCCGGCGGCGATCACGAGGCCTTCCGCCCGCTCTGGCAGGCGAGGCGCGTCGACTTCGCCGGCCGGCGCGGCTTCCTGCGCCTGGCGCGCGCGGCCGGCGTGCCGATCGTGCCCGTGGGGATCTGGGGCACGCACCACACGCAGCCGATCCTCTGGCGCTCCGGCCTCCTGCCCTGGCTGAGCCTCCTCCCGCGCGGCCTCGGGATCAAGCGGCTGCCGGTCACGCTCCCCTGGCTCGCCGGCCTGGCGGCGATCGTGGCCCTGCTCGCGCCGCGCGCCGGTCCGCTCGCCGCCGCCGGCGCCGCCCTCGTCTGGAGCAACTTCCTCCCGGTGTTCTTCCTCCCGCTCGTCCCCTGGCCGGTGCGCGTCGTCGTCGGGCCGGCGCTCGCCCCCGACGAGCTGTTCGCCGCCGGCGGCGACGACGACGACGCGCTCGGCGCCGCCTACGACCGCGTCCTCGCCGCCGTGCAGACCGCCGTCGACTCGGCGCGGGCGGGCGAGCCGTGACGGTCGTCTTCCCCTGCGACCCGGACCGGCCGGAGCAGCCCGACGCCGCGTTCGCGCACGAGGTCGCGGCCGCCCGAGCGGTCGGGCTGCCCGTAGGAGTCGTGGACCACGACGCCGCCGCCCGCGGCGAGGTCGACCTGGCGCTGCGCCACGCGCCGCGCGGCCCCGGACCGGTGGCCTACCGGGGGTGGATGCTCCGCGCCGCGCGCTACGCCGCCCTGCACGCCGGCCTCGTCGCGCGGGGGCTCTCCCCGCTCACCTCGCCCTCGGCCTATGCGACCGGCCACCATCTACCTCGCTGGTACCCGCAGCTCGCCGCCTTCACCCCGCGCTCCGTCTGGGTCGAGGGCGAGCCGCTGCTGGCGCGCGCGGTCGAGGCGGTGCGGGCCTTCGGTGACGCCGCGCTCATCGTGAAGGACTTCGTCAAGTCGGAGAAGCACCTCTGGGAGGCGGCCTGCTTCGTGCCGCGCGCGGACGACGCCGCGGCCCTCGAGCGGGTCGTCCGGCGGTTCCTCGCCGAGCGCGGCGCGGACCTCGAGGGCGGCCTCGTCCTGCGGGAGTTCGTGCCGCTCGAGCGCGTGGGAGAACACCCGCGCAGCGGCATGCCCATCTCCGTCGAGGCGCGCGCGTTCCTGCTCGAGGGGGCGCCCGTGCACGTCCTCCCCTACTGGGAGGGCACGGCGGCGCGGGTGCCGCCGCCGCCGATCGCCTCCTTCCTCCCGTCGCTGCGCGGCCTCGGGTCTCCCTTCCTCGCCGTCGACCTGGCCCGCCGGGCGGACGGCGAGTGGCTGCTCCTCGAGGTGGGCGACGGGCAGGTCTCAGGCCTCCCCGAGGACGCCGACCCGGCGCCGCTCTTCCTCGCCCTCGCCAGGTGCTTGCGGCGCCTCGGCCCGCGCGGCTCCGAGGAGCCGCGGCGCGCCCGCGGCGACGGCCCGGCGGCCCGATCCGACCCCTCCGATCGCTGACGCACCTGCGCCCAGGTTCCGGCGAAGAGCACGCCGCAGGCCGGGCGCCACGAGAGCGGACGGCGGCTCCGCGGAGCCGTGGCGAGCGTTGACCGGGCACGACCCGGACACCCCCGGCGGAGGGATCCGACGCGGGCGCTCCTCGATCGTCGCCGACGCGCGCCTGGCGCACGGTCGACTGGCCGAAGGCGGCGCGTCCGGGGGTGTCGGACCCGCGAGCTATCTTGCGCGGTCGAGGCGAACAGTTCACGAACCAATGAGGTGCGCATGAGGGACGAAGGACAGCCGGCTCCCGCCGATCCGCCGGGGGCGGACGACGCGGCGGCGACGGACGACGCGGCGGCGACGAGCGCCCGACGGCTCAGCCCGCCCTCGTTCGACCCGCGCGGCGAGCGCATCATCGAGCTGGCGGCGCAGCGCAGCGTGATCGAGCACGCCCTCCTGACCGAGCTGCGCCAGTTCGACCAGGAGGCGGGCTGGCGCAGGGACGGGGCGGCGTCCTGCGCGGCGTGGCTCTCGTGGAAGACGGGCGAGGGCGAGCGCACGGCGCGCGACAAGGTGCGGGTGGCCCGACGCCTGGGCGAGCTGCCGGAGATCGACGAGGACTTCGGCCGCGGCCTGCTGAGCTACTCGCAGGTGCGCGCGCTCGTGCGGGTCGCGCGGCCCGGGCTCGAGGGCGACCTGCGCGAGCTGGCGCGCCGCACGTCGGGCGCGAAGCTCGAGCGGGTCGTGCGGTTCATCCGCCTGCGGGCCGCCGCCGACACGGGGGAGCTCGCCGAGGAGGACGTCAAGCTGGCCTTCGAGCGCTTCGACGACACCGGCCTCGAGCTCCTGCGCCTGCACCTCCGCCCGGAGCAGGGCGAGGCGCTCCGACGGGCGATCCGGGCCGTCAAGGCGCGGGCTCAGGGCGCGGCGGGTCGGAGCGACATGAGCGACGCCGACGCGCTCGTGGCGCTCGGCGCCCTGGCCGCCACGGCCGAGGCCCAGGCGTCGGTGCGGCAGCGGTTCGACGTGCTGGTGGTCGTCGACGAGCGGGTGCTGCGCGAGCAGGGCCCGCGGCCCCCGGGGGCGTGGTGCGAGCTGGGCAACGGGGCGCCGATCTCGCCCGAGACGGCGCGCCGCCTGACGTGCGACGGCGCGACGACGCCCGTCCTCATGCAGGGTGACACCCCGCTGGACGTCGGGCGCAAGCGGCGTCGCGTGACGACCCGCCTCCTGCGGGCGCTCTTGATCCGCGACGGCGGGTGCACGTTCCCGGGGTGCACGAACCGCGAGTTCCTCGACGCGCACCACATCGAGCACTGGGCGCGGGGCGGCAAGACGGACCGGGCCAACTTGACCTTGCTGTGCTGGGCCCATCATCGCCTCGTCCACGAGGGCGGCTACCAGCTCCGCCGGACGCGCGAGGGCCTCGTGTTCCTCGACCCGCGCGGCGCCGTGGTGCAGCCGGGGCCACGGCTCCCCGACCAGCGAAGGGGCGGGGTGGAGCCGCTCGCGCGAGCGCGAGCCGGGGTCGCGGGCCTGGGCTTCCGGCTGCGGCCGCAGGAGCGGCACGGGGCGAGCGTGCCCGGCTTCGCGGCGGCGAGCGTCCAGGCCGTCCGGGAGGTGGTCGACCGGCTGCGCACGCGTCTGGGGCCGGAGGCGTTGAGCGCCTGACCCGGCCGGCCGAGGGCCGAGGCGCGCGCGAGGCCCATCGCGCGCGAGGCGAGGAATCATGGTGCCCCGGAGCCCCAGGGTAACGGCCGGCGCGGGCGGGCTGCGCCCGGCGCCACGCGCTACCATGCAGCCCAGCCGGGAGGCCCCATGTCCACGATCGAAGCCGTCGGCGACCCCGTTCTGCGCCCGCTCCGGCACTTCGACGCGGCCCGCGCCGCGCTCGCCCCGCGGGACCGCCAGAAGGAGCTCGTCCGCCGCGCGCACGCCTTCCGCGAGGAGATGCTCGCGGGGCCGCAGGTCCTCTACTACCGCACCTTCCCGCTCATCTCGGTGCCGTACCCGACCAAGTACGCCTTCTCCGGCGCGGCCTCGTCGCCGAGCCCGCTCGTGCACCTGCTCAACCGGCTGATCATCGTGCAGCTCCGGAGCGAGGCCGGCGTCAAGACGCTGCTGATCGGGCCGTCGGACCACGCCAGGAACAAGCGGACGCCCTTCTTCGAGCACCTGGGCCAGCGGGCGCGGCGGCTGGGGCGGGTGGGTGAGCGCCTGCTGGCGCCGGTGCACGGCACCGTGGAGGAGGCGCTCGCGCGCACGGGCCTCCTGCCGGAGGACGTGGACTACATCTCGTTCGACCACCTCCACACGCAGGACCTGCGGCGCTGGCTGGGCACGCGCGACGAGCCGGCCTACTTCCCGCGGGCGAAGCTGATCGTCTCCCGGCAGGAGTGGGCCAGCGCGCTCGGGCTCCTGCCGCCGCAGGCGCAGTGGTACTGCCCGGACGGCTGCGAGGGCGTCGATCCGGAGCGGCTGCTCCTGGTCGACGGGGACGTGCGCCTGGGCGAGGGCGTGGCGCTGGTCCGCACGCCCGGGCACACCGAGGGCAACCACTCGTTCGTGGTGCACACGTCCGATGGGCTCCTGGTGACGAGCGAGAACGGGGTGTGCCCGGACTCCTACGCGCCGCTGAACTCGGCGATCCCTGGCCTGCGCCGCCTCGCCCGGCGCACCGGCGTGGAGGTGATCCTCAACGGCAACACGCTCGAGGGGAGCGTCGACCAGTACCTGTCCATGATCGTCGAACGGACGATCGCCGGGCGCTCGCCCAGGAACCCGGAGTTCTTCAACGTGATCTGCTCGTCCGAGGCGACCGCCTACTGGATGTTCCCGGGTGTCCGGCCGACGTGGTCGGCCGGCGAGCTGGAGTTCGGGCGCCCGGTCCGGGCGGGGGTGACGGCGTGAACCGCGTCGTCCTCGTGACCGGCGCCTCGAGCGGGATCGGCCGCCGAACGGCGGAGCTCCTGGTCGAGGCCGGCGACCGTGTCCTGGCGCTCGACGTCAACGAGGGCGCGCTGCACGAGCTCGCCCGCGGCTGGCCCGCCGACCGGACCGGCGCGCGCCGGCTCGACGTGCGCGACGCCGCCGCCTGGCGCGCCGCGATCGACGACGCGCTAGCCCGCTGGGGGCGGATCGACGCCCTGCTGAACGTCGCCGGCGTGCTCGTGCCGGGCCGCGCGCACGAGACCCCGCTCGAGGCGATCGAGCGGCAGGTCGACGTCAACGCCAAGGGCCTGATGCTCGGCACGCGCCTGGTCACCGAGGTCATGGTCCGGCAGGGGCACGGCCACGTGGTGAACGTCGGCTCGCTCGCGGCGCTCGTGCCCGTGCCCGGGATCGGCGCCTACAGCGCCTCCAAGTTCGCCGTGCGCGCCTACTCGCTCGCGGCCGCGCGGGAGCTGGCGCCGCACGGGGTCGCCGTGAGCGTCGTGTGCCCGGACCTCGTCGACACGCCCATGCTCGACGCGCAGCTCGGCCACGAGGAGGCGGCCCTCGCCTTCTCGGGGCCGCGCGCCCTCTCCGCCGACGAGGTCGCCCGGTGCCTCGTCGACCGCGTCCTGCTCACGCGCGAGCGCGAGGTGTGGATCCCCGCCTACCGCGGGTGGCTGGCCCGCCTGTCGGAGGTCGTCCCCGGGCTCGCCGACCGGATCTACGGCGTGTTGACGCGGCACGGTCGCCGGGCCCAGCGCGCGTTCGAGGCGCGCCGGCCGTCGCCGGCCCAGCGGAACGGCGCCACGCCGCACCCGCCGGCGCCCTGGCCGCCAGCGGAGGCGCCTGCCGGGGGGCGTTTGCCCCGCGGCTGAGTCGTGCGGACGCCGCGGTCCGGTGGGCGGCGCTCATGCCGAGGGGGAGGGCGCTCGCGCGAGTGACGACACCTCGTGATCGACACGCCCGAGGGCACGGGTGGAGTGGAAGCACGAGCGAGGCGAGGGCGCGGAGGGCCGAGGCCGAGAGGGGCGCGCGCGGGTCGTGACGATCGCCCGAGCCCTGCTTGGCCGCGGAACGGTCGCGAACGACAGGGGCCCTCGGCGCCGTCGTGCGGAGCGCGACGTCTCAGCCCCTCGAACCGGATCGAGCGGGCCGGGCTTGCAGCCGCGGCCTCAGGGCTCGACGACCTGGTCCGCGCGCTGGGGGCCGAGCGGCAGGTCGACGTGGAAGGTCGCGCCGGCCCCTGGCTCGCTCTCGACGCGCACGCGCCCGCCCATGGCCGTGACCACCTGCTTGACGATCCACAGCCCCAGGCCGTGGCTGTCGTCGCGCTCGTTGTCCGCCGTCCGGCCGAAGCGCTCGAAGATCCGCTCGTGCTCGGCCGCCGCGATCCCGACGCCGCGGTCCTGCACGGCCAGGCTCGCCGTCCCGCCGCGGACCTCGAGGCGCACCTCGATCGGCCGCCCGCGCCCGTACTTCGAGGCGTTCGAGAGCAGGTTGGCGAGCACCTGCTCGAGGCGCATGCGGTCCCACGAGCCCACGACCGGGGGGCCCGGCGGCGGGGGGGTGATCGGGCAGTCAGCCGCCTGGAGCAGCTCGCGCGAGCGCTCGATCACCTCGCGCGTCAGCGCGCGCAGGTCGACGTGCTCCTGCTTGAGCTCGATCCGGCCCGCGGCGATCCGGGTGACGTTGAGCAGGTCGTTGAGCAGCGCGACCGCCTGCTGCATGTTGCCCTCGACGCGCCGCAGCCCCTCGGCCAGCTTGTCCGTCGGGAGCTCGCCCCGGTCGAGCGCCACGCGCATGACGGAGACCCGCAGGAGCGCCGCGCTGATCGGGTTGCGGACGTCGTGCGACGCGATCGAGATGAGCTGGTCGCGCCCGCGCAGGGCCAGGCCGGTCTCGCGGTAGAGCTCGGCGTTCTCCAGCGCGATCGCGGCCCGCTGGGCCAGGTCGAGCAGGAGCTCCAGGTCGCGCGGGGTGTAGCGCCGGTTCGACTCGGCGAAGCCGAACAGCGCCGCCCCGCAAGGGCCCCGCGCGGCGCGCAGCGGGACGACCGCGTAGGAGCGCAGGCCGAGCGTCTGGACCACCTCGGGGACGGACGGGGCGCCGGCCGCGACCTCGGCCACGAGCTCCGGCTCGCCCAGGTTCAGCGGCCGGACCGCCCAGGCGGGCACGGCGTCGCCCGCGATCAGGTCCTCGGCCTGCGCCATGCGGTCGGGGTCCCAGTGCGCCGCCGCGCGCCACCCGGGCCCGCCGGCGCGCGGCCGGCCGAAGACCAGGCACCAGTCGGCGAGGCTCGGCACGACCAGGCCCGCCAGGGTCCGGGCGCGCAGGGGCGCGTCGAACGCCGTGGAGTAGAGCGCGCCCGTGGTCGTATGGACGAACTCCAGCCGCTTCTGGTAGGTCTCGACCTCGACCCGCGTCGCTCGCTCGCGCTCGAGCGCCTGCTCGAGCTCCGCCCGGGCGACGCGCTCGGCGGTGACGTCGCGCAGCAGGAGCCCGAGCGCCACCCCGCCGTGGTCGACCGCGTAGACGTCCGCGGACCCGTGCCACACGGCCCCCTTCGTGCGCGGGCTCCAGCCGCTCACCGGCACGTCCAGACGGGGGGCGCCCGTCGCGAGGACGTCGCGCGCCGCCGCCTGGACCGCGTCGAGGTCGGCCAGCGGGAGGACCTCGCCGAGGAGCCTGCCCGTGTGCCCGACGGGCCCTGCCGGGGCGAGCTGGGCGAAGGCGGCGTTGACCCGCACGCAGCGCAGCCCGGCGTCCAGGAGCGCCAGGCCGACGGGGCAGCTGCCGAAGGCCCGCGCCAGGAGGGGCTGCGCGCGCGCGGCGGCGAGGGCCAGCGCCGCCGCCCAGGCGGCGGCCCCGGTCGCGTCGTCCGGCCGCGCGACGTGCATGGCGCCCGCCGCGTGCGCCGCGGCGGGGTCCACCGCGGCCACGGCGGTCACGATCGTGCTCGCCCAGCGGGGGTCCGCGACGAGGCGGCGGCAGGTGTCGACGGACCAGGGGCCGTCGTCGCCGCCGGCCACGATGGCCACGTGCGGCGAGCCGGCCAGGGCGGCCTCGTCCACCGACGCCGCCACGCGCACGTCCAGGTCGTCCCGGCCGGCGAGCTCGTCTCGGACGGGGACCGCGAGCGCGGCGACGCGCGCGAGGACGACGATCCGGGCGACCTCCGTCATGTCGGCGTTCAAGGGCACCAGCCTACCCTCGACCTGCACGTCGAGGTGTCCGGCGCCCGCACCGGCTCAGCGCGGCGCACGGACGGCCTCCTCGAGCAGCGCCGCCATCGCCGCGAGCGGGACCACGCGGTCGGCCAGGCCGGCCTCGATCACGGCCGCCGGCATGCCGAAGACGTCCGACGAGGCCTCGTCCTGGGCCACGACCATCCCGCCGGCCGCGCGGAGCGCCCGCGCGCCCGCGACGCCGTCGCGCCCCATGCCCGTGAGCACGACGCCGAGGGCGCCCCGGCCGAAGGCCTCTCCCAGCGAGCGGAGCAGGTGGTCGGCCGAGGGCCGGAAGCCGCCGATCGGCGGCTCGGGCGAGAGCCGGACGTGGCCCGTGCTCGCCACCCCGAGGTGGCGGTCGTCGGGCGACAGGTAGGCGCGCCCCGGGCGGAGCGGCTCGCCGTCGACCGCCATGCCCACGCGGAGTGGGGTCGCCTCGTCGAGCCAGCGCGCCAGGCCCTCGGCGAAGCCGATGGCGATGTGCTGCACGAGGAAGATCGGCGCCGGGTAGTCGGCCGGCAAGGCCCCGAGCACGCGCCGGAGCGCCGCCGGCCCGCCGGTCGAGGCCGCGATCCCGACGGCGCGCGCGCCGCTCAGGCGGCGACCGGGCGGCGGCGGGGGCGCCGGCGTCGCCGTCGAGGTGGGCGGCGGGAGGTGCTGCCCCGGCCGCCGCACGAGCTTCACCTGCGACATGCCCTTGATCGTGGCCACGAGCCGCCGACGGTCCTCTTCGTGGGTCGGGGCGCCGGGTCCCGCCGGGCGCGGGAGCACGGCCAGGGCGCCCGCCCGCAGCGCCTCGAGCGAGAAGCGCACGTCGCGCACGTCGAGGCTGGAGACGACCACGATCGGCGTGGGCACCTCGGCCATGATCCGCCGCGTCGTCTTGAACCCGTCCATGCGGGGCATCTGGATGTCCATGGAGACGACGTCGGGCCGCAGGGCGTGGACGAGCGCCAGCGCCTCCTCGCCGTTGGTCGCCTCGCCGACGACCTCGAGCTCGGGGTCCGCGCGCAGGATGCTCACGAGCAGGGTCCTGGCCGTCAGCGAGTCCTCGGCCACGAGCACGCGGGTCACGCCGGGCCTCCGGTGAGCCGCTCGAGCGTGGTGAGCAGCTCGCGCTGGTCGAACGCGCTCTTCACCACGTAGGCGCTCGCCCCGGCCTCCAGGCCGCGCAGCCGGTCGTCGTCGGCGGCGAGGCCGGTCACGAGCACGACGGGGAGGTCGCGCAGCCGGCGCGAGGCGCGCACGCGCCGCGTGAGCGCGAGCCCGTCGAGGCGCGGCATCTGCACGTCGGCGACCAGGGCGTCGGCGCCGCGCTCCTGCAGGAGGCGCCAGGCCTCCTCGCCGTCGGGGGCGGCCAGCACCTCGTAGCCTGCCGCGACGAGGATGCTCTCCTCGAGGGTCCGGGTCGTGAGCGAGTCCTCGGCCAGGACGACGCGCGGGCGGCGCGGCGCCGCAGCCAGCGGCGCCGGCGCGCGCCCGGCGGGGGCGCGCAGGCGCTCGCCGAGCCCGGCGCCGCCGAGGATCGGGACGAGCCGCCCGTCGGCCAGGAGCGTCACGCCCACGACGTGCCGCAGCCGGCGCACCCGGCGCCCGAGCCCCTTGACGACCGCCTCCTGCTCGCCCTCGACCGCGTCGACGAGGACCAGCGCGCGCCGGTCGCCCGCCCCCACGAGGGCCGCCGGGCGCCGCTCGCCCGGGCGCGCCGTCGGCGCGTCGGGGAGGTCGAGCACGCGCGCGAGCGACAGCACGTCCAGCGCCTCGCCGCCCACCGTGGCCATGAGCCCGCCGCCGACCGGCCGCAGGTCGCCGGGCGCCAGCCGGACCAGCCGCTCGACGACGGTCTCCGGGAGCGCGAAGGTCTGGCCGGCGGCGGTCACGAGGACCACCCGGAGGGTGGCCAGGGTCAGGGGCGCCGAGATCGTCACCCGCACGCCCTGCCCGGGGTCGTGGCGCAGGGCGACCCGCCCGTGGATCGAGCTCACCTCGCGGGCGACGACGTCGAGCCCGACGCCGCGGCCCGACAGCCCGGTGACGCTCGGGGCCGTGCTGAAGCCGGGCCGGAAGAGCAGGCCGAGCAGCGCCGCCTCCTGGCCGTCGCCGGCCGGGGGCTCGAGGCCGAGCGCGCGGGCGCGCGCCCGCACGGCCTCGAGATCCACGCCGGCGCCGTCGTCCGTGACGACGACGTCGACGTGGGCGCCGCGGACGGCCGCCTCGACGACGACCCGCCCCCGCTCGGGCTTGCCCAGGGCCTGCCGCCGCGCCGGCGCCTCGAGGCCGTGGTCGACGGCGTTGCGCACCAGGTGGCGCAGCGGCCCCTGCAGCGCGTGGAGGACCGCGCGGTCGATCTGCGCCCCCGCCCCGCGCAGGGAGAGGTCGACCCGCTTGCCGGCGTCTCGCGCCGCCTCCAGCGCCGTCCGCTCGAGCCCGGCCGACAGCTCCTCGAACGGGAGCATGCGCAGCTCCTCGAGCCCGTCCTCGAGCGCGCCCGCCGCCCCCTGGAGCGCCGCCTGCCCGGCGCGCACGCCCGCCGCGAGCCGCTCCGCGTCGCGCTCGAGCGCCCGCAGGCGCTCGCGCAGGGCGGCCGGCGCCTGCGCGGCCAGACCGGCGAAACCGGCGCGCAGGTCGTCGAGCTCGCCCCAGCGGGCGTCGAGGCCCGTGCGGGCGACGAGGAGCTCGCCCGCGAGCGCCAGCAGCCGGTCGACCCGCGCCGTCGGCACGCGGACCGAGCCCTCCTGGAGGTCCGCCGGGGGCTCGGCCGGCGCGGCGACGTGCTCGCCGCCCGGCGCCGACGCCGCCACGCCGAGCGGCTCGGGGGCGACCGGCCGGCCGGCGAGGTGGGCCGCGGCGGCGCGCAGGGCGTCGACGCCCGTCAGCAGGCGCTCGACGAGCCCGGGCACCCCCTCGCCCGCCCGGGCGCGCGCCAGCACCTCCTCGAGCGCGTGGCAGGCCGCCTCCACCTCGCCGACCGAGGCCGAGCGCGCCGCGCCCTTGAGGGTGTGCAGCGTGCGCAGGGCCTCATCGAGCAGGTCCGCCCGCTCGGCCGGGCCCGCGCCGGCCTCGAGGGCCAGCGCCGCCCGCTCGAGGCGGGGGACCCCGTCGTCGAGCTCGAGCACGAACGCCGCGAGCAGCCTGCGCGCCAGGTCGTCGGTCATGGCCTGGAGGCCTCCCTGCTGACGACGTCGGCCCCGCGCGCGCGCCGCTGGTGAGCGCGACGCCGGCGAGGCGCCCGGGCGACCACGTCGCGACTGACCGCGGTCGACGCTTGATCTGATGAGCCGACCTCGGCGCTCTGGCCGCCCATGGGACACGAAGACGACGGAGGGCACGAAAGGACGTGAGGACATGACCCTCCGTGTCGTTCGTCGACCCTCGTCGCGTCCGTGTCCCCTGCGAATCCACGCGGGAGACGTCGATCATGACGACCTGTCGGCGCTGTGACAGCAGGGTCCACGGAGATGGACCGGGTCGCGGAGAGCACCGAGGGAGGAACGAGGACATGGAGCGTCATGCGGAGCTCGATCTCTGCGTGACCTCTGCGTGGCCGCTGTGACCTGTGACCCATGAGTGACCCACGCGCCGCTCGCTCTCGCCCCGGGTGAAGCTCCGCCGTGACTTCGAGCCCGCGCACGCGCCGCGGCCGGAGACGTCGCCGCAGCCCTCGTGCACCCCGCTCAGGCGCCCGCCTCCATCAGCTTGCGCAGCCGTCCGCCGAGCAGGTCGAGGTTGCGCGCCGCCTCGTCCGTCTGCCGGGTGGACGCGAGGTTCTGGTTGGCCGCGTCGCTGATGCTCTTCACGGCCTGGCTGATCTGCGACAGCCCCTGCGCCTGCTGCGCCGCGCCCTGCGCGATCTGATCGGCGGCCTCGGACCAGCCGGAGATCGCGTCGAGCAGCCGCCCCAGGCGCTCGCCCGCGCGCCCCAGCGCCTCGACGGCGCCGGCCATGCTCCGCGTGCCGTCCTCGGTCGCCAGGACGGCGCGGTCGGCCAGGCGCTGGATCTCGCCCAGGAGCTGCCGGGCGCTGGTCGTGGCCTTCTTCGACTGATCCGCCAGCGAGCGCACCTCCGCCGCGACCACCTGGAAGCCCTTGCCCTGCTCGCCCGCGCGCGAGGCCTCGATCGCCGCGTTGATGGAGAGGATGTTCGTCTGCTCGGCGATGTCGTTGATCGCCCCGACGATCTCCGCCACGGCCTGGCTGCGTTCGGCCAGGGTGAGGATCCCCGCCGCGATCGCGTCCGAGTGCGCCTTCGCCTGGCCGAGCACCCCGGTGGCGTCGGTGATCGCCCGCCGCCCCTCGTCCCCCGTGCGGTCCGACTCCTGGGCCGACTCCGCCACCTCCCGCGCGCGCGCGGCGGCCTGGTCGGCGGCCCGCGCCACCTCGTCGGCGGCGGTGAGCGTCTCGTAGACGGCCGAGGCCTGCTCCTGCGAGGAGCTCGTCTGCTGCTGCGTCGCCGACGCGATCTCGGCCGTCGCGGTGGCCAGGTCGTTGACCGTGGCGCGGACGCCGCGCACGAGCTCCTCCAGCCGCTCGATCTTCTGCCGCAGGGAGGCGGTCATGCCGTCGAAGGCCGCGCCGAGCGCAGAGAGCTCGTCGCTGCCCGGCACCGCGGCGCTGCGCGTCAGCTCGCCCGCCGCGATCCGGGTCGCCGCCTCGGCGAGGAGGCGCAGGCGCGCCAGCACGTCGCGCACGAGCCAGGCGACGCCGACGAGCACCACCCCGAGCAGGACGCCGAAGCCGAGCTGCGCCCAGCGGTAGCGGGCGATCTCGGCCGTCATGTGCTGCTGCGCCAGGTCGACGGTCTCGTCGGTGTTCGCGACGAACACGGCGCCGACCTCGCGCAGGGCCGCGTGCGGCGGCGCCGCCTGCTCGGGCGTGCGCGCGGCGAGCAGCCGCAGGAGCTCGGGCCGCACCTGCGCCTGGTACCAGGTCTGGTTCGTCCGCACGCGCTCGACGACCTCCGCCGGGACGGCCAGCCGGCCGCCGGTCGTGTTCGCCGAGAGCAGCCGCTCGTAGCGCCGCTCGACCGCCCCCATGGTGTCGCGCAGCTCCGCCGCGAGCTCCGCGCGCTCGTCGGGCGCGGCGTCGAGGGTCCGCTCGATCAGGAACTGCAGGCGATAGCCGTGGACGCTCCCCTGGGCCATGAGGCGGCTCCAGCCGAAGCCCTCCTCCAGCGAGCGCATGGTGTCGAGGCCGGAGACGAGGAGCACGAGCGCGCTCACGAGCAGCGCGGCGGCCATGAGGCCGAAGCGCACGGCCAGGCTGTTGCGGAGGCTCACCATGTCGACCTACCCCTCGTCCCGTTCGCCGCGCGCCGGCGGGTCGTCGACGACCAGGCGCGGGTCGTCGAGGAGCGCCGCCGCGTCGAGGACGGCCAGCCCGTCCTCGAGCACCCCCAGGGTCGGCACGCGCGCGAGCGCCGCCGCGCCGGCCGGGGCCGGCCGCAGGGCGTCGCGCCGGACCGAGATCACCTCCTCGAGCCCGTCGACGGCCAGCGCCAGCTCCGGCGCGTCCCCGCCGAGCACGACCGCCGCCTGGCCCGCCGTCGAGCCGTCGACCCCCAGGAGCGCCCGCAGGTCGAACACCGCCAGCGGCTCGCCGCGGAACGGCGTCAGGCCGAGCAGGGCCCCCGGCGCGCCGGGGAGGCGCGTCCAGCGGGCCCGCGGGAGCGCGCCCAGGAGCCAGCGCGCCTCCAGCGCGTAGCGCTCCGCCGCGAGGTTGAACACGAGCACGCGCGTGGTCCGGGCGCGCGCGTCGTCGTCGGGCGCAGCGAGGGCGCGCGCGCGCGCGCGCAGGAGCGCCTCGAGCGGCTCCTGGCTCACGGCGCGCCTCCTCGTCCGGGCAGGCGCCAGCGCCGCCGCCCGGCGCCGCAAGGCTCGGGCGACGCCGCGGGCCGTGGCGCCGTCGCCGTGCGGCAGGGCCTCGTCGGCGGGCGCCCAGCGCAGGGCGCGCGCCGCTGCCGCGTAGGCGCGCCGCGCCCGTCGTCGGCGCCCGCGCGGTCGAGGGCGATCCCGAGCGAGAAGTGGCCCATGATCAGGTCGGGAGCGAGGTAGACGGACCGGCGCAGCGCCGCGGCTGCGTCGACTGGGCGGCCGAGGCCTTCAGAGCAAATGACTTCCCCGCAGGAGGTGCGCGTCCGCAACGAGCGGCTCGCGGCGCAGCAGGCGGTCGGCGCGCGCGTGGCTCCCCGAGCCCCGCGCGCCCGGCGATGCGCCGCGCCAGGTCGTCGGCGGGTGGCCCCGCCGCCGGGGTCGTCGGCGCCGGCGGCGTCGTCGGCGGGCGCAGTGGCGCTTCGACGGCGGGGCGCCGCGCCGGCGGCCGGGCGGGGGTCCGACGGGAACGACGATGGCGCCGGCGCGGCGGGGTGGCCTCGTCGTCCGGCGCGGCGACGCGACGTGCGGTCTCCAGCGGCCGGCGGTAGACCCGCCCGGCCGTGGTCGCGACCTCCTCGAAGGGCGCCAGCGCGCGCAGGGGAGGGTCGGTCGCGGCGACGAACAGCCAGCCGCCGGGCGCCAGCGCCGCGTGGAGCCCTCGCGCCACCCGCGCGACGGCGTGGGCGTCGAGGTAGATGAGCACGTTGCGGCAGAAGATCAGGTCGAGGCCCTGCGGGTAGGGGTCGGCCGCGAGGTTCAGCCGCTCGACGGTCACGAGGTCCCGCGCGCGCGGCGCGACCGCCCACGTGCGCCCCTGCGCCTCGAGGAAGGGCAGCGCGCGCCGCGCGCCCAGGCCGCGCAGCGACCAGGGGCCGTAGGTCGCCGCGCGCGCCAGGCGCAGCGCGGCGGGCGAGACGTCGGTCGCCAGGACCCGGGCGCGCTCCACGCGCGCCGCGAGGAGCGCCATGGCCAGGCTGTAGGCCTCCTCGCCCGACGCGCAGCCGGCCGACCACGCGCGGACCTCGCCCTCGCCGCGACGGCGCCGGAGGTCGGGGAGGACCTCGTCGGCCAGGACGCGGAACTGCTCCGGCTCGCGGAAGAAGTAGGTCTCCCCCACCGTGAGCCGGTCGAGCAGCGCGTCGAGGAGCGCCGGGTCCTTCGCGGCCGCCGTCGCTGCCTCGTCGGCGGTGGCGGCGCCGGTCACGAGGGCCGCGGCCTCCTCGACGCGGTCCCAGCGGTGCTCCGGGAACTCGAGGCCGAAGCGCCCGCGGAGCAGGTCGAGGAGGGCGGTGGGCCGGCGCGCGGTCCTCACGAGGCCGCCCCCCGCGCGGCGAGCGCCGCCTCGAGCGCCGCCGCCTCGGCCTGATCGAGGAAGGCCGCGAGGTCGTGGACCACGACCAGGCCGTCCGGGAGGCGCGCCACGCCGGCCAGCCGCTCGAGGCCGAGAACCACGCGCTCCCCGGCGACGAGGCGGTCCGGCGCCACCTCGACGAGGCCCTCGACGTGGTCGACGCGCAGGCACACGCGGCGCTCGCCGGCGCGCGCGAGCAGCATGTGGTCCCAGCGCGCGGGGGCGCGCGCCGGCAGCCCGAACCGCGCCCGCAGGTCGAACACCGGCGCGACCGCGCCCTTCACGTCGACCACGCCTTCGACCACCGCCGGCGCGCCGGGGAGCGGCGTCACCTCGACCACCGCGACGACCCGCTCCACGGCCGCCGCGGCGAGCGCGCAGCGGGCGCCAGAGAGCTCGAACACGATCAGTTGCATGACCTTCGATGCTAGCCCCGGGGGGGCGCGCGTGGCCTGCGAGCGGCGGTCGTGGCCGCGCGGTAACCAGGGGTAGACCCGCACGGAGCGAGCGGAACCGCGGCCGTCGGTCGCGGGTGAGCGGGGCATGAGGAGCTCACCTGCGCTGGCCGCCGTGGCGGTCCTGTTCTTCGCGTCCGCGCGCGCCGACGAGGCCGAGGTGCTCGCGGCGACGGACGTCTTCGTCCGCGCCCGCGACGACGCGCTCGCGCGCCTGGTCGTGCTTGACGACGTCGCCGCCGCCCTCGCCGACCTCGACGCGGCCGCGGCGGCGCTCACGGCGCGCCTCGGCGGCGACGACCCAGTGGTCGAGCGCGCCCGGCTGGTCGTCGCCGACGCGCTGCTCGCGGCCGGCCGGGCGCTCGGCCCCGGCGCCGAGCGCGACGCGCGGCTCGCGCGCGCGCTCGCGGCCTACGAGGCCCACGTTGACGAGGCGCCGGCGGGCCCGGCCCTGCTCTTCCACGCCTACGTGCAGCGGGCCGAGGCGCTCCTGGCGCTCGACCGTGTCGACGAGGCGGCGCGCGCCGCCGAGGAGCTCACCTGGGTGCACCGGCCCTGGGACCCCGCCGACCCGGCCGAGCGGGCGGCCCTCGACGCGCTGGTGCTGGACGTCTGCCTGCGGGCGTTCCACCTGCAGGCCCGCGCGCTGCTCGCCGCCGGGCGCCCGGCCGAGGCGCTGCAGGCCCTGACGCAGGTGGCCGCCCGCCCGGCGGCGCGCGGCGTCGAGCGCCACGCCCTCGCGAAGGCGCTGGAGGTCGAGCGCGCGCGCGCCCTGCACGGCGTCGAGCGCGGCGCCGAGGCGGCGGCGGCGCTGGCCGCCGTGATCGCCGCCGGCCGCGCCGCCCCCGCCGGCGAGCACCTCGAGGGCCTCGGGATGGACCGCGCCGGCGCGCTCGCCTGCCGGACCCTGGCCGACCTCGACCTGGCCGGCGGGCTGCCGCTCGACGACCCCGCGGTGGCTTTCGACGCCGGGCTGGGGCACCTGCTGGCGGGGCGCAAGGCGCCGGCGCTCGCGGCCTGGCGCCGGGTCCTCGTCGTCGCGCGCGCGGCCGAGGCGCGGGCCCGCTGGGTTCCGGGCGCGGCCGAGCGGGCGGGGCGGCTGCTCCTGCAGGAGGAGCGCTGGCTCGAGGCGGCGCTGACCTTCGAGGCGCTCCTGGTCCTGGCGCCCGAGGCGGCGCCGCCCGAGGCGGCCAGGCTGGCGCTCCTGGCGGCGACCCGGGCGACGCGGCAGCTCGGCGAGGAGCTCACGGGCGACGGCCCGGCGGCGCGCCTGCGCCGGCGCGTCGAGGAGGACG
>JAHBXY010000129.1 GCA_019636275.1 Planctomycetota bacterium | reverse complement strand
CGGGGCGGCCGCGAGGGCCAGGGCCGGGCCGCCGGCCGGGAGCGACGCCAGGCTGGCCCCGTCGGCGAGGCGCCACAGGGCCACCTCGCCGTCGGCGCCGGCGCTGACGACGAGCCCCTCGCCCGCGAGCGCCAGGCCGACGACCGGGCCGGTGTGGGCGCGGACCGACCAGCGCGTGACGCCCGCGAGGACGTCGCGGGCGAAGAGCCAGCCGTCGGCCGCGCCCGCGACGACGTCGGGCCCGGCGGCGACGACCGCGCGCACGGCGACCGGGCGCTCGGTGTGGGTGGCGACGACGCGCGGCGGCGCCAGCGTGGCCACGGCCAGGCCGCCCCGCTCGTCGCCGCTGACGAGGACGTCGCCGGCGAGCGCCAGCGCCGTCACGGGCGCGGGGTGCAGGTCGAGCCGCAGCGCCTCGCGGCCCGTCGCCAGGTCCCAGGCGCGGACGCTCCCCTCCCCGTCGCCCGCGAGCGCGCGCGCGCCGTCCGGCGAGAGGCGGCCGCAGAGGAGCGGGACCTCGCCCGCGATCCGGCGCAGCGGCAGGCCGCGGGCCAGGTCCCAGAGGACGAGCGCGCCGTCCTCGCCGACGGTCAGCCCGCGCGGGCCGTCGGCCGCCGCGACGACGTCCACGGCCGTGATCGCCCGCGCGTGGCCGGCGAGGTCGACGAGCGGCCGTCCGCTCGCGGCGTCGACGACGCGCGCGTCGCCGCGCTCCGTCGCCACGAGGGCCACCTCGCCCGCCGGGTCGAGCCCGACGGCGCGCGCCGGCGGCCCCGGCAGGTCGAGCGCCTCGACGCCGCCCGGCAGGCCGCGCGCGAGGTCGTGGACGCGCACGAGGCCGTCCGGATCGCCCGTGACCGCGCGGCCCATCGCCGGCGCCAGGGCGGCCACGGCCGGCGGCGGCACGGCGCGGCGGCCGACCTCCCGCGCCTGCGTCACGTCCCAGCGGCGGAGCGTCCCGTCGTCGCCGACCGACACGACGTGCCCCGGCTCCTCCTCGAAGGCGACGGCGCGCGCCGCGCCCGTGTGCGCCCCGAGGCGCGTGACCGCGCCCGTGCGCAGCTCGCGCGCCAGGAGCGCGCCGTCGGCCGCGCCGGAGAGGACGCGCCCGTGGTCGAGCGCCACGCAGGTCACGTCGGCCTCGTGCTGGGCGTGCCCGTCGTAGCGCGTCCCGGCCGCGAGGTGCACGACGCGCACCTCGCGCCCGGCGCCGGTGGCCGCGTAGGTCCCGTCCCACGACAGCGCCACGGCCGCGACCGGCGCGGCGTGCGGCGTCGTCGACAGCGGGGCGAGCGCGCCGAGGTCCCAGGCGCGCAGCGTCGCGTCGTCGCCGCCCGAGGCCGCGCGCCCGCCCGTCGGCGCGAGCGCGACCGCGCGCACCGGCCCCGTGTGGCCCTCGAGCGTCGCGAGCGCCTCGCCCGCGTCGAGGTCCCACAGGCGCACGCGGCCGTCGGCCCCGCCGCTGAGGGCACGCCGGCCGTCGAGCGACGCGGCCAGCGCCAGGACGGCGCCGTCGTGTCCGGCGAGGTCGTGGCGCAGGCGGCCAGAGCGGGGCTCGAGCACGCGCAGGCGGCCGTCGACGCCGCCCGTGACGAGGACGTCGGCCTCCGCGGCCAGCGCGACGGCCGTGGCCGCCACCTCGTGCGCGCGGACCTCGAGCAGCGCCTCGGGCGCCTCGTGCCAGGCGCGCAGGAGCGCGACGTCCGCCGGCAGCGTCGCGCGCCCGAGGCGCTCGAGGAGCGCCCGGCCCTGGCGCAGGCGCTCGCGGGCGTGGTCCCAGGCGCCCGCCCGCCGAGCGCGCCTCGGCCAGGAGGCCGTCGGCGAGCGGCCCTCGGCCTCGGCGCGCGCGTGGCGCGCCGCCTCCCTCGCTCTGGCGGGCAGGACCTCCTGCTCGCGCGCGGCCGCCTCGCCGGCCTCGGCGCGCCGGCGAGGCCGCGTCGAGCGAGCGACCGCCGACGACCAGCCGCCGCGATCGCGACGAGCGCCGCGGCGTGCCCCTGCGCCCGGCGCGCCGCGCGCGCGGCCCTGCGCGCGCCGCCGCAGCCGCGTCGACGCGGGCCACGGGTCGGCGGCGCCCGGCGCGACGAGCGCGGCGGCCTGCGCGCGCGAGCGCCATGGGTCGCTGTCTCGGAAGGCACGGCCTCGGCGTGAGCGCTTCGCGCTCGGCCTCACCCGCGCGGGCCGCCTCGTTTGCCGGCCAGAGGAGCCGCGCCCTGGCGGAAGCCGGCCACCGCCTCGGCGTAGCGGCCGTAGCTTTCGGCCGGCGTCGCCGCGCCGGGCGCCGCCTCGGGCGCGGCGCGCGCCTCGGCGGCCACGCGGCCGCTCTCGCCGTGGCGCAGGTGCTCGACGACGGCGGCGCGCAAGGCGCCCACGTCGGGGAAGCGGTCCTCGGGGCGCGGCTGGAGCGCGCGCACGACGATCGCGCGCAGCTCGCCCGGGACGTCGGCGCCCACGTCGGGCACCTCGCCGCGCGCGGCGGCGAGGACCGCCTCCGACACGGTCCGCCGCCGGTGCGGCGGGGAGCCCGTGACCACCTCGAACAGCGTGGCGCCGAGCAGGTAGACGTCGGTCCAGGGGCCGATCCGCGCCCCGTCGCCCTCGGCCAGCTCGGGCGGCATGTAGGCGGGGGTGCCGCACGGCGCCCGCACGGCGGTGTGGTGCGGGAGGCCCGGGCGCTCGAGGCCCGGGTCGAGCGCCACGGCCAGGCCCCAGTCCATGACGAGCACCTCGCCGAACTCGCCCACGAGCACGTTCTCGGGCTTGAGGTCGAGGTGCGCGACGCCCTTCGTGTGCGCGTAGGCCGTCGCGTTGCACACGGCGAGGAAGACCTCGAGGTGCGCGCGAAGATCCATGGCGGCGGCGCGCGCCCGGTCGTCGTCGCCCTCGGGGTGCAGGAGGCGCTTCCACGACGGCCCGCGCGCCAGCTTCATGGCGATCGCCAGCTCGCCCTTGCCCGTGCGGCCGAGGTCGTGCACGGGGACGACGTTGGGGTGGTCGAGCAGGCCCGCCACCATGGCCTCGGCCACGAAGCGCGCCTCCTGCGCCGAGGTCGCCTGGCCGGTGTGGAGCTTCTTGACCGCGACCTCGCGCTGCAGGCTCGTCTGCAGGGCGCGGAACACGACGCCCATGCCGCCGCGCCCGAGGACGTCGCGCAGCTCGAAGCCCGGCGCGGCGGGGGCGGGTGACGGCGCCGCGGCGGGCGGCGCCTCGGCGGGCGTGACGCCCTGGAGCGTGGTGAGCATCGCGTCGTCGGCCGGTCCATCATCATCGGTCAGGCGCGAGAGGAGGCCGTCCCAGGCCCAGGGCGGACCGCTCGCGGCGCCAGAGCCCCCGTCCGGCAGCCGGAAGGTCGTGGTGACGTCGAACTCGGGCGACGCAGGGTCGCCCTTGAGGGTCACCTCCCACCGCCGACGCAGCTCGTCGTCGTTCATCGCGCCGGCACGCTACCTCGCGCGGCGCGCCGGGGCGAGCGGGACCGCCCGGGGATGTCGGGGGTGGGTGTTAGGCTCCTGTTCGTGCCTCGCGAGGGCGGTCTTTGACAACTCGGATCACGAGGGCGTCGCGGGCCCGCGCGCCGCCCTGGGGACGACCGGCTCGAGCTCGCCGGTCGGGCCCGGGGCGGCGTGCGGGCTGCGCGCCGGCGTGGCCGCGCTCCGGGTCGCGGCCACCCCGCGGCGCGGTAGAACACGGGCATGGACCCGGCCGCCCTCCCGTCGTGTGAGGCCCTGTTCGCCCGCTTCTGCCTGCCGTGGTACTCGCCGGCCGACGTGCAGCGGCGCGGCCACGGCCTCACTCGGCCCGACGTCGAGGTGCGCGCGGCCCGGCCGGGGACGCCGGTGGGCCGCCTGCACACGGCGCCACGCGAGGGGCTGCACTACGTGCGCATGGCCCTCGACGAGACGCTCGCCCGCGCCGCCGAGGCCTGGCCGCGCGAGCTGATCGGCCTGGGGTCGACGCCGGAGGCCGGCTGGCTCGAGGCGTTCGACCGGGCGCACGACCGGGCGGGGGTCGCCGCCCTCATCGCCCGCTCGGACGAGGCGCAGCGGACCAACGAGTACCTGACCGCGGCGGCGCGCCTCGCCGCGGTGATCGGGGTCGTGCTCCGCGGCGCGCTCCCGCGGGCGGGCTGGGCGCTGGAGTCGCCGTTCTGGGAGTCCGCGCTCTACGACCCGCGGTCGGGCACCCGCATCAACGTGTTCCACTGGGCCGTGCGGCGGCTCAGCGCCGACGCGGTCGACGACGACACGCGCGCGAAGGTGGCGGCCTGCGTCGAGGCGCTGGAGGTCGAGGCCGAGCGGGCGGTCGACGGCTGATCAGCCCCGGCCGGAGCCGGAGCTGAACGCCGCCTCGACCTCGGCCGGCATGCGTGCGGGGCGGCCGGTCAGGTCCACCCAGGCCCACAGGTTGAAGCCGCGCGCCAGGACGCGGCCGTCGCCGCGGCGGACCTCGTGCCGCCGCTCCGCCGTCGCCCGGCGGCACGAGACAGCCCAGGTGTAGGCCACGACCTCGTCGCCCTCGAAGGCCGGGGCGAGGTAGTCGATCTCGTGGCGGCGGACGACGAACGTGCCGCCGAGGCGCCGGTAGCGGGCCAGGTCCAGGCCGACCGCCTCGGAGTGGGCGATCGCCGCCCGGTTCATCCAGTCCACGACGCGCACGTTCGAGACGTGTCCTTGCGCGTCGAGGTCGTCGCGCGTGACCCGCAGGGGCAGCGCGTAGGCGTTCGGGGGCGGCTCCATGGCGGAGGACCGGTATACCTCGCGGACGGGCGCCTTGCTCGTCCGCCGCGGGAGCGGAGGATGAGGGTGTCGCCCATGTCCACGCTGTTCCCGCAGCTCTCCCCGGGCCCTCCCGGGTTCGCGCTCTTCGAGGACGTGATCGGTCGTGACGAGGAGGCGCGGCTGCTCGCGTGGGCGCGCGCGCTGCCGCTCGCGCCCTACGTCCTGCACGACACCCCGTCTCGCCGGCGGGTGCTGTCCTTCGGCGCGACCTACCGGCAAGGCAGCGGGCGGTTGGGGCAGCGGGCGGTCACGCCCGCGCCGCTGCCTCCCGCGCTCGAGTCGCTGATCGGGCGCTGCGCGCCGCTGGGGGGCATCGCGCCCGACGCGATCGCCCAGGCGCTGGTGAGCCACTACCCGGCGGGCGCGGGGATCGGGTGGCACCGCGACCGACCGGAGTACGGGCCCGTCGTCGTGGGGGTCTCGCTCCTCGGCGCCTGCCGGCTGCGGCTCCGCGCGGGCGCGCGTCCGCGGGAGGTGGTGACGGTCGCCCTCCCGCCGGGGTCGGTCTACGTGCTCTCGGGTCCTTCCCGGGCCTCGTGGGAGCACGCGATCCCGCCCGTGGCGACCGAGCGCTGGTCGGTCACCTTGCGGACCGTCGCGCGCGCCGCGCCGCCGGGCGGCGGCCGCTCGGCGGCTCGGTCCGGCGAGGGTGGCTCAGCCGGGGGTCGCGGCGAGGCGCCGGTCGAGCCGTGAGAGGATCGCGCGCACGGCCGCATCCGGCTCCGTGCACAGCGCCTGAGCGAGGGCCGGGCGGACGCGGGACGCCGCGTCCGGGCGGCGGGCGGCTCGCTCGAGGGCCAGCGCCGCCCAGCGGCGGACGAGCGCGTCACCGTCGTTGACGAGGGCCTCGAGCAGCGGGTCAAGCTCGCCCCCGCAGCGGTCGAGCGCCGCGCGGCGCGCCCGCGGGTCGGGGTCGCCGCGGAGGACCTGGACGAGGGCGCGCCGCGCTTCGGCGTCTCGATCCAGGTCACCCCGAGCCGTGTCAGCGTGCACCGGGGCGAGCGCAGGCGCCGCGGTCAGGGCGGCGCTCGTCGTGCTCCGGGGCGCCGCACGCGGCCCGGGCTCCTGGCTGCATCCGACCAGGGCCGCCGCGAGCAGGAGGGGCCACGGCCGCACGGCTCAGTTCCCGACCAGCGTCACGTCGTGCGTGGTCTGCTGCGTGGCCGCGACGGTCACCCTCGCGGTCTGATCCGCGTGGCCGGAGGCCTGGAAGGTCACGTCCCAGGCCCCGTCGTCGAGGCCGGCCAGGTAGTAGGCGCCCTGCGCGTCGGTGTAGGTCGTGATCACCGTCCCCGGCCGGATAGCGGTCACGGTCACCGAAGCCAGCGGCACGTCGTCGCTCGTGTCGCCGGGCGTGCGCGCGTCCGAGAGGACGACGCCGGCCAGGGCCCCGGTGGTCGCCATGTTGGCGCCGCGCACGGTGGGCAGGAGCATGAACCCGGTCGGCGCGGTCGGCGGCCCGACCGAGTTGAAGGAGCGGGCGATGTCGAAGTCGAGGAGCGCCTGCGTGGTCTGCCCGGGCTGGACGACGATCGCGTTCGTGCCGGCGAAGGTGATCAGGATCGCGCCGTTGACGAGCGTGAGCCCGCCGTTCGCGGTCGAGTAGCTCGTCTGATCGTGGACGAGCTCGGCCGCGGAGAGCACAAGGCGCATGTGGGTGTAGTGACCGGCGGGGAGGTTCGCGCGCGCCAGCTCGGCCGTGACCCCACCGCGGAGGTCGAGGAGGTCGTAGCTCTTCGGGGCGCCCGCCTGCGCGGCGTCGAAGATGGTCACCCAGGTCCCACCCTGAGGACCTGGGCCGGCCTGGCCGGACGAGGCCGCCGCGGCCGCCGCGTTCGGGTTGGCGCCCATGGCGTTCGCGGCGGCGCTCGAGCTCGGGTTCGCGTTCCCGGCCCCCGCGCCCTGGTTGCCGGCCGCGTTGGCGTTGCCGGCCGCGCCCTGGTTGCCGGCCGCGTTGGCGTTGCCGGCCGCGTTGGCGTTGCCGGCCGCGTTGGCGTTGCCGGCCGCGTTGGCGTTGCCGGCCGCGTTGGCGTTGCCGCCCACATTGGCGTTACCGGCCATGGCGTTGGGTGACCCGTTGGCCTGCGACGGGAGGCCGCCCTGGGATCCGGCGCCGGCCGGCGCCACGTGCACCTCGACGCGCTCGACCGTGACCTCGGCCTTCGTGACCCGGCTCAGGTCCTGGAGCGGAGCGTCCGTGAGCTGGACCTCCAGCACGCCTTCGCCCGTGGCGCCTGGCGCCGCCGTGCCCCACGCGCCGCCGCCGCCGCTGCTCCCGCCGCATCCCACGGTCAGCCCGCCAAGGAGGCCGATCGCGATGGCCGTCACGATCGTGATCTTCGCCCGGATCATGTGCGCTTCCTCTCCTGCGGGGCAGCGTCATCGCCCCCCGGTCACCTCCTCCATGCCTCGCGAACGCGTCCGTGTATCACCCATCTCGGACGACGGCGTTCGAGCTCGTCGGACCGGCCTCTCCTCATGGCGTTCGCCATGTGGCAGAGGGACGGCCGCCGACGCGAGGCGGGCCGGCGAGCGCGGGCGCCGAGAGCGGCCGAGCTCTTGGACTCAGGCGAGACCGAGCGCCCGGGCGAGCCGCTTGCGGGCCCGAGCGAGGAGGGTCCCGATCCGCTCGACGGGCAGGTCGAGGGCGGCGGCGACCTCCTGGTACGAGCGGCCGCCCTCGTAGAACAACTGGAGGGCCAGGCGGTCACGAGGAGAGAGCTGGGCGAGGTGTTCGCGGACGTGCGCGTAGCGGTCGACCTCGCCCACCTCGGAGGCGGGGGTCCGACCGACGGCCGCCACCCGCTCCGGCTCGTCGAGCCCGCGCGGCGCCCGCTGATCGCGCCGGGCCACGCGCATGGCCCGGCGCCGGGTGATGATCGCCAGCCAGGCCGAGAGCGACCAGGGCGCGCCAAACCGCGTGAGGGCGTGCTTGTCGTTGTCGAGGAGCTCCGCGAAGACGTCGCTGGCGACGTCGTCCGCCAGGCTTCGCGGGTCCTCGGCGCCGTATCGGGTGAGGGCCTCCTCCGCCACCCGGGCGACGAAGCCGCGGAACTGCGTGACGAGGGCCTCCCACGCGTTCGGGTCTCCGGCCAGGCACGACTCGACGAGCGCCCGATCAGACGCGGGGCGGTCCACGTCAAGGAGCCCCATGGTCAGCGAGGGAGAGGGCCTGGGGCTCCGCCGGCGCCGGGCGGCACGCCGCCGCCCCCCTGTCCTGTTGCTCCACCCGTGCCGCCACGTCCCTGACCCGCGTTGCCCTGCCCGGGGTTGCCGGCGCCCTGACCGGGGTTGCCGGCGCCCTGACCGGGGTTGCCGGCGCCCTGACCGGGGTTGCCGGCGCCCTGACCGGGGTTGCCGGCGCCCTGCCCGGGGTTGCCGGCGCCCTGACCGGGGTTACCGGCGCCCTGACCGGGGTTACCGGCGCCCTGACCGGGGTTGCCGGCGCCCTGACCGGGGTTACCGGCGCCCTGACCGGGGCTACCGGCGCCCTGACCGGGGTTCCCTTGACCTGCGCCTCCAGCGTTGCCCTGTCCGGCATGACCCCCCGCGACGCCGCTGCCGCCAACAGGCGGACGACCAGGACCGTCGGGTCCCTGCCCGCCGCGGCCAGGCGGGGGCGTCAATGCACCACCTGCCGCCCCGCCCTGGAGTTCGGCGCCGCCGGGGAGTGTAACCGGTGGCAGGGTGTCACCCCGAAGCGACGTGATCCACTCCGGGAGGAGATCCGCACCGTCATTCACCGTGATCGGCCGGGCGGCGCCGAGGCCTCGGACGCTGGCGACGGCCTGCCGGCCTGCCGGGAGGTCCACGGACGCCAGGTCGCGGTCGGCAGGCTCGAAGCGCAGCCGGCCGCCGAGAGCGGCCATCGCGAGCGCACCCTTGCGGGAAGCGAGGAGCGCACGACCGGCGACCCTGACCCGTCCGACGGGGTGTGAGAACACCACCTCGTCGTCGCCCTCGTAGAACACCGGACCCGACACGAGCTCCAGGCCCACGCCGTCGTCCTCGAGGCCGATCCGGGCGTCAGGCCCCAGATAGATCGCTGGCGGCGGCCCACCGAAGCTCGCGAGCATCACGACTCCGCCACGGCTCGAGGCCCGGAGGGTCGCACCCGCCGGCAGGGAGCCCCCATCGAGTCGCCGCCAGGCCCCTTCATCCGGCAGGCGCGCTCGCACGCCCCGGGCGGAGGCGATCGCCAGGGTCGGCGTCGTCGCGGGAGTCGGGCTCCGAGGGGACGGCGCCGGCGCGACCTCATGCGGCTCGTCATGGCCGTCGTCGGCTCCGTCGTCGGCTCCGTCGTCGGCTCCGTCAGGGACGACTTCGTCGCGAGTGAGCGCCGCGGCGGGCAGGTCCGCCTTCGGTCTCGCATCCGGCTCCCGGTCCGCACCTCGCTCGGGTGCGGGGGACGGACCGGCATCGAGGCGGAGGATGTCGTCGATCGACGACAACCACTGGTCGAGCCACGCGTCGTCCTGCTGGGGCGCCGGCTCGCGCACCCTGGTCGGCGCCGGCCGCGGCGGCGTCGCCTCGATGACGTCCTGGCGCGTGGGTGGCGGGGACTGCTGATGAGCCCGCGTCGGCTCGGGACGAGGGCCGCGGACCAGCGCCGCCCCGATCGCCATCACGAGCGCGAGCACCGCCGCGGCGGCCAGGCGTTGCCGCCAGGGGCTCAGGGTACGCTCGCCCGGCGTCATCGCGAGCTGAGCCCGCCTGCTCGACGCGCCAGCGCTCCGGCGCCTTGACCTGTCGCTCGAGCCCGCGGCCGCGCGGCGGCCGCTCGACGAGCCGCTCGAGCCCGCGGCCGCGCGGCGGCTGCTCGACGAGCCGCTCGACGAGCCGCTCGAGTCCGGGGCCGCGCGGCGGCCGCTCGAGTCCCGGGCCGCGCGGCGGCCGCTCGACGAGCCGCTCGAGTTCAGGGCAGCGGATGGATCGCTCGACGCGTCTCGCGCCGCTCCCGGCGGCGGGGCGTCCCTCGAGCCGGCGGAAGCGCGGCGCTTCCCGGACGCGTCGCTCGAACCACCGGCGACGCGCTGCGAGGGCGACGAGTCGAGTGAACCTCCAGCAGCGGTGCGACTCGAGCCGGCCGCGAGTCGTCGGCTCGAGCGTGTGCGGGAGCAGTCCGCGTCCACTCGACCGCTGGACGCCGTGGGCTGCTGCGCCCGGGCGGAGATGAGCAGGTCGGCCCGGCACGACTCGCAGGCGACCAGGTGCGCTTCGACGCCAACGCGGGTGGCTTCACCCGCGACCCAGGCGAGGAGCTCCTCCGGCTCCGGGCAGGGGTCGTCCGGGGGGTCGGTGTCGCGGACCAGGTCGGCCAGGACCCGATCGACATGCCGAGCCCGTTCGAGCTCCGCGGCGCAGATCTCGCACCCAGCCGCGTGCGCCTCGAACGCCTCGAGCGCCGCCGCGGCGGCGGCTGACTGCGGGTACAGGTCGTCGACCGGTCGGGGACAGTCGGAGCTCACGTCCTCTCCATGGCACGACCCAGCCTCGATGTATCACCTCTCTTTCAGGATCAGCAGCCTGAATGGCTTACGGCGACGAATACCGAGGTGATACGCAGACGGCGCGACCGTGCATGGAGAGGACGGAGGGACGGACCATGAGGCGATCACGGCGGCTGGCCTTGCGTAAGAGCTTGCAGCGGCTGGAGGAGCGCTCTCGGACCGAGGGGCAGCGACCTGATCGGGCCGATGGCGCGGCAGGGTTCGTCACCTTGGCGATCGAGGAAGGGCCGACCGCCCCCGAGGCGATCCTCTTGCGGCGCCTCGGCTTCGCGGCGGAGCGCCTGAGCCAGGCGACGCGGCCGGCCGCCGTCGCCGAGGAGGCGCTGGCCCTGGCAGCCCGATTCAGCGGCCTTCGACAGGGGCTGATCGTGCGTCGCGAGCGGAGCGGTCACTTCGTCGTGGCCGCGCGCCGTGGGCTCTCGTCCTGCTCCCCGGCCGAGCGGGAGGAGGTCGAGGCCTCCGCCCGGCAGGCCCTCAAGCTGCGGCGCGCGACGTTCGACCTCACGCCGAGCGACCGCCTGACAGGTCGCCTCCTGGTCGCGATCCCCGTCGAGCACGACGGCGAGCTGCTCGGCGGGGTCGTCCTCCGGGAGCCCGGCCGGAGCGCCGTCCTCGACCCCGCCGCCCGAGCGCTCCTCCTCGGGCTGGCGCGCCAGGTCGGCGTCGCCCTTCGGCGGCTCGCGTCCCATGCAGCCGCCGCTTCGCGGCTGGAGACACCCATGCGTTCGTCGGCCGCGGCGGAGGTCGGCGAGGCCCTCCCGACCTACGCCGAGGCGCGAAGCGCCTTCGAGCGGCAGTACCTGCACGCGGCGCTGGCGCAGGCCGGGGGAAGCCTCGACGCGCTCGTCTCGATCACGGGGCTACCCGCGGACCGGGTGCGTGCCCTCCTCGGCGCTCCCGGCCTGTCGCTGCCCGCGCGCGCGACCAGCGCCGGTGCGCCGTCGACGACCCGCCCGACGCGGCGCAGCGCGACGGCCTGAGCACCAGGCCGGTGAGCGGGCCCGGCGACGGCCTGCTCGCCCCGACACACTCGTCCCGACACACTCGCTCCGACACTCGCCCCGACACTCGCCCCGACACTCGCCCCGACACTCGCCCCGACACTCGCCCCGACACTCGCCCCGACACTCGCCCCGACACTCGCCCCGACACTCGCGAGGACACTCGCGACGACACTCGCGACGGCGGCTGCCAGACGCGTGCCGTCGGCGCGGGGCCGGACAGGGCGTTACCCTGTCGTGGTGAGTGACGACCGACTCCGAGGGCTCGAGCGAGCGGCGCGGGCGGAGCCTGCCGATGTGGCGACCGGGCACGCGCTCGCGCTGGCGCTGGCGCAGGCGGGCGAGCGCCGGCGCGCGGTCCTCGAGCACGCCCGGCTGGCGCGCGCCGGCCACGGCCCCTCCCGCGCGGCGCTCGACGCCTGGGCGCCGCGACCGCACGCCGCGGCGCTCGTCGCGAGGCGCCCGGCGTTGCTCGGGCCGGCACGCCTGCGCATGCTCGAGCTGCCCGGGTCGGTGCTGGCAGGTCGTCCGGTCGCCAGCGACGAAGGGCTGCTCTTGCCCACGCGCACGCGGCTCGTCTCACTCAGCCCCGGCGACCTCGCCGAGCGCTGGAGCGCGCCCGGGCAGGCCTGGCCCGTGGCCCTCCGCGGTGACGACGCGCTCCACGCCGGCGGCCCTGGGCTGCTCCTCCGGGATGGCGGGTCGGGCGAGGTGCTGGCGGAGATCGCCCTCGCTGGCCGCGTGGTCGAGCTGTCCACGTGGGGCGACCGCGCCCTGGTCGTCCACGACGCGCCCGGCCTCCGCCGCGTGACCGCCCTCGACGTGGGCGCCCGCCCCGGCCGCGTCCTGTGGAGCAGGGAGTGGCCCCCCGGGGGGCTCGAGGTCGCTCGCCTGGTCCGCCTGCGAGTCGCGCTGATCTCGACCGATCGCGCCGAGGTCGTCGACCTCGAGTCGGGCCGCACGATCGCGGCCCTGACGCTGGTCCCCCGCCGCCCGCGCGGCGGGCGATGGGAGCGCGCCCGCGTGGCCGACGCGCGGGGGGTCGTCATCGAGGAGGTCACCCCCGACCTCGCCTCCGGCCCCGCGGTGTGCGCGCTGGCAGAGCACGACCTTGGACGGCTGGAGCCGCGCTGGAGGCTGGAGCGGGTCGCCGACACGCTCGACCTTTCGCTCGGCGACGCAGTCCTCGTGCTGCGCCGCGCGGACGCCTCCGGGGTGACCACGGAGGTCGTCGACCGAGCGACGGGCCAGGCGCGTCCCGCCGAGTCCTTGCCGCATCTGAACCTCGTGTGGGCCGAGGGCGCGGCCTATCTGCTCGACGTGAGCGACCGTGGGGGGGCGCTGGGGGTCCATGACTCGACCACCCTGGCCTGCCGCGCCCGGCACGCGCTGGCCGTCGGCGCGGACCTCACCGACGCCGACGTCGTGTCGTTCACAGGGGCCGTCGTCGTGACCCTGGGCCATCGCGACCGGACCGTCCTCGTGCGACTGGAGGCTGGAGCGGACGCGGGCGCTTAGCTGACTCGGCCGGCGCGTCGCCGATCGCTTCCCCGCTCGGCGCTGGGCAGGGGACATGGCGGCGGGCTGGCGGGCCCCCGGTGGGCGGACGTCGTGCCGCGGCCGGGGCGCTCGCAGGTGCGCGCCCGGGCGGCGCACCTGCCGGCCGGCCCCGCACCACCCCGTGTCCGCCGCGTCGCGTTCGCCGTTCGCGGACGGTTGACCTCGCCGGCCGTCGCCTGGTAGGAGTCGCGCGCCGAGGTGAAACATGATCCAGGTCGAGCCGGGCAGGACACGCGTGGGCTGGGTGGGCGTCGGGGTCATGGGGCGCTCCATGGCGGGCCACGTCCTCGCCGGCGGCTACCCGCTCGTCGTGCACACGCGCACGAAGGAGCGCGCCGCCGACCTGCTCGCCCGCGGCGCGACCTGGGCGGAGGACCCGCGCGAGGTCGCCGAGCGCAGCGACGTCGTGTTCGTCATCGTCGGCCTGCCCGAGGAGGTGCGGTCGGTCGTCCTCGGCGAGCGAGGGGTGCTGGCGGGGGCCCGGCCTGGCGGCGTCGTCGTCGACATGAGCACGAGCGCGCCGGCCCTCGCGCGCGAGGTCGCGGCGGCCGCCGCGGCGCGCGGCGTGCACGCGCTCGACGCGCCGGTCTCGGGAGGCGACGTGGGCGCGCGGGAGGCGCGCCTCTCGATCATGATCGGCGGCGACGCGGACGTGACGGCGGCGCTGCGCCCGCTCTGGGAGTGCATGGGGCGGACGTTCGTCCATCAAGGCGGCCCGGGCGCCGGGCAGCACACGAAGATGGTCAACCAGGTGCTGATCGCGGGCGGGATGATCGGCCTGTGCGAGGCGCTGCTCTACGCGCACCGGGCCGGGCTCGACGCGGAGCGGGTGCTGGCCTCCGTCTCGAGCGGTGCGGCCGGGAGCTGGTCGCTCACCCACTACGCCCCGCGGATCCTGCGTGGAGACTTCGCTCCAGGCTTCCTGGTGGAGCACTTCATCAAGGACCTGGGGATCGCGCTCGACGAGGCCCGTCGGCTCGGGCTCTCGCTCCCCGGGCTGGCGCTCGCCGAGCAGCTCTACCTCGCCGCGGAGGCGCAGGGGCTCGGGCGCCGGGGGACCCACGCCCTGCAGCTCGCCCTGGCCCGACTCTCCGCGGTGGAGTGGCCCGGCACCTGAGCGCGGTGCTCGAGCGCTCGTGAGTCGAGGCGTCGGACGCTGCTGCCTGCGTGTGGTTCGCGGCGACTGTCGCGCCCTCGCGGTGGCCGCGCGCTCTCGCGTGTGGAACCCGCGGGAGCTCCCACGAATCAACGGTCGAGCCCTCGACGGGGTCGAGCGCGGTCACTGCGCGGGGTCACCCAGGGGCAGATCCACCACGGCGGCCGGGGTGGTCGTCGGCGTCGCGGCCGGAGTGGGCGCGGCGGGCGTGGGCAGCGCGATCGTCGGCCGGGGCAGCAGCGGGCTGCCCGTCAGCGTGCCCTTCGGCCGGATCGTGCGCGCGTTCGTCGCCGAGGCCCAGCGGACCTCCTGGACCGTCGTCCCCTCGCCCTCGAGCACGGCCCAGACGTGACGCTCGGTGTACTCGGTCGACGTGTAGCCCGCCGGGCCGGCGGCGATCCGCCCGGTGCGGACGGCCAGGTCGTCGGTCCAGACGTACTTGTTGTCGTGCGGCCGGGCGCGCTCGTAGACGTTCGAGCCGCCCGCGTGGCAGGCCGAGGCGAAGATCCGGGCGGCGGGCGTCGTCCCGCGGCGGATCGCGTCGACCAGCGTGCCGAACATCTCCTGGTTGTAGACGCCGCTCGCCTGGCGGTGGCCGGGGTCGCTGTAGGTGCCGAGCACGGGCCCGTCCCAGCCGCCGTGGCCGATGAACACCAGGCGCTCGAAGGGGTGCCCCTCGGCCTCGGCGCGCAGGAGCCGCTCGACGACGACCTCGACGCTCGTGCCGAGGAGCGTCTCTGCCGTCACGTAGCCGGCGCTCTTGTAGCGGCGCGCGATCGTCGTGGCGTAGGCGCGGAACGCGTTCACGTGCGACGAGTCGTAGGTCTGGGCGTGGACGAGCAGCGCCGCCCGGACGCGGACCAGGCGCTCGCGCGCGACGACCGCCTCGCCCTGACGGAGGACGGCGCGCAGCGCGCCGTCGTTGCCGCGGGTGACCTCGACGGTGCGGGCGGCCGCGGGCGTGGTCGCCCCGCCGCTGCCCCCCTCGACGATCGTCGCCAGGCCCGTCCCGGTCGGCTCGGCCGGCGCGGCGAACAGGAACCGCGCCGCCGTGGTGCGCGCGGCGTCGAGCTTGAGCGCCGGGCGCTCCGTGCCATCCAGGAGGCGGACCCGGAGGACGAGGGCGTCGCCCTCGCCGGAGATCGAGGCCTGACCGATCCGCCGGCCGTCTTCGCCGACGACGCCGTAAGCTCCCGTCAGATCAGGGCGCGACTGACCGAGGGCCACCGGCGCGAGCGTCAGGAGGGCGGCCACGGCGAGCAGGGCGGTGCGGTTCATCCTCGTTCTCCCTTTCATTCCAGCCGGCCATCGTGGCAAGTGGCGGGCCAGCGCAAGTCCTTGATCTACAGCTGGAGATTGCGTCTCGTCGCCGCAGCTTCGTCTCACCAGCACGGATCGGGACCGGAGCCGAGACCGAGCGGCTCGTCACCGCGGACGTGTCGGTGAACGGTCACCGGCCAGGGCGTGGAGCCAGGTATCGCGGTCAGCGGCGGGCGAGCAGCCAGGCGGCGAGCGCGGCCAGGCCGACGGCGAGGAGCGCGAGCAGGCCGAGCGCCGCCGCCAGGGTCGGCTGCCGGCGCGTCCAGCGGCGCAGCCGGCGCAGGACGGAGGCGCGCTGGACTGGCTCCCCGTCGAGCCAGCGACGCAGGTCGTCGGCGAGGTCCTGCGCGGAGGCGTGCCGATCGATCGGGTCCGGCTCCAGGCAGCGAAGGCACACCGCCTCGAGGTCCGCGTCGACTCCCTCGACGAGCTCTGACGGCGGCACGACCTCACCGCGTCGCAGGGCGGCGAGCGCCTGGTCGAGGTCGTCGGTGGGGAAGGGCGGCGCGCCCGTGAGCAGGGCGTAGAGGAGCGCCCCCAGCGCGTGCAGGTCGGCCCTGGCGTCCACCGAGCGCCCGGCCGCCTCCTCCGGCGCGAGGTAGGTCACCTCGCTCGCGACCGCACCGGCGGGCAGGCCGAAGTCCGTGAGCACGGGCTCGAGGGTCCCGGCCATGACCACGTTGCGGGGACGGACGGCCCGGTGGAGCACGCCCCGCCGGTGCCCCTCGGCGAGGCCGAGCGCGAGCGCCCGCGCGATCTGGGCTGCGTCGCGCGGCGCGAGTGGAGCCTCGTCACGGAGCACAACCTCGAGCGTCCTGTCGCCCACGAGGTCGGTCACGACGTAGGGGCGCCCCTCGGTCTCCCCGACCTCATGCACGGTCACGACGGCCGGGTGCCGCAGGCGCGCCATGGCGCGCGCCGCGGCGAGGAACCCGGCGGCCACGTCCGAGCCGCAGCCCGGCGGCGGCACCTTGATCGCCACCTCGCGCCCGAGCTCCGCGTGCCAGGCCCGGTAGACGACGCCGGTCCGCCCGCGCCCGAGCTCGCCCTGGACCGGGAAGGGGCCGATCAGCACCGGCACGTTCGCGTCGGGCGTGCGCGGCGCGATCGACGAGGCGGAGACGTCGGCCCGGGTGGACGCGAGCGAGTAGCCCGGGCCCGCGCCGGAGAGGCCCGGCCGGGCATCCGCTCCCGGCGGACCTCCGGGGGCCGGGAGCGGCAGCGGCGCGCCGTCGACGAGCGTGACGGTCGTCTCGCCCGAGCCGCGCACGGCGGGCGCGTCCCGGACGGTGTCCGTTCCGTCGACGTCGGCGGCGTGCGGCGGCGCGCCCGGCAACGGGATCGTGGTCGCCTCCCGGACCGTCGGGGATTCCTCGGTGGCGGCGGGCTCGGTTGCGCGGTCCGCCGCGAATCGCTCCGTTCCTTCGCGTTGGGTGGAGCCTCGCTGCACGAACGTGTCGGCGTCCTGCCAGGGCGCCTCCGCGTCCTCCGTCGAGGCCCCGCGCAGGAGGGGCGGCGACGAAGAGTCCGCCGCCAGGGCGTCGCGATGAACGCGCCGCAGCTCATCGAGCGAGGTCGTCGGCACCGACCGGGCGACCAGCGTCAGCACGGACGCCCCGGCGGCCGCCGCCTCCGCGCGCAGTTCGCCGACCTGCCGGGGCGCGAGCAGGCCGCGCGCGATGCAGTGGCGCAGGACCGCCTCCTCCGCGCGGCGCCAGGCCTCCCCGTCACCCGAGGTCACAGGCGTCGTCCTCCGCCGCGTCGGACCCGGGGGCGACGCTGGCCCGCGGTCAAGGTGAAGGCGACGAGGGCCGGGCAGACGATCACCAGCGGTGAGGCTAGCCAGCGGGGCGGCCGCTCGCCACGCCTGTGCGCGGTATCCTCGACGCGCGTCGCGTCCCCCCGGCGGCGCAGGGGACCACCTTGAGCCGGCTCCACGCGATCCTCACCCCCGTCGGGACGAGCGGGGACGTCCATCCCTTCCTCGGCATCGGCCAGGAGTTGAGGCGCCGGGGGCACGACGTCACGCTGGTCAGCGCCGGCGTGTTCGCCGGCGCGGCGGCGCGCGCGGGGCTCGACTTCGTCGCACATCCCACCGCCGAGGAGTACGAGCGCGCGCTCGCCGACCCCGACCTGTGGCACCCGACCCGCGGCCTCCGCCTCGTCCTGCGTCACACGGCGGCGTCCACGCGCGGGCTCCTCGAGCGGCTCGAGGCCCTGCACGTCCCCGGCCGGACGGTGGTCGTCGGGCACACCATGGCCTGGGGCGCGCGCCTGTTCGAGGAGGTGCACGGCGCGCCCGCCCTCACGATCCACCTGGCGCCCAGCGCCCTGAGGAGCGTCCACGCGCAGCCCGCCTACTCGCCCGGCCGCGACATGGCCTGGGCCCCGCGCGCCCTCCGGCGCGTCCTCTGGTGGCTGATCGACCGCACGCAGCTCGACCCGCACGCCGCGCCGGAGCTCGACCGCCTGCGCGCGGAGCGCGGGCTGCCGCCCGTCACCCGCATCTTTCGCGCGTGGATCAGCTCCCCGCAGCGCGTCGTCGGCCTGTTCCCCGACTGGTTCGGCCCGCCCCAGCCCGACTGGCCGCGGCCGCTGTCGCTCGTCGGGTTCCCCCTGTTCGACGACGAGGGCGCGCCCCCCTCGCCCGCCCTCGACGCGTTCCTCGAGGCCGGGGCGCCGCCGATCGCGATCACGCCGGGCACGGGGAACCGGCACGCCCGCGCGTTCATCGCCGCGGGGCTCGACGCGGCGACGCGCCTCGGGCGCCGGGCCCTCGTGCTCACGCGCTACGCCGAGCACCTGCCGCCGCTCCCCGACCACGCGCACCACGAGCCCTGGGCGCCGCTGGCGCGCGTCCTGCCCCGGTGCGCCGCGCTGGTCCATCACGGCGGCGTGGGCACCTGCGCGCAGGCGCTGGCGGCGGGGGTCCCGCAGGTCGCGCTCCCGTTCGCCTTCGACCAGCCCGACAACATCACCCGCGTCGCGCGCCTCGGGGCCGGCGCGTGGAGCGACCTGGCCGGTGGCGGACGGCGGCTCGGCGAGCGGCTCGGGCCCCTGCTGAGCTCGCCCGCCGTCTCCGCCGCCTGCGCCGGGCTCCGCGCGCGCATCGACGGACGCGCGGCGATCGCCGCCGCGTGCGATGCGGTGGAGGCGGCCGGGCGGGGGGCCTCGTGACGACGGAGCGGCGTCGCGATGCCCCGGCGGCGGACGCCGGCGCGCCCGGTCGTGGCCCGCCTCCGGGCGTGGCCAACCGCCGCGCCCGGCGGCGGCGCGCGCCACCCGCGCCGACCTCGCTCCACGAGCAGGCGGCGGCGGACCTGGTCGAGGCGGCCGGTGAGGACGTCGCCTTCGTCCTCGGGCCCGACGTCCTCTGGTGGGCCGCCGGGCCCGGCCGGGGCGCCTGGAGCCCGGAGTCCGCCGCCTCGCGCCTCGTCCAGGGCCTCTACGACCTGCACGGGACCCGCGCCGCCCGGCTCCTGCGACGGCCGGTGTGGAGCACGCGCGACGCCGACCCGTTCGGCCTGGGGCTGGTGAAGGTCCACGGCAAGCGGCTGTACCGGGTCACCCCTCGCGACCACGGCCTGGCCCCGCCGCCTGCGCGCGAGGTCCGCTGGACCTTCGCGCCGGCTCCCGCGCCCGAGGTCACGGCCGCGCCCCCACCCGGCGACGTGGCCGGGTGGGCCGAGGCCTCGCGGCGGCTCGCGGCGGGGGCGCGCGTGAGTGACGACGGGCCGCGCTGGGCGCGCGACCGCCGCGTCGCCGCGCTCCTCCTCGGGCCCGAGGGCGCGCTCCTCGGCGCCGCCCTCAACACGCACGGCCATAACCGCACGCTCCACGCCGAGGTCAACCTGGCGCTCGGCCATGTGGCCGCGACCGGCGCCCCTTTGCCGCCGGGCGCGACCGTGGTGGTCTCGCTCCGCCCCTGCAAGGCCTGCGCGGGCCTCCTCTGGGCGGCGGCGGCCGACCCCGCGCGCCTGCGCGTCGTCTACGCCGACGACGACCCCGGCCCCGCCGCCCGCAACACCGTGCTCTGCCTCGGCAGCGACCCGCGCCGGCGCTTCGCCCGCACGGCCGCCGAGCTCCAGGCGCCGTGCCTCGTCCCCGCGCGCGCGCCCGACGGGGCGGGGTAACATCGCCCCCGATGCGCGCTCCTCCCGAGGTCCTGGCGCCGGCGGGCGGCCCCGAGGCGATGAAGGCCGCCGTCGAGAACGGCGCCGACGCGGTCTACTTCGGCCTCGAGCGCTGGAACGCGCGCGAGCGGGCGCAGAACTTCACGCTCGACGGCCTGCCGGCGGTCATGCGCGAGCTGCATCGCCGCGGCGTGAAGGGCTACGTCACCTTCAACACGCTCGTCTACGAGAGCGAGCTCGACGCGGCCGAGGACATGCTGCGCGGGATCGCCGCCGCCGGCGCCGACGCGATCATCGTGCAGGACCTGGGCCTCGTGCGCCTCGCCCGCGAGGTGGCCCCCGACCTGCCGCTCCACGCCTCGACGCAGATGACGATCACCGACGCCGCCTCGGCCGAGCTCGCCCGCGGCCTCGGCGTGACGCGCGCGGTGCTGGCGCGCGAGCTGTCAACGGCGGAGATCGCCCGCATCGCCGCCGCGACGCCGCTCGAGCTGGAGGTCTTCGTCCACGGCGCGCTGTGCGTGAGCTACTCCGGCCAGTGCTTCACCAGCGCCGCCTGGGGCGGGCGCAGCGCCAACCGCGGCGAGTGCGCCCAGGCCTGCCGCCTGCCCTACGACCTGCTCGTCGACGGGGAGCGCCGCGACCTCGGCCCGCTCCGCTACCTGCTCTCGCCGCTCGACCTCGCCGGCCACGACGCCGTCCCGGCGCTCGTCGAGGCGGGCGTGGTCTCGTTCAAGATCGAGGGCCGGCTCAAGCAGCCGGAGTACGTGGCGGCGACCGTCCAGGCCTACCGGCGCGCGCTCGACCTCGCCCCGACCGGCCGCGCGCTCGGCGCGGACGAGCGGGCCGCGCTGGCGCAGGTCTACTCGCGCGGCCCGTCGCCCGGCTTCCTCGCCGGGACCGACCACCAGCGCATCCTCGACGGCACCTACCCGCGCCACCGCGGCGTGCGCCTCGGGCGCGTCGTCCGCGTCGAGCCCGCCCGCAACGCCGTGGTCGTGGCCCTCGACGACGACGCGCTCGCGCGCGGCGACGGCCTGCTCCTGGCCGGCGGCGACCCCGAGGCCCCGGAGCCCGGCGGCCGGGCCGCGCGCCTCGAGGTCGGCGGCCGCGAGGTCGAGCGGGCCGCGCGCGGCGCGCTCGTGACGGTCGAGTTCGAGCGGCGGAGCTGCGACGTGGCCCTGACCCCGCCGGCGGCGACGGTGTGGCGCACGAGCGACCCGGCCCTCGAGCGCCGCCTGCGCGCCTCGTTCGAGGGCGAGGCCCCGCGCCGCCGCGCGCGCGTCGACCTGCGCGCGGAGGGCCGCGAGGGCGCGCCGCTGGTGGTCACGGCCCGCGACGACCAGGGCCACGAGGCCCGCGCCGCCACCGCGGCGCTGCTCACGCCGGCCGCCCGCTCCCCGCTCGACCACGACCTGCTCGCCGACAAGCTCGGCCGCCTCGGCGGCACCCCCTTCGAGCTGGGCGGGCTCGAGGTCCGGGTGGAGGGCGCCTGCCACGTGCCTGTGTCGGAGCTCAACCGCGTGCGCCGCGAGCTCGTCACGGCGCTCGAGGCCGCCCGCGCGGCGCCCCCCGAGCGCCCCCTCGCCGCCCCGGGCCGCGCGCGCGCGCTCCTCGCCGACCGCGCGCCCGCGGTCCTCGCCGACCGCGCGCCCGCGCGCCCGGGCGACGAGGCGCCCCTCGTCGTGCCGCTGTGTCGCGACGACGCCCACCTCGAGGGGGCCCTCGCCGCCGGCGCGCGCGAGGTCTACCTCGAGTGGATGGAGATGGTCGGCCTGCGCCGGGCGGTCGAGCGCGCGCGCGCCGCCGGCTGCCGCGTCGGCGTCGTGCCGCCGCGCATCCAGAAGCCCGGCGACGAGCGGGTCCTGGAGGCCTGCCTGCGCCTCGCCCCCGACGCGCTCCTCGTGCGCAGCCTGGGCGCCCTCGAGCGCCTGGCCCAGCTCGCGCCCGACGCGCGCCCCCGCCTGCACGGCGACTTCTCGCTCAACGCGGCCAACGCCCTCGGGGCCCGCCTCCTCCTCGAGCGCGGCCTCGCCACCTTCGTGCCAGCCTACGACCTGTCGTTCGCCGAGCTCGAGCGGCTGCTCGGCGACGTCGACCCCGCCCGCGCCGAGGTCGTGGTCCACCAGCACATCCCCATGTTCCACACCGAGTACTGCGCCTACGCCCGCCTGCTCTCGCCGGCGCTGGGGCTGCCCGGGCGGAGCTTCGAGGACTGCGGCCGCCCCTGCGAGTCCCACCGGCTGGCCCTCGAGGACCGCACGGGGCTGGCCCATCCGGTCCTCGTCGACGTGGGCTGCCGCAACACCGTGTTCAGCGCGCAGCCGAACTCGGTCGCCGACGACATCCCGCGCCTCGTGGCCCTGGGCGTGCGGCGCCTCCGCGTCGAGCTCCTGCGCGAGGACGCGCGGCAGGCCGAGGAGCGCGTGCGCGGCTACGTCGACGTCGCCGCCGGGCGGCGGCGCGGCGCCGAGGTGCGCCAGCGGGCCGGCGCCGCGCGCCGGCTCGGGGTCCTGCGCGTCGAGTGATACGCCTCATCTGCTTGCGCGGATGCGGCTTACGCCTGCCTCCGCGGGTCCGCCCCGGGTAGGTGACCGAGCTCCCCCCACTCCGGCGACCCCGGCTGTGTCTGCCCGGCGAGGGAGGACACGATGCGGATGCAGCGGACGAGCGTGTGGGCGGGCGCCCTCCTGGGCGCCGTGACGATCGGGGCGGCGCAGGCCGACGAGGCGCGGCCCTACGGGGCGGTGGTCGCGTCGACGGCCGGCATGGTGCACGACCGCCAGGCGCAGCGCCTCGCGGCGCTCCATGGGCTCCGGGTGCTGAACGTCACCTGGGAGGACACCGGCCGGTCGAAGGGGTCCGCCATGGGCCCGAACATCAGCGACATGACGATCCAGGTGGCGCAGCGCGACCCGCGCACCGGGCGGCTCCACCTGACCTGCATGCCGGTGATCCGGGCGCCCAACTTCGAGGACGTCACCGCCGACCTGCCGATCGACCGCTTCCGCGTCCTCGTCGGCAACGAGCGCGGGCAGCCGCTGCGCGACGTCCCCCTGAAGGACGTCCTCTCGAACCTGCGCCACCACCTGAGCGAGCCCCTCTCCTGGAAGGGCGCGCGCACCTCGCTCCTGGCCGAGCGCGACACCCACGTGCTCGTGAGCGCGCAGGCCTGCTTCCTCCCCGTGCCGCGCGACGGCGCGGCCGAGTTCAACCCCGTGCTCTTCAACTACCAGTCCTACCCCGAGAACCCGGCCGTGCTGACGCTGCTGGTCACGCGGCAGGGCACGAGCATCACGGTGATCGACAACGCCCGCGACGGGTTCAGCTCGGGCGGCGCGATGGGGCAGCGGCTGTTCTTCAACCAGGCCGGCCAGCGCGCCAGCCTCACCGGCCAGCGGCAGAGCGACTTCGAGCGCACGCCGGCCGCGGCGCACGCGACGAACCCCGTCGCGGTCGGCGGCGAGGGCGGCGGCGGCGGGCTGAACCAGGTGCTCCTGATCCAGGTCCCCCTCAAGCAGAAGCCTCGCCCGCGCCGGCAGGCGTCCGCGCCCGGCTGCGCCGACGGCATGGAGCTGATGGCCTGCGCGCCGGCCGCGGAGGCCCGCCGCGGCCGCTCGGACGTCGAGGAGGCGGTGATCGGCCACGGTGAGGTCGAGGGGCCCTTCACGGAGCTGGCCGACCTCGAGGTCGAGCGCGACGAGCGCTTCCCGATCCGCGTGACCGTGCAGCTCTACAAGGCCACGAGCAACGGCGTCGTGGACGCGGGCGACATGGAGACGATCGCCGGCCAGCTCCGCTCGATCTACGCCGACGCGACGGCCGTGGGCAGCCTCGTCACGCAGGGCGCCACGGGCCGCGTCACGGAGCACGCCCTGACGCCGCTCGCCCACCCCGCCTGGTGGGACGCCTTCTGGGCCCGCCACGAGCGGACCACCGGCGAGCCGCGCGAGGAGGCCCTGCGGCGCCTGCGGACGCTCGTGGGCGAGGGCTGGGCGCCTCCGAGCGAGGCCGCCCTGCGCGACGCCCTGGCGCTGGCCCGCGCGGTCCGACCGGAGCCCGCGCGCGAGCCGGCCCCGTTCCGCTGCGGCACCACGCTGAGCCACGGGAGCGAGTCGGGCTCCGGCGGCGCGCCGGGCCGCGGCGCGGCGGGCCTGGTCCTCGTCGGCCTGCTCGCGGGTGGGCTGTTCGTCGGCGGCCTGCGCTACATGCGCTAGAGGCCGGCCGGAACTGCGCCAGGCAGCTGCCTCGGACGGGCCGGGCCGGGCCGACTCCGGCCGGGGGTCCCTGTGCTCGACCGCCGATCCACCCGTGAGTCTTCGAAGCGATGAAGCTGGAGGGCCGGCAGGAAGGCCGCGAAGCGGCCTTCCGGCCGGCCCTCTAAGCACGACGGCCAGTGCTCGCGGTCGGCGAGGGACCCGGCGCCGCGGCGGCAGGCGTCGATCCCGCTGGCTGGCGGCGCGCGAAGTAGTCGGCCGTGAGCGCGCGCACCTTGCCCGTGAGCAGGAGCACGACGACGAGGTTCGGGATCACCATCACGCCGAAGGTCAGGTCGGCGAAGGCCAGGATCGGCGCCAGGTCGCGCGTGGCGCCGAGGACGACGGCCGCGATGAACACGACGCGGTAGGGCCGGACCGCCCGCGCGCCCAGCAGGTGCGCGCAGGCGGTCTCGCCGTAGAACGACCAGGTCACGAGCGTCGAGAAGGCGAACAGCGCCACGGCCGGCGCGAGCGCCCAGCGGCCGAAGCCGGGCACGAACTCGCCGAACGCGCGCGCCGTGAGCGTCACGCCCTCGAGCGCCCCGTCGAGCGGCCGCTGCCCGCTGAGCACGATCACGAGCCCCGTGGCCGAGCACACGACCACCGTGTCGAGGAGCGGCTCGAGGAGGCCCACGAGCCCCTGACGCACCGGCTCGGCCGTGCGCGCGGTGGCGTGCGCCATGGGCGCCGTCCCCAGGCCCGCCTCGCTCGAGAACACGGCGCGGCGCACCCCGGTGACGATCACCGCCCACACGGCGCCGCCGGCCGCCGCCTCCCCCGTGAAGGCGTCGCGGAGGATCGTCCCGAGCGCCGCCGGGACGGCGCCGGCGTTGGCCACGCAGATCCCCAGCGCCACGAGCACGTAGGCGCCGCACATGAACGGCACGAGGGTGGCCGCGACCCGGCCGATCCGCCCGATCCCGCCCAGGATCACGGCGCCGGCGCCGGCCGCGAGGACGACCCCCGTGAGCAGCGGCGGCACGCCGTGGTGGTCGCGCAGCAGCTCGGCCACGCTGCGCGCCTGGAACATGTTGCCCGCCCCGAGCGTGGCCACGGCGCAGGCGCTCGCGAAGACGAGCGCCAGCGGGCGCGCGAGCGGCGCCAGCGCGGGCCAGCGCTCGGGCAGGCCGCGCGTGATCGTGTAGATCGCGCCGCCGCGGTAGACGCCGCGCTCGTCGCGCACGCGGTAGTGCGTGCCGAGCGTCACCTCGGCGAACTTCGTCGCCATGCCGAGGAGGCCCACGACCCACATCCAGAACAGCGCCCCCGGGCCGCCGACGGTCACGGCGACCGCGACGCCGGCGATGTTCCCCAGGCCGACCGTGCCGGCGACGGCCGCCGAGAGGGCCTGCAGGTGCGTCAGGTGGCCGGGGTCGTCGGGGCGGTCGTGGCGCCCGGCGAGCAGGCCGAGCGCGTGGGCGAAGCCGCGCGCCTGCACGAGGCGCGTCACGGCCGTGAAGACGACGCCGGCGCCGAGGCACAGCGCCACGACCGGCCAGTTCCACAGCCAGCCGGCGGCGGCCTCGAGGAGCCTCGTCAGCGCGTCCACCCAGGGCGACCTCGCTCCCCCCGGGCCACACCCATCGTGCCGCCTCGCCGGCCGGAGGTCGAGGGTCCACCTGCCGCGGCGCGCGCTCCCCGCGCCGCCCGCCCGGGTTTAGCGTCACGCCGGCGACGGCCGCTCGCGGGACCTCGTCCGGCTACGCGCCGGGCGGCGAGGGAGCGCCGGGCTCGGTCGGCGTCCTGGCGTCGGTGGCGCTGACCTCGGCGCCCTCGTGCTCGGCGCCCTCGACCTCGGCGCCACGGGCGTCGGCGCCATCGACCTCCGCCTCTTCGACCCCGGCGCCAGCGACCTCCGCCTCTTCGGCCTCGGTGTCTTCGACCTCTGCGTCTTCGACCCCGTCGCCAGCGGCCTCGGTGTCTTCGACCTCTGCGTCCTCGAGCTCGGCGCCGCCGGCCTCGGTGTCGTCGACCCCTGCGTCTTCGACCTCGGCCTCGTCGGGCGCGAGCTCCTCGTCGGGAAGCTCCACACCGGACGTCGTTCCGGCGTCGCTCGACTCCTGGCCGGGGAGGGGCGGCGGCGGCCACTGCTCGCGGTAGTCGGGGACGATCGGCAGGAGGATGGTGAAGATCGAGCCGACACCCTTCTCGCTCTCGACGCGCACCTTGCCCTCGTGCGCCTGCACGATCTGGTCGACGAGGGCCAGCCCGAGGCCGGTGCCGGACACGCCGCGCGTGAGCACGTCGCCGGCGCGGTAGAAGCGGTCGAAGATGTGCGGGACGTCCTCCTCGTCGATCCCCAGGCCCTTGTCCTCCACGGCCACGGCGATCGTCTCGCGCCCCTCGCGCTGCACCGAGACGCGCACCCAGCGGTTGTCGCCGGAGTACTTCACCGCGTTGCTCAGCAGGTTCAGCACGGCCCGCGCGATCGCCTCGCGGTCGAGGTCGACGGGCGGCAGGGCGCCGACCGGTGGGAGCTCCACGTACAGGTCGAAGCCCTGCACCCTGGCCGAGTGGCGGAACAGGTCCAGCGCCTCGCTCACGGTGTCGGCCACGTCCTCCTCGGCGAGGACGTACTGCTTGAGGCCGGCGTCCTGGCGGGCGAAGTCGAGGATGTCCTCGATCAGCTTCTGCAGCCGCTCGCTCTCGCGGACGATGTGCTCCGAGTACTCGCGCCGCTTGTCGTCGTTGCGCACGCGGCCCGACGCCAGCAGCTCGCCGTACATCTTGATCGACGTGAGCGGCGTCTTCAGCTCGTGCGTGATGTTCGACAGGAAGTCGGACTTCATCTTCGCCAGCTCGAGCGAGCGATGCACGTAGCGGTAGATCGCCGCGGCGCCGGCCACGGCCGCCATGACCGTGAGCGAGATGAGCGACCCGTACATGAGGACGCGGTTGCGCCGCGCCTTCTCGAGCGCCGCGGCGGGGCGGAACACGCGCACGGTCCACGAGGGGACGACGTCGAGCGGCAGCGTGGCCCCGGGCGCGCCGGCCGCCGCCCGGCCGTCCTCGACCGGGCGCGCGTCGCCGCCGGCGTAGGCCTGCACGACCCCGCGGCCGTCGAGGACGGCCACGGCCGCGGCCTCGTCGAGGCTCAGCCGCCCGCAGGCCGGGCGCAGGACCTCGCGCGCCAGGACGGCCAGGTCGACCTGGAACCCGACGACCAGCCCCTCGGTCCGGAGCCCGGGGTCGCGCGGCGCGGGCGGCGCCGGCGGGAGGGCGCGGAAGGCGATCACCAGCGGCGGGTCGTCGAGGCGCACGTGATGGCGGACCTCCCCGCCGAGGAGGTCGGGCGCGGCGGCGAGGAGGTGCGGCAGGGCGTCGTCGACCGCCTGCAGCCACTCGAGCCGGGCCTGCACGTCGCGCGCGGCCTCGGCCGTGCGCTGCGCGCGCGCCGGATCGTCGGCCAGGGCGGCGCGGGCGCGGTCGAGCGCGGCGCG
>JAHBXY010000128.1 GCA_019636275.1 Planctomycetota bacterium | reverse complement strand
GCGTCCAGGCCGCGCTGATCGCCGGGCTCGTGCTCGGCCTGTGCGGCGTCGCCGCCGCGCAGGAGGTCGCCGTGGTCGTCCGCGGCGGCGGCGAGCTCGTGGGCGAGCTCGAGAACGTCGACGAGACGCGCCTGCGCATCCGCACGCCAGATGGGGCGCGCGAGGTCCCGGTCGGCGCCCTCCTCGCGGTCGAGCTGCGCTCGCCGCCCTTGCCGGAGACCGAGGAGGCCCGCCGGCTCGCGCGCGAGCTGCAGCCCCTCCTCGAGGTCGGCGTGGCGGGCGAGCTGGCGCGGGTGGCCGCGCTGGAGGCCTGGCTCGACGCCCGCGTGCGCGAGCTCGTCGGGCCGGATCGCCTCGGCGCCTGGGACGGCTGGCCGCGCTGGCCGCTCGAGAGCCAGCGCGGCGAGGTCGCGGGCGCGCCGCACCTCGACGGGGTGGCGCCGGCCGTCGCGCACGCCGCGCGCGAGCTCGCCGCCCGCGGCGAGCCGGCGCGCGGCGCCCTACGCCTCCTGCGGGCGATCGACACGCCCGCCGCGCGCGGCCTGCTCATCGGGCTGTACCTCGACCCGCGCTTCTGGGACCCCGAGCTCGCGATCGAGGTGGTGCCCCTGCTGATCGACATGGACGACCCGCGCCTGGCCAGGGTCACGCGCGCGCGTGTGCGCCGGAGCTGGGACGGCCCCCTCCCCGAGCTCCCGCGCGAGCAGCTCCCGCTGCTCCTCCGGCACGGCGGCCCCGAGGTGCTCGAGGCGGCGTTCCGGCAGATCGCGGGCGGCGGGCCGTCGTCGACCCAGGCCGTGGTGGCCTGGTCGGCGTTGCGCTTCGCGCGCGACCGCCGGGCGCTGGACATGGCGTTGAACGCCTTCGGCTGGACCCACCTGCCGATCCCGGACGACGACCCGCAGGTCGTCGAGACGCTCGCCGGGCTGCTCGAGTCGTTCGGCGTCCCCGCCGGGGGCCGACTCTTCGACGCGGTCCGCGACCAGCGCCTGCCCGTCGCGCGCCGCGCCATGGCAGCCGTCGCGCTGACGCGCGCGAGCCCGCCCGACCGCCTCCCTGCGGTCGCCCTCCTGGGGATCGCCGCCGACGGGGCCCCGCCGCGCCTCGTCGCCGAGATCGTTCGAGGCCTGGCCGTGCGCGCCGATGTGGCCCTGAGCGAGGTGGCCCTGGACCAGCTCCAGGCCCGCGCGCTCCTCCTCCTGGAGTCGCCGGCGCCGGCCGCGTCTCCGGACTCGGACCTCCGCGCTGCCGCCGCCGAGGCGATCGGCGCGCGTGCGGCCCTGCACACCGAGGCCGCGCGCGCCGCCCTGCGGCGCGCCCTCCGCCAGCACCCCCGCGAGCCCTCCGACCGCCAGCACTCCAGCCGCGAGCCCGCGCTGGCCGAGGCGGCGCTCGCCCGCGCCCTCGAAGCGGTGGAGCGGACGCTCGCCGGCGGACCGGGGGCCGACGCGCCGGCGCCCGACCGCCCCGGGCGCTGACCTCCCGGACGCTGACCTCCCCGGGCCCGCCGGGCGGGGGCGCTGACGCTCCCGGGCCCGCCGGGCGGCGCCCGGCCGAGCGCCACCCGGCGGGACCTCGAGGGCCGGCCGTGGACCTGACGAGTTGTCAAAGAGCGCGCCTGCAGGCGACCCGAACACCACCCTAACCAATGCCACCGACAGGTCCGGGCCGCCCTGTCCGGTTTCGACTTACACTGACGCCGTGCGCCCCGTGATCTACCTCGACCACAACGCGGCCAACCCGCCCGACCCGCGGCTCGTCGCGGTGTTCCGGGCCGCGCTCGAGGCGGGCTGGGCCAACCCGTCGTCGCCGCACGGGCCCGGCCGCCGCGCGCGCGCCCTGGTCGAGGCCGCGCGCGAGCAGGTCGCCGCGCTCCTGGGCGTCGCGCCCGGGCAGGTGACGTTCGCCGCGTCGGGGACCGAGGCGCTCAACCAGGCGCTCGCGGCGGCGACGACGTCGGGAGGGCGGCCGCGCGTCGTCGCCTCGGCGGTCGAGCACCCCGCCGTCCTGGAGCCGCTCGCGGCGCTCGCGGCCGCGGGGCGCGTCGACGCGGCCCTGGCGCCCGTGGACCCGGCGGGCCGCGTGCTCGTCGAGCCGCTCGCGGACCTCGCCCGCGGCGCGGCGCTCGTGGCGCTGATCGCCGCCCAGAACGAGACCGGCGTCGTCCAGCCGCTCGACACGGTCGGCCGCGTCTGCGCGGCCGCCGGCGCCCCGCTGCTCGTGGATGCGAGCCAGGCCCTCGGCCGGCTGCCGCGCGACTGGGCCCGCGCGCCCTGGGACCTCCTCGTCGTCTCGGGCCACAAGCTCCGCGCCCCGCGCGGGGCGGCGGCGCTCGTCCACCGCGGCGCGCCGCCGCCGCCGCTCGTGCGCGGCGGCCCGCAGGAGCTCGGCCGCCGCGCGGGCACCGAGGACGTGGCGGCGATCGCCGCCCTCGGCGCCGCCTGCGACCTCGTGCGCCGGGGCGAGCTCCTCGACCCGGCGGCGCTCCTCGCCCTGCGCGAACGCCTCGAGGCGCGCCTCCTCGAGGCGGTGCCGGGCCTCGTGGTCGTCGGCCACGACGCGGAGCGGCTCCCGCAGACGGTCGCTCTCCTCGTGCCGGACGGCGACAGCGAGGCGCTCCTCGCCGGCCTCGACCTCGCCGGCGTCGCCGCCTCGGCGGGCGCGGCCTGCAGCTCGGGCTCGCTCGTGCGCTCGCACGTGCTCGATGCCATGGGCGTCGACGAGGCGCGGGCCCGCGGCCGGCTGCGCCTGTCCTTCGGCCCCGAGACGACCTGGGAGGAGCTGGCCACGGCGGCCGACGCCCTCGCCGGGCTGGCTAGGCGAAGCCGCCCTTGCCGTCGCTGAAGTCGAGGTCGAACTCGATCTCGACGTCGTCGCCGGCGGCGACCGGCGGCGGCGCGACGGCCGGCCGCTGGACGGTGCGCGTGGGCGGGGCCGGCGGCGGCGGCGGCGGCGGCGGCGCGCCGCGCCCGCGGTTGCCGTCGAAGTCGAGCGACAGCTCGTCCGACGAGTCGGGCTCGAGGAGCGAGTCGGGGACCGCGGCGAAGCGCCACGTGCTCGCCCGCGGGTCGGCCGGCGGCGGGGTCACCGGCGGCTTCGGGGCCACCATGGGCGGCGGCGCGCCGGCCGCCGCGCGCGCGAACTCCCACAGCCCCTCGGGCGTGAAGACGCGCACGACCATGGCGCGGCCCAGGCGCAGCGTCGCCCCGTAGGCGGCGGGCACCGGCTGCTGCCCGGGGAGCCGCTCCTCGTTCATCCACGAGCCGTTCGAGGAGCGGTCCATGACCTTCCAGCCCTGCCCCGCCCAGGCCATGACGAGGTGCAGGCGCGAGACGGCGGCGTGGTCGAGCTGCACGACGGCCCGCGCGTCACGGCCCACCGGCACCGGCTGGCCCGCCGCGCGCGTGACCAGGTCGAACACGGTCGACGGATGCAGCGGCGGCTCGCCCCGGTAGTCGCGCCCCTTCTCGTAGGGCTCGGCGATGACGATGTCCTGCTGCGGGTAGCGCGCCGCGAAGGCGGCGGGCGACGCCGTGGCGCGAACGATCGTCAGCAGCTCCGCGATCGGCTTCATGGGCATGGGACGGCCCTGCCCCGGTAGTATGCCGGCATGGACGGCCGGAGGAAAGCGGCGGCGGGGCCCGCGGCCGAGGCGGTCGGTCTGCGGATCAACGAGGGCCCCCGCCGCCCCAGGTCGCTCCCGTTCACGGCCACGTACCTCGGCGACGGCGTGGTGAGCCTGCCCGGCGTGGGGGTGTTCGCCCGCTTCACGCGCGCCGAGGTCGACGCGGCCACGGCCGCGCGCCTCGACGGTGACCCCGCCTGGGAGGTGCGCGCCCGGGTCACTCGCCCAGCTCCGGGTGCGCCCGGCGGAGGCGGTTGAGCTCGTCCTGCGCGCGCGCCTTCAGCTCGTCGTCGCCGGCCCCCCGCGCCTTGACGAACCAGTCGCGCGCGCCGGCCGGGTCGGCGGCGCCGGCCCGGCCGTCGGCGAGGTAGGTGCCCAGCCAGAACATGGCCTTCACGTGCCCCTGCCGGGCGGCGACCTCGAACCAGCGGGCCGCCTCGGCGGGGTCGGCCGGGCCGCCCACCCCGCGGTCGGCGCACACGGCCGCCCAGAACGCGGCCGAGGCCTCGCCCTTCTCGGCCGCGCGCCGGAACCAGCCGCGCGCGGCGGCGAGGTCGCGCGCGGCGCCCTTGCCGTCCTTGTGCATGAGCCCGAGGCGCAGCATGGCGTCCGCATCGCCCGCGGCGGCGCGCGCCTCGAGGTCGGAGGCCCCCTCGCCCGCGGGCGCCGGGGCGGCGGCGGCCGGCCCCGGGCCGATCATGAGGCGCGCCAGGCGGCGCCCGCGCTGCGGGTGCAGCCAGAGGACGTCGAGCGCCAGGAGGCCGCTGAGCAGGAGCACGATGAGCAGGGCGTGGCGCAGCCCGCGGCGCGAGCTGACGCGGCACAGCCGCCCGTGCAGCGCCTCGAGCCGCGGGATGAGCTCGGCCATCGTCGGCCGCTCGGCGACGTTCTTCTTCAGGCAGGCGGCGACGAGGTCGTCGAGGACGACCGGGACGCTGGGCCGGATCGAGCCGGGGCTGGGCACGGGCAGCGTCGTGACCTGGTGGTAGAGGTCGACGACGTTGGTCGAGGTGAACGGCGGGCGCCCCGTGAGCAGGAAGAACAACGTCGCCCCGAAGCCCCACACGTCGGTGCGCGCGCCGACGGCGCCGAACGGCCCGTCGGGCTCGAACTGCTCGGGCGCCATGAACGACGGCGTGCCCATGACCGCGCCGGCGACGCTGAGCTGCGAGGCGCCGTCGGCGCCGCCGAGCGCAGGGTCGCGCTTCACCAGGCCGAAGTCGGTGAGGACGGCGCGGCCGGAGCCGTGCTCGACGATGATGTTGTGCGGCTTCACGTCGCGGTGGATCACGCCCTGCTCGTGGCAGTGGGCCAGCGCGCGCGCGACGCAGGTCATGACGCCCACCGTCCACTCGAAGTCGGGCAGGTCGCCGCCGGGGGCGCGCACGGTCTTGTGCAGGTCGCGCCCGTCGATCAGCTCCATGACGAGGTAGGGGACGCCGTTCTCCTCGCCGAGGTCCGAGATCCCGACGACGTTGTCGTGGCGGATCCTGGCCAGCACCTGCCCCTCGCGCCGGAAGCGGCCGAGCGCCTCGGGGCTCGGGTCCTCGCGCAGGAGGAGCTTCAGGGCCACGAGCTGGCCCAGCTCCTTGTGGCGGGCGCGGAACACGGCGCCGACGCCGCCCTTGCTGATCGTGGCCAGGATCTCGTACTTGCCGAACTCCTGCCCGGCGAAGCCGCCGTGCTTGGGGTCGGCGAGCGACTTCTTGAGCTCTCCTCCGTCCAGCATGGGCCTCAGTGTGGACGAGCGCCCCGCGCCGCGCCAGCGGGCCGGGGCTCAGCCCCGGGGGCCGGCGCGCCAGGCGACGAAGGCCGCGTGGTCGGCGGCGGCCGCATCGGCCTGCTCGAAGGCGACCTCGACGACGAGCGCCGCGAACCCAGCCGCGTCGCCGCGGGCCCGGCCGAGAGCGCTGGCGCGCGCGCGCGCTCGCCCTGCGCGCGCGTGGCGCGCGGCCGCGAGGTCCGCCCACTGCTCGGCGACCTGGTGGCGCGCCGGACTTCGCTCGTTGGCGCGCGCGCGCTGAGCTGGCCGCGGTAGGGCGAGCGCTCGACGACCGTGAAGCCGCGGCCGCCGGCCCGCAGGTGCCCGAGGTGCGAGTCGCCGAGCGGCGCGAGCGCGCGGGCCCCGGCCACCACCCGCTCCTCCGGCGCGAGCCCGGCGGGCGCGGGGCCCGCCGGGGCGCGCTGCTCCTTGACGTCGAGGATGCGGTCGTCGCCGGGCGACGAGGTGGGCCCCTCGACCAGCACGTAGTAGCGCGCGACGCCGAGCGACGCCGTGCCGGCACCGAGCCGGCGGGCGACCGACTTGACGGCGAAGTAGCCGGGCGGGAAGGCCGCCGCGTCCACGCTCGCCAGGTAGCCAGGCCAGGCCGCCCGCAGCGCGGGCTCGAGCTCCGGCGCGGCGGCCAGGTCGGCCCGGCCCGTGTCGAGGACCTGCCGGCCGTCCCGCGCGGCGGTCCAGCGGTCGAGCAGCTTGGCCCTGCCCTCGCCGCTCTCGGTCTCGATGAGCAGGTCGTCGAGCAGGCCGTAGGCCTCGCGCGCGGTGAGCCGGTGCTCGCGGGCGGCGTCGCCGTCACCCAGGCGCGCGAGGTAGGCCCGCGCCAGGACCTCGACGACCTCGCGCTGCGCCGCCGCGTCGAGGTCGCCCTGCTCGCGCAGCGTCAGGACCACGCTCGTCGCCAGCCGCCACAGGTCGAGCTGGACGTCGGCCACGACGACCTCGTCGAAGTCGTTGATGTCGTACACGACCTCGCGCCGCGCGTTCTCCTGGCAGCCGAAGTTCTCCACGTGCGCGTCGCCGACGACCCAGGCGTGCGACGTCACGCCGCCGTACCGCTCGAGCCGGGGGTCCGCGCCCAGGTCGCGCCAGAAGCGCTCGGGCGTCCCGCGGAAGAAGGCGTGCGCCGACGCGGCCAGCCGCGCGTGCCGCGCCTCGCGGTCGTCGGGCGAGAGGGCCGCGTCGGCCGCGGCGATCGCGTCCACGACGGCGCGGCGCCTGGCCGGGTCGGGGAGCGGCGGCGCCGCCGCGCAGCCGGACGCGAGGATCATCGACAAGAGCAGGTCACGGAAGTGCATCGCGGAGACACTACTCCAGGAGCGACGGCGTCGACCACCCGCGGCCGGTTCATTCGCCCTTGACGTCGAGCGAGGAGAGTGAGGCCCGCACGCGCCGCGCGCGAGAGGGGTCACCGGTCGCGCGGCCGAGCAGGGGACCATGCTCCACTCGATCACTCGGCGCCTCGTCGCCGGCGCCGCCGTCGCCGCGGTGGCCGTGGCCGCGCACGGCTGCAGCTCGGATACCCGCGACAAGCGCCAGGCCGCCCAGGCGGCGGCAGCGGCGACGGCCAAGGGCGACACGAAGAAGAAGCCCAGGCTCGACGAAGCCTCGCCCGCCTCCGGCGACCTGGCCGGGGGCGAGCAGGTCGTGCTCAAGGGGAAGCGCTTCCAGCGCGAGGGCGCCGGGACGACCCGGGTCGTCTTCGGCGGGGTGGCGCTCACGGTCACCCCCGTCAGCGACGACGAGCTGTGGGTCGTCGCGCCGCCGGCCGCGGCCGCGGGGCCGGTGGACATCGTCGTCGTGAACGACCACGGGTCCGACACCCTGGCGGGCGGCTACGTCTACGAGCTGGCGAAGAAGACCAAGCCCAAGCTCGACGGCGTCGCGCCGGCGCGGGGGCCCCTGACCGGCGGGACCCCGGTGGTGCTCAGCGGCAAGCGCTTCCTCGCCGCCGACGCGGGCGAGACCGTCGTCCTCTTCGGCACGGAGCGCGTCGTGGCCACGCCGCGCGCGGCCGACCGCCTGGAGGTGCTCGCGCCGCCGGGCGCGCGGCCGGGGCGCGTGACCGTGCGGGTCGTCAACGCGCACGGCATGGACGACCTGCCGGACGCCTTCGAGTACGAGCCGGCCGGCCCCGACACCGTGCGCTTCTCGCCGGGCGTCGGGCGCCAGGAGGGCGGGACGCGCGTGACGGTCACGACGAGCTTCGCCCTCGGCGCCGCCCCGGCCGTGACGTTCGACGGCGTCGCGGCGGCGGCGGTCGCCGCGGTCGACAGCCACGCGGTCGTCGTGGAGGTCCCCGCCGGCCTGCGCCCCGGGCGCGTCCGGGTGAGCGTCAGCGACGGCGGGCGGAGCGCCGACCAGGACGGGTTCGTCGTCCAGGGGGCGCTGGTCTACGGCGACCTGCTGGTGAACGAGGTGCTCGCCGACGCCAGCCAGCTCGACGCCAACGGCGACGGCGTCGTGCATCCCGACGGCGACGAGTTCGTCGAGCTGGTGAACACGCGGGGCGGGCCGCTCGACCTGACGGGCCTCGAGCTGCTCGACGGCTCCGGCGAGGTCCGCCATCGCTTCCCCAACCCGACCACCCTGCCGGCGGGCGGGGCGCTCGTCGTCTTCGGCGGCGGCACGCCGGTCGGCTTCGCCGGCCCCCACGCGTCGGGGCACGCCCAGTGCGCGACGAGCGGCAAGCTGGGGCTCGGCGACGGCGGCGACCGGGTCGAGGTGCGCACGCCCGCGGGCCGCGTGCTGTTCCGCTTCGAGTACGACGGCGCCCGCGCCGACTCCTCGTGGAACCGCAAGGACGACGGCCAGCGCCTCGACGTGGACCCGGCGGTCCGGGCCGACGAGTACCGGCGGCACACGCGCATGGACGGCGTCACGGCGCCGCTCTCGCCCGGGCGCCGCGCCGGCGGCGCGCCCTTCTGACCGTGCGCGCCGCGCTCGCGCTCGTCGCCCTCGTCGCCGGGCCCGCGCTCGCGGACCCCGGGCGCGACGACGTGGAGCGCCGGCTCCTCGAGCAGGAGCGGCGCCTCGTCGAGCTCCAGCACCGGCTCGAGGAGCAGGAGCGCGAGCTGCGCGCGCAGCGCGAGGCGCTGGCGGAGCTCGAGGCGGCGCCGCCGGGCGGCGCCGGGCGCGCGGGGGGCGCCGACCACCGGGGCTGGCCGTTCGGCGGCTACGGCCTGCCCGACCCCGAGCGGGACCACCGCCTGCGGCTGGGCCTGTTCTTCATCGAGGGCAACGGCCATCGCCTGGAGCTCCGCGGGCGCATCCACCTCGACGGCCGCTTCCTCGCCCAGCGCGACCGCGACGACACGAGCGACACGTTCCTGGTCCGCCGGGCGCGCCTCGAGATGCAGGGGGTGCTCTGGCGCCGGCTGGAGTTCGAGCTCTCGGGGGAGTTCGGCAAGGAGACCGCCGAGCTGTTCGAGGCCTACCTGAACCTGCGCGCCCTGCCGCAGCTCCAGCTCAAGGCCGGCCAGATGCGCTTCCCGTTCGGGCTCACGCGCACGACGTCGTCGAACTACCTGCTCCACCCCGAGCGCCCCGTGGCCATGTCGCGCCTCGTGCAGGGCCGCGACATCGGCGTGATGCTGCACGGCGTCCTCCTCGACGAGCGGCTGCGCTGGGTCCTGGGCGCGTTCAACGGCGTCGGGGCCAACGTGGCGGACTCCGACCGCGACCTCGACGTCGCCGCGCGGCTCGAGCTCCGGCCCGTCCCGCCGCTGCTCGTCGGCGCGTCCTTCGCCTACACGCCGCCCGAGCGCGACGGGCGCGGGCCGCGGGACGTCTCGACGGTCGGCGACGAGGTGACGCGCTTCCTCGACTACGACGGCGACAACGTCCGCCGCGGCCGGCGGGTCCGCGCCGGCGCCGATGCGCGCGTCCGCTGGGGGCCGTTCGAGGTCGCGGTCGAGGCGATCGTCGACCGGACCTACGACGTGCGCAACGAGGACGGGCTGCCCGACGACCTGTGGGCCGCCGGCGGCGCGGTGGACGTCGCCTGGCTCATCACGGGCGAGGAGCGCAGGAACCAGGTCGACCCGAAGCGGCCGCTCTTCAGCGAGGGCGAGTGGGGGCCGGGGGCCTTCGAGGTGGCAGCGCGCTACGAGACGTTCCGCGCCGACCCGGACGTGCTCCGGCGCGGCTTCGCCAGGGGCACGAATCGCATGGACTCGGGCACGTTCACGCTCAGCTGGTACCCGTGGAAGGCGATCCGCCTCATGCTCAGCTACACCTACTCGCGGTTCGACGACCCGGTGACGGTCGCCCCCGGGGACCGGCTGCGCGACGAGCACGTCGTGATCACGCGCCTCGCCGCCTACTGGTAGCGGCGGACCTCCATACAATCCGGGCGTGGACCCGCTGCCGATCGACCCGCACCTGCCCGCGATCCTCGAGCGGCTCGAGGCGCGCCGCGCCGTGGTCCTCTCGGCCGAGCCGGGCACGGGCAAGACGACGCGCCTGCCGCCGGCGCTGGCGGGCGCGCTCCCCGCCGGGCAGGTCGTCGTGCTCGAGCCCCGGCGCCTGGCCGTGCGGCTGGCCGCCCGGCGCGTGGCCCAGGAGCGGGGCGAGCGCCTGGGCGAGCGCACGGGCTACCAGGTGCGCTACGAGCAGGTGAGCGGGCCCGCGACGCGCGTCCTCTACGTGACCGAGGGCGTCCTCACGCGCCGCCTGGCCGAGGGGGCGCGGCTCGACGGCGTCGCGGCCGTGGTCCTCGACGAGTTCCACGAGCGGCACGTCGAGACGGACCTGGCGCTGGCCCTCCTCGTGCGCCTGCGCGAGCGGCGGCCGGACCTGCGGCTCGTCGTCATGTCGGCCACGCTCGACGCCGGGCCGCTGGCGCGGCACCTCGACGCCGAGGTGATCGAGGTGCCGGGCCAGGCGCACCCGGTGACGATCGAGCACGCGCCGCATCGCGACGACCGGCCCGTCGAGGACCGGGTGCACGCGGCGCTGGGCGACCTGCTCGACCGGGGGCTCACCGGCCACGCGCTCGTGTTCCTGCCCGGCACGGGCGAGATCCAGCGCGCCGCGCGCGCGCTCGAGGGCCTGGCGCGGCGCGAGGACCTGCTCGTCCTGCCGCTCCACGGGCGGCTCTCGCCCGAGGACATGGACGCGGCCCTGCGGCCGTCGGCGCGTCGCAAGGTGCTCCTGGCGACGAACGTGGCCGAGTCGTCGGTGACGATCGACGGCGTCGTGGCCGTGATCGACACGGGCCTGGCGCGGGTGCCCGGGACGTCGCCCGCGACCGGCCTGCCGACGCTCGAGCTGCAGCCGATCTCGCAGGCCTCGGCGAAGCAGCGCGCCGGCCGCGCCGGCCGCCAGGGCCCGGGGCTGTGCGTGCGCCTCTACTCGCGGCAGGACCACGACCGCCGCCCGCGCGCGCCGGTGCCGGAGCTCCTGCGCACCGACCTGAGCGGGCCGCTCCTGGCGCTGCGCGGGGCCGGCGTGACCGACCTGGCGGCCGTCCGCTGGCTCGACGCGCCGCCCCCGGCGAATGTCGATGTGGCCGACCGGCTGCTCGCGCGGCTCGGCGCCGTCGACGCGGCGGGCGCGATCACCGACACCGGCCGCGCGCTCCTGCGGCTGCCCCTGCCGCCGCGCCTGGGCCGCGTGCTCGTCGAGGGGGCGGCCCGCGGGGTCGGGCGCGCCGCCGCCGGCGCCGTGGCGCTGCTGTCCGAGCGCGACATCCGCCGCGACCACGCGCGGCAGGCCCAGGCGGCCGAGGAGGGGCCGTCCGACGTGCTGGCGCTGCTCGACCTGCTCGACGAGGCCGAGCGCGGCGGCCGCGGGCGGCTGCGCGGCCTCGACCTCGACGCGCAGGCGGTCGACGCCGTGCGCCGCGCGCGCAAGCAGCTCGAGGGGCTCCTGCGGGGCCTCGAGGGTGGGCGGCGCGCCGGGGGCGACGAGCAGGCCTTGCTCCTGAGCCTCCTCGCCGGGCACCCCGACCGCGTGGCGCGCCGGCAGCGGCCCGACGCGCCGACGCTGGTCCTCGCCGACGGCGGCCAGGTCGACCTCGCGCGCGAGAGCGTCGTCCAGGCGGCCGAGTGGGTGGTGGTCCTCGACGCGCAGGACCCGCGCCGCCAGGGGACGTCGGCCCGCGCGCACGTGGTCTCGGCGATCCGCCCCGACTGGCTGCTCGAGCTCTTCCCCGAGCAGGTGCAGGAGGGGCGCGCCGCGCGCTGGAACCAGCAGCAGGAGCGGGTCGAGGCGACCTGGCGCCTGACCTACGGCGGCCTCGTGCTCGACGAGTCGCCGGACCACGACGCGGGCCCCGAGGTCGAGGAGGTCCTGCGGCGCGAGGCGCGGGCCCGCGGCCTCGCCGGCCTGTGCGACCGCGAGGCGCTCGAGGGGTGGCTCCTGCGCCTGGCGTTCGCGCGCACGCTCGACCCCGACCTCCCGGAGCTCGGGCCGGCCGAGCTCGAGGCCTTCCTCGACGCGCAGTGCGCCGGGCGGCGCAGCCTCCGCGAGCTGAGGGAGGCCGACCTGCTGGCCTGCCTGCGCGCGTCGCTCGGCCACGACGCCGCCCGGCGCCTCGACCGGCTGGTCCCCGACCACGTCACGCTGCGCGGCGGGCGCCGGCTGAAGGTGAACTACGAGGCCAAGCGCGAGCCGTGGGTCGCCTCGCGCCTGCAGGACTTCTTCGGCATGAAGGAGGGCCCCGCGGTCGGCGGCGGGCGCGTGAAGGTCGTGCTGCACCTGCTCGCGCCCAACAAGCAGGCGGTCTCGGTCACGAGCGACCTGGCCGGCTTCTGGGAGCGCCACTACCCGGCGGCGCGGCGCGAGCTCTCGCGCCGCTACCCGCGGCACGCCTGGCCCGAGGACCCGGTCAGCGCGCAGGCGCCGCAGCCCGGCCGCATCCGCTGATGGTGTGATCGACGGCTGCGGGCGACGATGCTGGCCGCGGCGGCGCGCGCGCGGGCTCGAAGTGAGTCGCTACCTCGTCGCCCGCGCGCCTCGCCGCCGCGGCTCAGCCTCGTTGCCCTCGCCGCGCTCACGGTTCCGAGCGAGGCTGGTCACCCGCGAGACGTGGTAGCGCCGATCACTTCGGTGGCGCTGTGGCGTGCTCGACGATGGCTTCGTTCGCTTGGAGGTCCGCGCGGCGCGCTTGCGCGGCGGCGGGCGAGGCGAGACCCTTCGACCATGCACGAGGTCGTCCTCGGAGGCCTGACGGTCGCGGCGCTCCTGGCCGCGGCCCACGCGCTGGGCCGCGTGTTCTCGCGCCTGCGCCAGCCGAGGGTGATCGGCGAGCTCCTCGGCGGCGCCCTCCTGGCGCCGCCGCTGCTCGCGCACGTCTGGCCCGAGCTCGCCCAGCAGGTGCGCCATGCCCGCGGGGTCGAGGTCGCGACCGACGTGACCCACGCGGTCGGGCTCACGCTGCTCATGTTCGTCTCCGGCGCGCGCATGCGCCGACTCCTGCCGGCCGAGGACCGGCGCGCCGTGGCCTGGCTCGCCGGGCTCGGCACCTGCCTGCCCTTCCTCGTGGCGGTGGCGGCGGCCCCGCGCCTCCCGCTCGACCCGCTGCGCGGCCGGGCGGACCACGAGCTCGCCCTGATCCTCGTGCTCGGCGTGGCCGCGGCCGTGACGTCGATCCCGGTGATCTCGCGGATCTTCAACGACCTCGGCCTGCTCGAGACGCGCTTCGCCCGGCTCGTCCTGGCCGTCGCGGTGGTCGAGGACGTCGCCCTCTGGGTCGTCCTGGCCGTCGCGCTCTCGCTCGCCGACTCGAGCGGGCTGCCCTGGGCGACGGCGGCCGAGCACGTCGCGCTCACCCTCCTCTACGTCGTCGTGGCGCTCGCGGTCATGCCCGCCGCCTTCCGTCGCGCGACCCGGTGGTGCGGCAACCCGCTGGCGCGCACCCCGACCGTCTGGCTGCTCCTGCTCGTGGCGACCTCCTGCGCCCTGGCCCACGCGCTGGGCGTCAGCGCGGCCTTCGGGGCCTTCTTCGGCGGCCTGGCGGTCGGCCCGCTCGTCGCGGAGCGGGGGCCGCTGCAGGCCGCGCTGGAGCGGCTCGCCGCCCTGGCGCTCGCCACCGCGATCCCGGCCTACTTCGCCGTCGTCGGCTTCCGCCTCGACCTGGGTTCGGACCTCTGGCCGGGGCTGACGGCCGCGCTGGTGGCGAGCGCCTGCCTGGTCAAGCTCGCGTCGGTCGGGCTCGGCGCGCACCTCGCCGGCTTCCGCGGCCTCGAGGTGGTCAACCTGGCCGTGGCCACGAACGCCCGGGGCGGCCCCGGGATCATCCTGGCCAGCGTCGCGCTGGAGGCCGGGATCGTGAGCGCGGCGGGCTACGCGAGCCTCATCGCGCTCGCGGTCCTCACCTCCCAGCTCGCCGGGGCGTGGCTGGACCTCGTCTTGCGTCGGGGCTGGCCGCTCCTGCGCGAGCGGGCGGCGCCCCCGGGCGGCGGGGGAGCCCCGGGCTGAACCTCCGTCCCCGCCCGCGCGTCGTGGGTCACGGAGGGCCCATGGCCAGGCCGGGTCGGCACGGCTTCACCCTGATCGAGGTGGTGATGTTCGTCTGGCTGCTCGCCTGGCTCGTCGCCGGGGCGAGCTGGGGCGGCGCGCAGAGCCCCTGGCTGGTGGTCCCCGGGCTGCTCGCCGGGCTCCTCGCGGCGGCCGTCCTCCCGCTCGTCATCCTCGTCCCCCTCGACCTGCTCGAGCGCCGGCGGCGCCCCCGCCTCCCCCCGTGCTTCGCCCGCGGCTGCCGCACCTACGCCTGGTGGTGGAGGGACGGGCGCGAGGGCTGGCGCTGCGGCTGCGGCGACGAGTACGCCCTCCGCGACGGGCGCTTCCTGCGCGTCGTCGACGGCGACGTCGAGCTGCGCTACATGCGCCGGGACGCGCGCGGCCGCTGGGTCCCCGACCGCGAGTGAGCCCCGACGGGACGTCGCCGTCCCGTCCGGGGCCTTCGCTGCTGGCCCGGCCCGCCGCTTGCGAGGGCGACGGGCATGATCAGCTACCTGAAGATCGGCCTGCTCATGGCCACGCTCACCGGGCTCCTGGTGGCGATCGGCGGCTACTTCGGTGGCACCTCGTGGGCCATCGGCGCCTTCGCGCTGGCCGCCGTGATGAACGTGGCCTCGCTGTGGTTCAGCGACCGGGCCGTGCTCGCCATGTACGGGGCGCGCAAGGTCGGCCCGGAGGAGGCGCCCGAGCTCTACGCCATGGTCGACGAGCTGCGGCGCAAGGCCGGCATGCCCATGCCGGTGGTGGCGATCGCGCCGCAGGCGCAGCCCAACGCCTTCGCCACGGGGCGCAGCCCGAAGCACGCCGTCGTGTGCGCGACCGCCGGGCTGCTGCGGATGATGAACAAGGCCGAGCTGCGCGCGATCCTGGGCCACGAGCTGGCGCACGTGAAGCACCGCGACATGCTCGTGAGCACGGTGGCCGCCACGCTCGCGGGCGCGATCGTGCTCCTGGCGCGCATGGCCTTCTTCATGGGCCACGGCCGCGACCGCGGGCCGCTCGGCGCCGTCGGCGCGCTGCTGCTGGTCGTGCTCGCGCCGCTGGCGGCCATGCTCATCCAGCTCGCCGTGACCCGCACGGGCGAGTTCCGCGCCGACCGCGCCGGCGCCGAGCTCACCGGCCAGCCCGAGGACCTCGCCCGCGCCCTGCGCAAGCTCGAGCGCGGCGCCGAGGAGCTGCCCATGGACGTGAGCCCGGCCGCGGCGCACCTGTGCATCGTCAACCCGCTGCGCGGCGACCTCGTCTCGGGGATCGCCGGCCTGTTCCGCACCCACCCGCCCACGGAGGAGCGGGTGAAGCGCCTCGAGCGCCTCGCGCGCGAGGGCAGCGTCCGCGCCGCGCGCTGGTGATCAGGTCGGCAGGTCGCGGTGCGTGAAGGCCCGCTTGCCGGGCCCGTAGTCGGCCGCGACCTGCCCCGCGCCCTCGAGCAGCCAGCGCGTGGTGAGGAGGCCCTCCACCCCGACGGGCCCGCGCGCGTGGATGCGGCCGGTGCTGATCCCCACCTCGGCGCCGAGGCCGTAGCGGTAGCCGTCGGCGAAGCGCGTGCTCGCGTTGTGGAACACGCTGGCCGAGTCGACCTCGGCCAGGAAGCGGGCCGCCGCCTCGGCGTCGTCCGTGACGATCGCGTCGGTGTGGCCGCTGCCGTGGTCGGCCACGAAGCGGAGCGCCGCCTCGAGGTCGGCCACGGTGAACACGGCCAGGACGAGGTCGCCGTACTCCGTGTCGCCGTCGCCCTCGCCGGCGGCGACGGCGCCCGGCAGGTGCGGCAGCGCCTGCGGGTCGGCGCGCAGCTCGACGCCGCGCGCCTGCAGGGCGGCCCCGACCGCCGGCAGGTGCGGGAGGAAGTCGCGGTGCACGAGCAGGGTCTCGGTCGCGTTGCAGGCCGACGGCGCGTCGCACTTGCCGTCGACCGCCAGCCGCGCGGCGATGGCCGGGTCGGCGGCGCGGTCGAGGTACAGGTGGCAGATCCCCTCGGCGTGGCCGAGGACCGGGATGCGCGTGCTCGCCTGCACGTGGCGCACGAGCTGCGACGAGCCGCGCGGGATCACGAGGTCCACCTCGCGGTCGAGCGCGAGCAGGCGCCCGAAGGCCTCGCGGTCCTCGACGGCGCCGACGGCGTCCGGGTCGAGCCCCTCGCGGGCCAGGGCGTCGCGCAGGCAGGCGACGAGCGCCTGGTTGCTCGCCCGCGCCTCGGCGCCGCCCTTGAGGAGCACGGCGTCGCCCGCGCGCAGGGCCAGGGCGCCGATCTGCACCACGGCGTCGGGCCGGCTCTCGAACACGACCAGCAGGACGCCGATCGGGCTCTTCACCTGCCGCAGGACGAGGCCCTGGTCGAGCTCGCGCCGGAGCACCGTCTGCCCGACCGGGTCGGGCCAGGCGGCGAGCTGGCGCAGGCCGTCGCGCAGCGTGGCCAGCTTGGCCGGCGTGAGCGCCAGCCGCCGGAGCAGCGGCGCGGCCAGCCCGTCGCGCTCGGCGGCGGCGACGTCCTCGCGGTTCGCCGCCAGGAGCGCCGCCTCGCGCTCGACGAGCAGCGCCTCGAGCCGCCGCAGCACGGCCGTGCGCGCCTCGCCCGGCGCGGCGCGCAGGGCGCGCTGCGCCCGGCGCGCCCGCCGCGCGACCTGCTCCACCGCGTCGTCGCCCACGTCAGTCCTCCAGCACGAGGTGGTCGCGGTGCACGAGGGCGTGGCGGCTGCGCAGCCCCTCGGGCCGCTCGCCCTCGAGCCAGCGCCGCGCCGCGGCCGCGTCGACGTGCGCCATGCCGCGGCCGATGAGCTCGCCGCCGGGCCCGCGCAGGAGCACGACGTCGCCGCGGCGGAACTCGCCCTCGATCCGCGCCACGCCGCGCGGCAAGAGCGAGGCGCCGCGCCCGCGGACGGCCTCGACCGCCCCGGCGTCGAGGTGCAAGGTCCCGCGCGGCGCGGCCGCGAAGGCGATCCAGCGCTGCCGCGCCGGGAGGCCCTCGCCGGCCGGGAACCAGGTCCCCGTCGCGTCGCCCCGCGCGGCCTCGTCGATCGCGTGCTGCCGCCGGCCCGAGGCGATGATCGCGTGGCAGCCGCCGCGCTGCGCGATCGCCGCCGCCTCGACCTTGCTCTTCATGCCGCCGCGGCTCGCCGCCGAGCCGGGCCCCCCCGCCAGCGCCAGGACCTCGTCGGCGTCGTCGACGCGCGCCAGGAGCCGCGCCCCGGGGTCGGTCCGCGGGTCGCGGTCGTAGACGCCCTCGACGTCGGTGAGCAGCACGAGCAGCTCGGCGCCGAGCTTGGTGGCCACGAGGGCCGAGAGCTTGTCGTTGTCGCCGAACACCGGCCGCCCCTCGCCCTCGAGCAGGGCCAGCTCGTCGGTGGCCACGGCGTCGTTCTCGTTGATCACGGGGACCACGCCGCGGCGCAGGAGCGTCTCGAGCGTCGTGCGCAGGTTCAGGTAGCGCAGCCGGTCGTCGAAGTCGCCCTGCGTGAGCAGCACCTGCCCGCACACGAGCCCCAGGCGGGCGAAGCCCTCGTGGTAGAGGCCCATGAGCCGCGTCTGGCCCACGGCGGCGCACGCCTGGCGCTCGGCGAGGTCCACCGGCGTCTCGCTCAGGCCGAGCGCGTCCCGCCCGAGGCCCACGGCGCCCGAGCTGACGATCAGCGCCTCGCGCCCCGCGTGGCGCAGGGCCGCCGCCGCCTCGACGACGGCGAACAGGCGCGCCAGGGCCACACGCCCCGTGTCGTGGGTCAGGACGCGCGTGCCCACCTTGAGCACGACGCGGCGCGCCTGGGCGACGGGCGGACGGTCCGGCTGCGGCTGGCTCACGCCGCGGAGGATACCCGGCGCGGCACCGCCGTTGCACCCGCCCGCGCTGAGGAGGTCGTCCATGACCGGTCGAGCGCTCTCCGCGACGCGCGGGCTGCAGGGGATGGCGGCGCTGCTCCTGGCGCTGGGGCTGGTCGGCTGCGAGCCGGAGCGGAGCCGCTGGACGGTGGCCCTGCAGCCCGACGGCTCGGGCCGCCTGGACCTCGTCCACGAGACGGCCGGCGAGGTGCCCATGCACGGGCCGCCGCCCACGGCCGCGCTCGACGAGGACGAGGCCCAGGAGGAGGCGGCGCGCTTCCTGGCCTCGATCGAGGGCGTCGAGGCCTGGACGGACATCGTCGCCACGCCGCTGCCGGGCGGGCGCCTGAAGGTCGAGGCCGTCGGCTGGTTCCGCTCGCTCGAGCAGGTGCGGCCCATGGGCGAGCAGCGCTTCGAGGTGACGATCGTCGAGAGCGGCGAGCAGGGCGAGGGCGGTGAGGGCCAGGCGCTCGAGGTCCGCTACCTCGACCCGCTCCCGACCGGCCTGGCGCAGCTCCTCCTCGACGACCGCGCGCGGGTGCACGAGGCCTTCGAGCAGGCCGACGACCGCTTCCGCGCCAGCGTGCACCGCACGCGCGGCTTCGTCGAGATGAGCCTCGCCGGCTGGCAGTTCGAGCTGGACCTGCAGCTCCCCGGGCCGGTCGTCGAGGTCCAGGGGTTCGACCGCGTCGACGACGACCGCGTGGCCCTGCGCCAGGACGTCGAGAGCGTCCTGGGCCTCCTCGAGCGGAACCTCGCGGCCCTCGAGGAGGTCCGCGGCCAGGTGCGCGCGGGCGAGCTGTCCGCCGACGAGGGCTTCGCCCGCCTGGCCACCCTCCTGGCCGAGCGCGCCAGCAACGTCGTCCGCTGCGAGGTCCCCCACGGCGTCGACGGCGTCGACGCGGCGTTCGAGCAGGCCTTCGAGCAGGCCGTGAGCGACTGGGAGGCGTCGGAGTGGCGCGGGCGCGTCGAGCAGTTCAAGTAGCCCGCGCGCGGGCTACCTGACCTCGAGCACGTAGCCCCCGCTCCCGGCGCCGTCCTTGGTCGTCACCTTGAGGAACACCGTCCCGCCGGGCGGCGGCGCGACGTAGCGGATCCGCTCGCGGTCGCCGGTGCCGCGCGCCGCGCGCAGCGGCGAGCCGTCCTCGGCCTCGAGCGAGAGGTCCACGTCGCCCGCCGCGTGCGAGAAGGTCGCCGTGAAGGTCACGGCCTCGCCGGGGGCGAGCGTCAGCTTGAACCAGTGCGACGTGGCCGCCGCGAGCCGCGCCTCGGGGTAGGCCCGGCGCTCGAGCACGCGCGCCGTGCCGCGGCTGGTGCTGGCGGCCACGATCGCGCCGGCCAGGCCGCCGCCGGCGTCGGCCGCGCGGTCGCGCACGAGGCGCAGGGCCATCTCGCCCTTGGACGCGGTCACGGGCGCCCAGACCATGCCGGCGGGCCCGCCGGCCGCCTCGAGCGTGCTGACGACCCGCTCGCCCTTGACCTCGGCGGCGAGCGCCTGGGCGCGGAAGTACGCCTCGAGGATGAACCGCGCGCCGGCCAGCGCGACGGCCAGCGACGGCGGCGCCTCGCCGTCGCGCACCTCGGGCGTGAACAGCGTGGCGTCGAGCGACGCGAGGTCCTCCGACGAGTAGTTCGCCGTGGGGCCGATCAGGGCGTTGATCGCGGCCATGGCCTCGTCGCGCTCCGCCTGCGGCAGGCCGGTCACGGCCCCGCGCAGGGCCAGGTAGGCGGCCGCGTCGGCGCCGCCGGCCAGGGCGGGGTGGCCGGTGTCGGCGCCCCAGCGCATGAGGCCCCGGGCCAGCTTCAGCGCGCTGCCGAGGCGGCGCAGGCGGTCGGTGAAGGCCGAGACGGTGGGCAGCTCGATCTGCACGTCGTTGACGAGGACGCAGCCGACGAGCGCGTCGTCGGGGAGCTGCCGCGTCGCGTTGCGCTCGGCCGGGTCGACGCCGTCCCACACGCTCATGGGGAACATCATGGTGAAGTCCATGGTGTCGATGAGGAAGTTGCCCGACGTGCGGCGCGAGCGCGGGATGTAGAAGGCGCGCGCCTGGTCGAACCACAGGCCCTGGCCCGCCGTGCCGGCGGCCTCGACCTGGCGCATCCAGATGTGGAGCTGCTCGTGGGCGAGCAGGCGCACGAGCGCGTCCAGGCCGGCCTGGGGGAGCGGCTCGAAGCGCCGGAACGCGCGCACGCCGGCGGCGCGCTGCGCCTGGCCGAACTCGTTGTAGGCGGCCAGCCCCGCCGCCTGGTCCGGCGCCGGCTGGGCGAGCAGGTCGCGCGCGGCCTCGACGAACTTGTCGAGCGTCGTCAGGGCCCCGTAGCCGGCGGCGTCCTTCTCGCGCAGGTAGGCCTGGAACCAGTCGACGTGCGCCTCGTGCGCGCGGTCGTGGGCGCGCGCCAGCGCCCGGCGCAGGCTCCGGTTGCCGCCCGCGTCCAGGTCGGCGGCGACCGCGTGGTAGAGCTCGCTCAGGGCCTCGGCGACGACCTTGCGCCGCAGGAGCTCGACCTCGCGCTCGGCGATGTCGTCGATCGTGCTCGTCGCCGCGAGGAGCGGCGCCGTGGGCAGGAGGGCGTCGAGGTCCGTCACGTCCGTGACCTGCAGGTCGAGCTCGAGGAGGCGCGGCGCCGCGCGCTCGAGCAGGGCCGTGCGGTCGAGGACGGCGCGGACGCGCTCCTCCCAGGCGCGCACGGCGTCGGCCTGCGCGGCCGGGATCGCGCCGTCCATGCGGGCCTCGCGCGCCGTGGCCAGGAGGGCCTCGAGGCGCTTCTGCCCCAGGTCGTGGAGGTTGCGCACGGCGTCGAGGCGCACCTCGTCGAGGTGGTAGCGGCTGCGCACCGAGCGCACGAACGCCTTGGGGTCGACGAGCAGCACGTCCTGGTAGGTGGGGGTGCTCGGCAGGGTCACGCCGCGGGCCAGCAGCCGCCGGTAGAGCTCGCGGCACGGCGCCGCCACCTCGGGCGAGCTGCCCCAGGTGAGGATCCCGGAGCGCACCATGTCGTCCATGCCGGCGATCGCCTCGGCCCGGGGCGAGTCCGAGCGCACGTCGACCTTGGCCGCCTGCTTGATCCCGAACTCGTCGACGCCGCGGTCCTCCTTCGTCCCGATGAGGATGCGCCGCATGCGGTCGGCGCGGTCGTAGCGCTTGCGGCCGCGGAGCGTCATGTGGTGGTCCAGGAGGATGTAGCCGTCGGTGTCGAAGTACTCGTCGTCCATGACGTCGGTGCCGAGCGTGATGCGGCGCCGGCCGCGCTGCCCGTCGACCTCGAAGTTGCCGCGCTCGACCGTCAGCCACACGTAGGGGCTGCGCTCGCGGATCGCGTGGCGGGCGGCGTCCCAGGGGACCTCGTCGATCGGGTAGCCGATGGCGAAGGCCTCGCACGCCGGCTGGCGGCGGACGTCGCGGAACAGGTTGTCGTCCTCGAACAGGTCGCCGCGCAGCGGCTGCCCGCTGCGGCGGTCCTGGCGCAGGAGCCGGTAGAGCAGGGCGCCCGGGATGTTGTGGACCGTGTAGGCGGCCTCCAGCTCGAGGTCGTCGCGGCTCCAGCTCCAGCCGCGGTCGGCCTCGAACGAGCCCTTGTGCATGAACTTCCGGCCGTCGAGGTCGGCGTCGGTCAGCGGCTGGGCCGAGGCGGCGCCGGCGGTCGCGAAGAGCAGCGCGGCGGCCAGCGAGCAGACGGTGCGCATGGGTCGGGTCCCCCGGTGAGTCACTCCGCGCCCGCTCGGAGCGCGAAGATGTGGATCGAGCGGTCGAGGCGAGCAGTCTCGCCTCGATCGAGGTCCGTGACCACGGCCACCCGGCCGGCGTCGAGGAGGGTGACCCCCTCCACCGTCGGGTAGCGCGGTTGGCCGTCGGCGTCGCGCGGGAACAGGTAGACCTGGCCCGGGCCGACGAACTTCCAGGCGTCGGGCGCGAGGCGCCCCTCCCACAGGGCGCTGCTCTGCTGCGAGCAGACGACGACGCGGTCGCCACGCACGTCGAGCCCCGACCAGTCGGCGAAGCGCACGTGCTTGGGCAGCTTGATCGTCTCGACGTGCTTCCAGCCGCCGCTGCGGCGCGCCCGGTAGACCTCGATGCGCCCGCGGACCGCGCCGTCGCCGGCGGCGTCGTCGGGGTGCCCCTCGTGCAGGGCCAGGAGGTGGACCTCGCCGTCGCGGTGCACCGCGGCCAGGCCCTCGATCCCCTTGTTGGCGCCGGCCAGCGGCACGTCGAGCCAGGCCTCCTCGAGCAGGTTGAAGCGGCGGTCGTAGGTGGCGATCAGCGCGCGATACCCGCCCTGGCGGCGCAGGGCCTCGACGACGCAGTAGAAGCGGTCCTCCTCGGCCGACCAGGTGATCCCCTCGTAGCCGCCGCCGCGGCCCTCGGTCTCGATCCACTCGGCCTCGGACAGGTCGGGCCGCACGCGGGCGACGTCGGTCGTGTCGTCGAACGCGACGTAGAGCCACTTGCCGCGCAGGACGACCCCGCTGGCCTCGAAGCGGCGGCCCTGCCGCGGCAGGAGGTCGCGGAGCGGGCGCTCGGCGACGAGGTGCAGGGGGCGCACCGGCGGGCCGTCGCCGCCGAGGACGTGGACGAACCCGTCGTTGGCCCGCACGACGGGGGCGGCGAACGCGAGGAGGAGCAGGCACGTCCAGCGCATGACGCGCCGTCCCTTTGCACGGCCTGTACCTCGCGCTCAACGTTCACTCACGCGGCACTTACCGCTCCTGAACGCGACCGGGAATGGCCCGGGAGACGGATCTGGAACGCATCGCGCGGCCCGCTTCCCGGCGTGGCACGGACGTGGTCTGGTTGGCTCATGCGTGTCCACGCCTTCGAGTTCAACGAGCGGCCCGACTGCCCGCGCTTCCTGCGCGAGGCGATCGTCGAGGCGCTGGGCGCCGGGCTCCGCCTCGGGCGGATCTACGACGGCGTGGGGCCGGTGTTCGCCGAGTTCTGCGCGCGCGCCGGCTGCGACGAGGTCCTCGACCTGTGCAGCGGCAGCGGCGAGCCCGTGTCGATCCTCCTCGACGCGCTCGCGCGCTCGGGGGTCGCGGCGCCGCGCTTCGTCCTCTCGGACCTGCTGCCGAACACGCCGGCGATGCAGCAGGTGGCCGCCCGCCACCCGGGGCGCGTCGACGTCGTCGCGCGCCCGGTCGACGCGACGGCCGTCCCCGAGGACGTCGACCGGCCGGCGCGCACGGTGATCAGCGCCTTCCACCACCTCCCGCCCGACCTCGCCCGCGGGCTCCTCGCCGACTGCGTGGCCCGCCGGCGCGCCGTGTTCGTGCTCGAGGCGCTCTCGGGCGACCTGCGCGGGCTCCTGGCGATCCTGCCCGCCATGACGGCCGGGGCGCTGACGGCGCCCCTGCGCGCGCGGCGCGACCGCCTGAAGAAGGCGCTGGCCACCTGGGCCGTGCCGCTCGTCCCGGCGCTGGGCCTGTGGGACGCGGTCGTGAGCGACCTCAGGACCTACCGCGAGCGCGACCTCCGGGCCATGGTCGCGCCGCTCGGCGGCGGCTACGCGTGGGAGCACCGGGTGGTCCCGTTCTTCCCCGGCGGGCGGGCGACGTGCTTCTTCGGCGTGCCGCCGCGCTGATCACACGGCGACGAGCCGCCCGGCGAGGAGGAGGTCGGCCACGGCGCGCGCGGCGACGAGGCGCGGGGCGCGCGCGGCCTTCACGGCCTCGTCGAAGCGCAGGCGGCCGTCGAGGAGCGTGAGCACCTCGGGCAGGCCGCCCGCGCGGATCGCCTCGAGCTTGGCGCCCGGGCTGACGAAGCGCAGGACGGCCCGGCCGTCGTCGAGGGCGTCGCGCAGGGCGTCCCACTCGCTCCAGCGCTGGATCGCCTGGAGGAGGAAGCGCTCGGTCTGGAGCGAGATGCGTGTGACGCCGCGGCGCGGGGCCCGCACGTCGGGCGGGAGGTCGCCCTCGTGGAAGGCGAACGTGGCCCCCTCGGCGAACAGGACCTCGAGGAAGCGCTCGCGCAGCCGCGCCTGCTCCGCCTCGGTCAGCGCGCCCTCGTCGATCGCCGCCCCGCGGACGAGCGCCCGCACCGAGTCGGCGGCGTCGACGCCGAGCAGGGCGAAGGCGAACTCGTCGTCGGCCTCGATGCGCAGGGCGAACGCCTCGCCCTCGACGAAGTAGAGCCGCTCCTCGCGCCCGCCGGCCAGGAGCGTCAGGGTGCCCCCCCGCCGGCGCTCGCGCAGCGTCTGGAGGAGCGCCGCCAGGCCCACGCCGTCGATGTCGCCCTGGAGCGTCGGCGCCCCGACGCTCGCCCCGGCGCGCCCCCCGGCCGCGGAGCGGCGCGCGGCGCGCGTCGGCGCGCTCGACGGGCGGCGCGTGCGCTCGTCGGTGAGGCGCGCCACCTCCATGAGCAGCGCCAGGGGCTCGAGCGCCACGCCGCCGCCGGCCTCGATGTCGCGCAGGAGGTCGGGCGGCACGACGCAGGGGGTGAACTCGAAGCGCGCCCGGCCGGAGGCGGACACGGCGTGGACCTGCTCGGCGACGCGGTGCCGCCGCGCCTCGTGGTCGGCGTCGCGGATGGCGTCGGCGCGCGCGAGGAGCGTCTCGAGCGTCGAGCGGCGCAGGCGGCCGGTCGTGGCCCCCGTCCGGCCGGGTCGCCCCGTCGTCGAGTCCGGCGCGCGGAGGGCGCGGGCGCGGGCGTGCAGGGCGTCGAGCGCGGCGCGCGAGAGCCTCGGCGCGCGGGCGCCCTGCACGCGCCTCGCGCGCGCCAGCAGGGCGTCGAGCGCCTCGGGCGAGAGGCGCCCCGGGCGCGCCTGCGGGACGACGAGGCGGCCGGGGACGAACAGCAGGTGGAGCGACGAGGCGGCGCCGCAGAGGGTGAGCACGCCCTCGACGCCGTGCGTCGAGAGGAACCCGACGAGGTCGTCCAGCCCGAGGCTCCCCAGCGTGCCGCTCAGCATGTGGCCTCGCGCGCGCAACCTGCAAAGCGCGGCGCGCGCGCAACCCCTTCGCGCACCAAGAGGGCGACCTCGGCCGCCCGTAAGGTCGGCCGGCACGGCGGGGAGAAATGCCCTTCCCGTCGGATGGGAGGGGTACTAGGGCATGTCTTCGAACCCACGGGAGGAATGGAACCCAAGCGAGGCGAGGGCGCGGAGGCCGAGGCGAGGGGGGAGCCCGCGCGGGTCGTATCAGACGCCCTGATCCCCGGTGGGCCGCCGGAGCGAGCGGGAGGCCCGCGGCTGCGGACGGCCGCGAGCGGTAGGGTCCGCCTGGGCTGCAGCACCGCAGCCGCGGGACGGAGCTCGCGGAGGCGGGCCACACCGACGACCCGCGCGCGCCCCCCCCCTCGCCCGGCATCCGCGGCCGCAGCCGTCGATCACCTAGTCGAAGAGGCCGGCCGCGCGCAGGGCGTCGAGGGCGGCGGCGAGCGGCGGCGGCCCGCCGGCCTCGAGGCGTCGGACCACGCGCGCCGTGGCCGGGCCGAAGGGCTCCCAGCCCGCGGTCATCCGCGCGTGCGTGGCGCGGTCGGCGTCGGACGGGTCGGGGCCGCGCGCGTCGAGGCGCGCGCGGGCGACCTCGGCCGGCGCCTCGAGGTGCAGGACGAGCGCGGGGACGCCCCAGGCGCGGGCCGCGTCGAGGAACGCCCGGCGCCGCGCCTCGGATGCGAAGCAGGCGTCGACGACCACGCGCCGGCCCTCGAAGGCGGCCCACTCGGCGAGGTCGAGGCAGCGCGCGTAGGTGCGGTCGCTCCACGAGGGCGCGTAGAGCCCCTCGCCCCAGGCGCCGCCGCGCGTCGACGTCACGCCCGCCTCTCGCCCCAGCGCCTTGCGCACGGCGTCGGCGCGGATCCACACCAGGTCGGCGGCCTCGGCCAGGGCGCGCGCGAGCACCGACTTGCCCGTGCCGGGGAGCCCGCAGACGAGCACGAGCGCCGGGCGATGCGCCGGCGGGGCCAGGGCGCCCAGGGCCAGGAGCGCGTGGGCGCGCGCGCGCGCGACGGCGCGGGCGCGCTGCGCCGCGGGCACCTCGGCGGCGCGCGCCGTGAAGCCGTCGACCTTCGCCCGCACGAGCGCGCGGTAGCCCACGTAGAAGGGCAGCACGGCCCGGGCGCCTGCGTCTCCGGCGGCGTCCTGCCAGGCGCGCAGGAAGGCCGCGGCCAGGTCGGGGCGGGCCGCGCGCAGGAGCTCCATGGCCAGGAAGGCCACGTCGCTGGCGGGGTCGGCGCAGCGCAGGGCCTCGCTGAACTCCACGCAGTCGATCACACGGGGGTCGGCGGCGGGGTCGGCAGGCACGTGGACGTGCTCGAGGCGCAGGTCGCCGTGGCCGTCGCGCGCCGCCGCCGCGCGCGCCTCGATCGTCGAGCGCAGCTCGAGGAGGCGCAGCTCGGTCAGGCGCGCGAGTCGGTCGAGGACCCGCGCGCTCAGCGCAGCGCCGACGAGCGGCCGCACGTCGCGCAGGTTGTCGCGGCAGTTGGCGGCGACCGCCTCATGGCGCGCCCAGCGCGCCACGTCGGGCCCGCCGCGGGCCTCGCGGTGGAACGCGGCCAGGCGACGGCCGACCCGCTCGAGGAGCGGCGCGTCGGCCGCGTCGGCCTCGACGAGGGCGGCCAGCGTGCGCGCGTCGGGCAGGCGGCGCATGACCACGGCCCACTCCAGCGCGGCGCGCGGGGAACCGCCCGCCCGCAGCCGCCCGCGGCGCGCCGTCACGGGGACGACGCCCAGGTAGACGTCGGGCGCCAGCCGGCGGTTGAGGGACACCTCGGCCTCGCAGCAGGCGCGGCGGCGCGCGAGGGTCGAGTAGTCGACGAAGCCCAGGTCGACGGGCTTCTTCAGCTTGTAGACCCGCTCGCCCGCGAGGAACACGAGCGAGATGTGCGTCTGCACGACCTCGACGTGGTCGACCGGGTGGGGGTAGGCCGCCGGCGACGCGAGGTCCCGGAGCAGGCGGTCGACGCTCAGATGCGCCTGGTCCCTCACGCGTGCGCGCACGGGGTCCTCCTGCGAGGAAGGCCGCGCAACGCCCGGGCCGCCCCGAAGTCCCGCGCCTGGGCGGGGCGCCGTCGCGCCGCCGGGACCGGGGCGTCCCGCTCGTCCCGCCGCGATGACCGCCTCGGACCGCAGATTGCAGTTGCCGTCCCCGGTCGGCCAGGCTAGAAGGGATTGGACGTAACCCGTGAGTTCGGGACGTTACGGCGCGTCGCCTGGCCCGGAGGGTGCGTCGGAGTGGGATCATCGGTGGCCGCGCTTCGAGGGCGGGACCGACTGGGTCGGGCAAGAGTGTGTGTGGTCGGACGATGGTGAACATTTACGTCGGCAACCTCCCCTTCGACTTGACCGAGGCCGAGCTGGAGGGGCTCTTCGCGCCCCACGGCCAGGTCCAGCGGGTCAACCTGATCATGGACCGCGAGACGGGGCGGCCGCGCGGCTTCGCCTTCGTCGAGATGGCCGACGAGGCCGCCGCGAGCGCCGCGATCTCGGCGCTCGACGGCACGTCCGTCGGCTCGCGCAAGATCACCGTGAACGTGGCCAAGCCCCGTGAGGCGCGCGGCGGCGGCGGCGGC
>JAHBXY010000127.1 GCA_019636275.1 Planctomycetota bacterium | reverse complement strand
TGGCGCTCGGCGTGGGCGACGACCCGCCGGCGCTCGTCGGCCCGCGCCTGGTCGGCCTGGCCGCCGGTCCGCAGGCAGGGCCCCAGGCCGGCCCCCAGTTCGATCCCCAGGCCGGTCACGCCGACCGCGCGGCCCTGCGCGCGCTCGCCCTGCAGGTCCGCTTCGACGAGCAGCGCCAGGCCCTCGCCGACGTCCTCGAGCCCTCCTGCGCCCTCCTGCCCCTGGCCGCGCTGGAGGTCACGGGCGGCGTCGACCCGCGATACGAGACGGCCGCGGCCGCGGTGACCGACCTCCTCCGGCGGTCCCGCGCCGCCGGCGTCGAGGCGCGCGTGGCGCGCCGCGCGCTCGTGGCCGCGCCCGCGCTCCCTCCTCCGTCTCCGCGCGACCTCGCCCTGCTCGCGCGCCCGGCCGCGCTGCTCGGCCCCTGCCCGCCGGTGGCGGTCGAGCTGGAGCCCGACGACCCGCAGGCGGCCGCGCTGGCCGAGCTCTGCCGGGCGCTCCTGCGCCGCGCCGTGCCCGTCCTCACCTTCTCGCGCCTCGGCCGCCCGACGCGTCGCCCGACGCCAGCGCCGCACGTCGTGGCGCGCGGCCTCGACGCGCCGGCCCGCGCGGCTGGCCTCGTGCTCGTGCGCGGACCCGCGCCCGCGCCGGCGCGCCCGCTCGCGCTCCCGGGCGAGGCCGCCGCGCCGGGCGCCCTGGTCCTCGACCACGACCCGGGCGACGACGACGAGCGCCTCGAGCGCTGGGCCGCCGCCGTGCGCGCGGCGATCGGGGCGGACACGTGAGCGCCGTCGACCCGCGGCTGACGCTCTCGCTCTGCCTGATCGTCCGCGACGAGGCGCCGCGGCTGCGCGCCTGCGTGACCTCGTTCGGCGACGTGTTCGACGAGCTCGTGATCGTCGACACCGGCTCCGTCGACGGCACCGAGGCGGTCGCCCGCGACCTCCTGCGCGGGCGCGCCGGCCGCCTCGAGCGCTTCGCCTGGGTCGACGACTTCGCCGCCGCGCGCAACTTCGCCTGCGGGCTGTGCCGCGCGCCCTGGATCCTCATGGTCGACGCCGACGAGCGCCTGGCGCCGGGCGTGCCGCCGCGCGCCATGCTCGACGCGGTCCGCCAGGCGCCGCCCGAGGTCAAGAACCTGCTCCTCGTCGACCTGACCCTGCGCGACGGCGCCGTGGTCCTCTCGCATCCGGTGAACCGACTGTTCAGGAACGACCCGACCGTGCGCTGGGTCGGGCGGATCCACGAGACGCTCTCCGTGAGCGACCCCGAGCAGCGCCTGACCTCGCTCACGCTCGTGCACGACAACGAGGCCAAGCGCGAGCAGGGGCGGCTGCCGGCGGCGCGGTCGCGCATGTACGAGGACGGCCTGCGGCGCGACGTCGCCGCCCAGCCCGACAACCCGCGCCACCTCTTCTACCTCGGCAACACGCTGGCCGAGCGCGACGAGCACGCCGCGGCAATCGAGGCGTTCGACCGCTACCTGGCCCACGCGCGCGCGGGCCAGGCCTGGGTCGAGGAGCGCTGGCAGGCGCTCGTCAACGCGGCCTGGTGCCGGCGGCGCCTGGGCGACCACGACGGCGCCCGGCGCGCGCTGCACGACGCGGTCGCCCTCTCGCCCCTGCGCAACGAGGCCTACCAGGCGCTCGGCGACCTGGCCCTCGAGCAGGGCCGCCTGGACGAGGCGCGCCACTGGTTCCAGGTGGCGTGCGGCATGCCGCAGCCGGAGCGCTCGCTGTTCCTGGACGTGAGCAGCTACCGCGGGGCCCCCTGGTGGCGGCTGGGGACGGCGCTGCTCCGCCTGGGCGACCTCGGGGCCGCCGCGCTCGCCACCGAGCGCGCCCGGCAGTGGGCGCCGCACGACCCCGAGGTCGCCGAGCGCGCCGCCCAGCTCCGCTTCGCCCTGGCCGACCAGGAGCCGCCGCCCCTGGTCGTGATCCCCTCGCGCACGCCGGCCCTGGTCGAGGGCTGCCTCGAGGCCCTGCGCGCGACGGAGGGCGACGTCTACCACGAGGTGCTCGTCGTCTGCGACGGCGGGACCGGTCCGTTCGAGCCGCTGCTGGCGCGTTTCCCCCGCCTGCGCCTGCTCGCGGCGCCGCGGCCGTTCGTCTTCGCCCGCAGCGCCAACCTCGGGCTCGCCGCCGTCGAGGGCGACGTCGTGCTCCTGAACGACGACGCGCGCCCGCGCACCCCCGGCTGGCTCGACGCCCTGCGCACGGCCGCCCGCGACGGCCCGGCCGGCCCCGTGTCGCCCGTGCTCACGACGACCGACAACCCCACCCAGCGCGCCCCGGCTGCGGGCGACGAGCGGCCCTGGGTGGCGGCCGAGCGGGTCACCTTCGTGTGCGTCTACCTGGCGCGCGACCTTGTGCGCGCCGTCGGCCCGCTCGACGAGGGCTTCGTCTGGTACGGCGGCGAGGACGACGACTACTGCCTGCGGAGCGCCCTGGCGGGCCGCCCGGCCCGGGTCGCCCGCGGCGCCGTCGTGGCGCACGACGCGCCCTCGTCGAGCTTCGGCCGCGCTGCCCACGGCCGGCGCATGCGCCAGGCGCACCACCACCTGCGGCTCAAGCACGGCCGCGCCCCTGCGCCGCGCGACGTCGTGGCGCTCCTGCCCCGGGAGGCGATCGGCCCGGCGCTGCCGGGCCTCGCCCGGCTCCTGGCCGCGACGCCGGAGGACTGCCGGGTGATCGTCGTCGCCGCGCCAGGCGACGACGACGCGCTCGCCGAGCGCCTGCGCGACCTCGACGACCCGCGCCTCGTCTTGCGCCTCCTGCCCGGCGACCCCGACGCCGTCGCCACGCTCGACGAGGTGGCCCGCGCCAGCCGCGCCGAGGTCCTCGTGGCCTGGACGCCCGGCCTGCTCGTGCCCGACGGCTGGCTGGCCGCGCTCGACCGCGCCGCGCGCGAGCCGGCCGTCGGCGTCGTGGGCCTCTTCGCGCGCGAGCACGCGCCGCCGCGCGTCGAACCCGTGCGCGTGGGCGCCACGGCCCTGCTCCCCTGCGCGCCCGCCGCCCTGGCGCGCGGCGGCGCCTTCGCCGTAACGCTTAGCGCTGGTCGACCTGGGCCCGCTCCCGGCGCCCGGCGGCGCCGGCTGGGCGGCGCTGGCCGAGCGGCTGGCCCTGCGCGGCCTGGTGAGCGGGGCGCCGTGGCCGGCGCTCTAGGCTCTGTAGCCAAACGCGCAAACTCGTGATCGACACGCTCGAACCCACGAGTGGAATGGAACCGCAAGCGAGGCGCAGCCGTCGATGACGGAGCGCCTCTCTGGCTGCGCCTGACCCTGGTCGGTTAGCCTACGCGCCGTGCAGGACCCGCTCGTCAGCCGCTGGACGCAGGCGCCGCTCCAGGAGCAGCTCGCCCTGTTCGTCGAGACGCGCGCCGCCCACGCCGGGCTGCCGCGCCACGAGGGGCGCCCCGACCTGCGCGGCGCCCCGCTCGCCGGCGTGGCCCTCCCGGGCGCGGCGCTCGACGGCGTGGACCTGAGCGAGGCCGACCTGACCGGCGCCGAGCTCGTGGGCGCGCGGCTGGCCAAGGCGCGCCTCGAGGGCGCGGACCTGTCGCGGGCGGACCTCTCGCGCGCCCAGCTCGTCGGCGCCCGCCTCGCCGGGGCGCGCCTCGACGAGGCCACGCTCACGGCGGCTTGCCTCACGCGCGCCGACCTCGCCGGCGCGCGCCTCGAGAAGGCCACCCTCGACGCCGCGCAGCTCGAGGGCGCCGCCCTCGACGGCGCGTCGTTTCACGGCGCGCGGCTGGTGAACGCCTTCCTCGCCGAGGCCACGGGCGCGGCCGTCGACCTCTCGGGCGCCGACCTGCGCCTGGCGCGCCTGCAGAAGGCCTCGCTCCGCGCGCCCAACCTGGCCCGGGCCCTCCTCGACGACGCCCTGATGGCGCGGGCGCGGCTCGAGCGCCCGTTCCTCGCCGGGGCGAGCCTGGTCCGCGCCGACCTGCGCGCGGCCACGCTCACCGAGCCCTACGTCGACGGCGCCGACCTCACCGGGGCGCGCCTGCGCGCGGCCACGCTGCCCGAGGACCTCGTCGCCGGGCCCAACGGCCTCGACGAGGCGGCGCGCCGCCGCGAGGACCGCGTCCTGGCCCTGGCCCTGCCGCGCCTCGGCCTCACCGACCTGCGCGCGCTCGGCCGCCGCGCCACGGGCGAGGACCTCGACGCCGCCCGCACGCCCGACGAGGCCCTGCGCTGGCTGCTGGGGATCGCCGTGCGCGCGGGCGGCCTGCCGGCGCTCCTCGCGGCGCTGGCCGAGCGCCTCCCGGACCGGGCGCGTGATCTGGCCGGGCTCTAGACCCAATGCCAAAGGGTTAGCGGCTGACTCTCAGGCGAGTCTTCCGTTCCCGTTCCCGTTCCCGTTCCCGTTCCCGCACCTCCGAGGTTGTTGATCATGCGAGTGAGCATGGAGACCACGCGGAGGAGGAGTTTCGACCAGCTCGTGGTCGAAGTTCATGTGGCCCCAACAACCGGGAACGGGAACGGGAACGGGAACGGGAACGGGTCGACGCAGCAGTTTACGCGCTACCCATTCGGCATTGGCTCTAGACGGATCGAGCGGGCCGGCATCCGCGGCCGCAGCCGTCGATCACGCGTAGAGGGCCTCTGCGCGCTGGAACAGCAGCCAGGAGGTCAGGATCAGCTTGTCGCCCGAGCGCGGCACGTGCCCCTTGTGCGTGTGGGTGAACCCGGCCGGCGCGATGAGGAGCCGGCCGCGGCGGGGGCGCACGACGCGCCGCTGGAGGAGGAACTCCGTCTCGCCGCCCTCGTCGACGTCGTTGAGGTAGACCTGGAAGAAGAGCACGCGGTGGAGCGCCTCGCCGCCGTCGAGCAGCGGCATGACCTCCGAGTGGAAGTGGTGGTAGCCGCCGCGCCCGCGCGCGTAGCGCTGCACGTTGACCTCGCCCACGCGGTAGAGCCGCGCCATGAGCGCCTCGAGCGTGGCCTCGTCGAGCCGGGCGACCTGCTCGAGGGCCAGCGGCGCCGCGCGCCCCGTCGCCGGATCGACGATCGACGGCGCGAGCGCGCCGACGAGCAGCGCGGGCCGCGCGCGCGCGTAGGCGCGCAGCGCCGGCGCCAGCGCCGCGAGCGCCCGCTGCGTCACGTCGTCCCACGCGGCGTGGGCGGTGATCGTCACGTCGAGGCTGTCCTTGCGCGCCGGGTCGACGCCGTGGCCGGTGCGGCCGGGCGCCGCGTGCGGGCAGGCGAGGAAGCGGGCCACGACCTCGTCGCAGAGCGCGGGGTCGAGGGCGCCGTCGACGACCGCCACGAGGTCGTCGCCGGGGGGCTCGAGCGGGGGCGGGAGGTCGGCCACGGCGCCATCGTAGGCCCCCCTCCCCCGGGAGGCCAACGTGCGAGCGGCCGCCGCCGGCCGGGTGGTCCCGGGCCCGCGCCGTGACTACCATCACGCCCGGAGAGGAGGCCGCGTGGCCGCGCACCGCCGCCGGAGGCCCTGGGAGCTGCCGGAGTCGGCCGTCACCGACGAGGCCGTCTACCTGAGCCGGCGCCGCTTCCTCCGCGCCCTGGGCCTGGGCGGCCTGACGGCGGGCGGCCTGGCCGTGGGCGGCCGGGGCCTGCTCGACGGCGCGTGGGCCCAGGACGAGCCGCTCCCGCCGCTGGCGGCGCCGCGGAGCGAGGCCCACGCCGACGCGGGGCGCCCGCTGACGCCCGAGCCGCTGCCCTACCGCTACAACAACTTCTACGAGTTCACGACCGACAAGGAGCGCGTGTGGCGGCTGGCCCGCGGCTTCCGGCTCGACCCCTACGCGCTCGAGGTCGACGGCCTGGTCGAGCGGCCGGGCGCGCTGGCGCTCGAGGACGTCGAGGCGCTCGGCCTCGAGGAGCGCGTCTACCGGTTCCGCTGCGTCGAGGCCTGGGCGATGACCGTGCCCTGGGTGGGCGTGCCGCTGCGCAAGGTGCTGGAGAAGGTCGGCGTGCGGCCCGAGGCCAACTACGTGGCCTTCACCAGCTTCCTCGACCCGAAGCAGGCGCCTGGCCAGCGCGGCGGCGGCTACCGCTGGCCCTACTACGAGGCCCTGCGCCTCGACGAGGCCATGCACGACCTCACGCTCGTGGCCACGGGGATCTACGGCAAGCGGCTGCCGCCGCAGTGCGGGGCGCCGCTGCGGCTCGTCGTGCCCTGGAAGTACGGCTTCAAGGGCGCCAAGAGCGTCGTGCGGATCGAGGTCACGCGCGCGCGGCCGCGCTGCTTCTGGAACGACCTGCACCCCGACGAGTACTCCTGGTCGTCGAACGTCGAGCCGGACGTGCCCCACCCGCGCTGGTCGCAGGCCACCGAGCGCCTCCTGGGCAGCGGCGACCGCGTGCCCACGCTCCCCTACAACGGCTACGGCGAGCAGGTCGCGCGCCTCTACGCGACCTGACGCGTGCTCGACGACGACCCGCGCCTCGCGGTCCTGCACCTGGCGCTCGGCCCCGTCCTGTGCACGGCCGGGCTGCGCGCCTTCGCCCGCTGGGCGCGCGGCGGGAGCCGCGGGTGGCTCGCGCTCGGCGTGCTCGCGCTCGCCGTGGGCCTCGACGCCCTGCGCCTCCTCGACCGGCGCGCGGCCGAGGCGCCCTGGTGGTGGGCGCGCGGGCTGGTGTGGGGGCTGATCGCGCTGGCCGCCTGGGCCGCCGTGCGGCGCGTGTGGCACGACCTGGCCGCGCCGCCGGCCGGCGGCGGCGACGACGACGCGGCCTGATCAGTCGCCGAGGCGCTCGACGAGGCGGCGCACGCGCGCGCGCAGGGCAAGGGGCAGGGGGCGCTCGGCGGCCTCGACGTCCGCGAGCAGCGCCGCCGCCCGCGTCCGCGCGGCCGGCCCGTCACCCTTCGCGGCGGCCTCCTCGGCCTCGAGGAGACGCGCGAGCGCGGCGACGTGGGGTATCGCCCCGAGCGCCTCTCCGGGCAGGCGCTCTAGCACGGCGCGGGCGTCGGCGAGGCGCACCGCCTGGAGGTGCCGCTCCAGCGCGCTGAGCAGCACGCCCAGCGCGTCGGGCTCCTCCGTGAGCGCCCGCGCGAGGACGGCGTCCGCCTCGTCGACCTCGCCCGCGAGGTAGGCCAGCCGCGCGCGGACCTCGAGCGCCACGGTCCGCTCGCGCGACGGGGCCTCGTCCGCCGGGCAGAGCAGGCGGAGGAGGGCGAGCTGCTCGCGCGCCGCCGGCGAGCCCCCGGGCGGCGCGAGGAAGCACGACTCGAGCTCGGGGTGGAGGCGCACGACCACGTTGATGCTGCGGTCGCGCACGACGAGGGCCGCCCGCGGCGCCTCCCGGGCCGTCTCGCCGTAGGCCCGGAGCGCCTCCGCCCAGCGGTCCTCGCTCGCCAGCAGGTCGCCCAGGATCATGTGGTCGATGCCGTCGCGCGGCGGCGTCACCAGGGCCTGCGCTCGCTCCCGGTGCTCGCGGGCGCCGGCCTCGTCGCCAGCCGCCAGGAGGGCCTTGCAGCGCACGACGCGCGTCGCGGCCTCGGACTGCTGGACGGCGACCTGGCGCCGCGCGGCGGGCGGCAGGGCCAGGCACAGGTCGATGAAGGTCTCGAGTCGGTCTCGCGTCTCGAGCTCGCGCCGGACCTGCAGGAGCCGCGTGACCTCGTCGTCGGTCAGCGCGCGGTCCTCGTGCGCCGGCGGCAGGCCCAGGCCGAGGGCGCGCCGCGCGCGCAGGTGGTCGAGGATCGACAGGGACCAGCCGTCGGCGAGGCGGGCGCTCTGGAGCCCGCGGTGCGCGGCCTCGAGCGCCTCCTCCCGCCGCCCGGCGGCGACCGCCCGCTCGATGCGCAGGACGGCCCGCAGGAGGTTCATGGGCGGGGACGCGTCGCGCCCCTCGAGCAGGCGCTCGGCCTCGTCGAGCCGCCCCTCGGCCAGGCGCAGCTCGGCCAGGACCAGGTCGCTGCGGCTCGCGAGCGCGCGCTCGACCCGCGCCGGGTCGACGCGGCCGTGGAGCGCGCGCGCCAGCGTCTGGCCGGCCAGGACCCGGACCACGTCGCTCGTCGTGCGGTCGACGAGCGCCTCGAGCACCTCCGCCGCCGCCTCCAGGTGCTCGACGGGCGCGCGCGGCGTGAGGAACGAGGCGCCGCTGCCCGGCACGGCCCGCAGCACGATCTGCACCGCCTGGCGGCCCTGCTCGGCGTCCAGGGCGACCCCGGTCCGCAGGAGGTCGCGGAGGCGCCTCACCGCGTCGCCGTCGCGGCCCTCCCTCGAGAGCGTGGCGGCGGCCGCGAGGACCTCCGCCGGGTCGAGCGGCGGCGGCGGCTCGGCTGGCTCGGGCGCGGCCGGCGGCTCGGCTGACGTGGCCGCGAGGTCAGGCGTGGCCGCGGCGGACCCGGGCGGTATCGGTGTCGAGCGCAGCGCCCACCCGAGCGCGGCCCCGAGCAATCCGACGACGGTCGCCCCGCCCACGACGAGCGGCCAGCGCCGGCGTCGCCGCCGGCCGCGCGGGCGCCGGCCGTCGGCCAGGAAGGCCTCGAGGGCGCGGGCGAGGTCCTCGGCGCCGGCGAAGCGCTCCTCGGGCGCCAGGCGCATGGCGCGGGCGCACACCGCGTCGAGCGCCGCCGGCACGGCCGGGTTGGCGCGCGACGCCGGCGGCGGCGCGCGCTCGGCGTTCTGGAGCGCCTCGACCAGCGACGCCGCCGCGAAGGGCGGCCCGCCGGTGAGCGCCGCGAACAGCGTGGCGCCGAGGCCGTAGACGTCCGTCGCCGGGCCGACCTGCCCGCGCTCGCCGCGGGCCTGCTCGGGCGCCCAGTAGCCTGGCGTGCCCAGGAACTGGCCGCTGACGCTGAGCGACGCGCCGTGGAGCGTGCCCTCGAGGTCCTTGGCCAGGCCGAAGTCGGTGAGGAACGGCCGCCCGGCGCGGTCGAGCAGCACGTTGTCGGGCTTGATGTCGCGGTGCAGGACGCCCTGCGCGTGGGCGTGGGCGACGCCGCGGGCGACCTCGGCCATGAGCGCGGCGGCGGCGCGCGGCGGCAGCGGCCCGCCGACGGCGAGGCGCGCCTGGAGGGTCTGCCCGTCGACGAGGTCCATGGCCAGCCACAGGCCGCCGCGGGCCTCGCCCACCGCGCGCACGGGCACGATCGCCGGGTGGCGCAGGCGCTCGAGCAGCCGCGCCTCGCGGGCGAGGCGGCGGGCGGCCCGGGCGTCGGCGCCCGGGCCGGCGACGAGCACCTTGACCGCGACGACGGCGCCGGCGGCGTCGCGCGCGCGGTAGACGACGCCGGCGCCGCCGCGCCCCAGCTCGGCCTCGACGACGTAGGGCCCGAAGGCGAGGGTCACCCGCCGGCGCGCTCGCGCGCGGCGGCCTCCTGGCGCTCGCGCAGGACGCGCAGCTCGTCGAGCGTGGCCTGGGCGCCGGGGAGGCGCAAAGCGGCGGCGTCCTCGAGGTTCAGCCACTCGCCGGCGTCGTCGGTCGGCGAGAGGAAGAACACGTAGCGGCTCAGCTCCTCGAGCGCGCCGACCTCGCCCCCGCCGCCGCCGGACCGGAAGAGGAACGCCGAGACCTGCAGGACCTCGCCCTCGCCCATGGGGTGGGTGGCGGCGCGCTCCGCCAGGGTCGACTGGCGCGCCAGGACCTCCTCGACGCGCACCGTGTAGAGGCGGCCGGCGGGGCGGTCGTCGTAGGAGGTCACGGTGCCGACGACCACGACCTCGGCGAGGTCGCGGGCCCGGCGCAGCTCGTCGCCCGTGAGGCGGCGCGCCGTCGCGGAGGGCGGCCCGCGCCGGCCGTCGGCGTCGCGCCCGGCGGACGGGCCGGCGCAGCCGGCGAGAGCGGCGGCCAGGAGCGCGGCGGCGAGGGTCGTGCGTCGCATGGGTCCCCCGGCGCGGATCATACCCGCTCGGCCGCGGCGCGGCGCAGCCAGCCCGTGGCCACGGCCTCGAACGGCGCGTCGGGGGGCAGGCGCTCGAGCGGGATGCGCGCCGCCGCCAGGGCGCGCCCCAGCGCCAGGGCGCGCGCCTGGCGGGCGGCCTTCGCGGCCGCGAGCGAGGCCGCGGCGAAGGGCAGCCGGCGGACCGCCCCGGTCTCGGCGTCGACGAGCTCCACCTGCGCGGCCTCGGCCGCGGCGGCCGCGTCGTCGGGGGAGAGCTCGTCCTTCGGCTCGCACACGATCACCACGGGCGCGAAGCCGCGCGCGCGCAGGCGGCGCGCCGCCTCGGCGGCGCCAGGAGGGTCGAGGCCGTCGGTGAGCACGACCGCCGTGGCCCGGGTGGCCGGCGCGCCGAGCCGGCCCGCGGCGGCGGCCAGCGCCGCCGGCCCGGCCGGCTCGCGCTCGGCGAGGGAAGCGCAGGAAGGCGCACGAACCGCCCGGGCGGCCGAGGCTGGGGCGCGCGCCTCCGGGGGCGCCGCCCAGGTGGTCACGCGCGCCTCGCGGGCCACGGCGCACGCGGCCAGGGCGGCGGCGCACAGGGCGGCGCGCAGGTGCGGCGGCGGGTCGCCGCGGCCCATGGAGGCGCTGCCGTCGAGGAGGACGTCGAGCCGCGGCTCGGGGAGCGCCTCGACGACCTTGAGCAGCAGCCGCTCGAGGCGCGCGTAGGCCGGCCAGTCGATCAGCCGCACGTCGTCGCCGGCCGCGTAGTCGCGCCGGGCGCCGGGCTCGACCCCGCGCCCCGGCCGCCGCCGCGCCCGGCGCGGGGCCGGCGCCGGGGCCCGCCGGGCCAGCGCGACCAGGCGCTCGAGGCGGGCGAGGGTCTCGCGGGCGAGGAGCACCGCCCGAGTGTACCGGCGGCCGACGCGCCCGCGTCCCGCGCGGGGCGGATCCGGTGGCGTGGCCAGGATGGCCCTGCTACGCTGCCTACGTGCCTGAGGACCTCCGTCCGGTCGGTGATCCGGCTTCGGTCCCGGTCCCGCGCGCCCTGCGCCTGACCGTGGAGTACTCCGGGACCAGGTTCGCGGGCTGGCAGGTCCAGCCGCAGGTGCGGACCGTCCAGGGCGAGGTCGAGCGGGCGCTGGCCGTCGTCCTGCGCGAGCAGGTCCGGGTCACCGGGGCCAGCCGCACCGACGCCGGGGTCCACGCGCTGGGGCAGGTCGTGAGCCTGGAGACGCGCGCCGCGACGCCGCTGCCGCGCCTGCTCGCCGGGCTCAACGCGCTCCTGCCCGAGGACGTCGCCGTCCTCGACGTGGCCGAGGCGCCGCCGGGGTTCAGCGCCCGCTTCGCCGCCCGGGGCAAGCACTACCGCTACCGGATCGTCGATCGGCGCACGCGCAGCCCCACGGAGGCGGCCACCTCCTGGCACGTCCCCGGGCCGCTCGACCTCGCCGCCATGCAGGCGGCGGCCGCGCGCCTCGTCGGGCGCCACGACTTCGCCGGCCTGGCGAGCAAGGACGACGCGGGTCGCTCGACGGTCCGCACGGTCCACGCGATCACCGTGTCGCGCCAGCCGGGCGCCCCCTGGGGCGGCGGGCCCGCGCCCGAGGGCGCCAGCCCCGTCGTGGCGATCGACGTCACGGGCGACGGCTTCCTCTACAAGATGGTCCGCACGATCGCCGGGACGCTCGTGCAGGTGGGCAAGGGCCGCCGCGCGCCGGAGAGCGTCGACGCGATCCTCGCGACGCGCGACCGCCGGCAGGCCGGCCCGGCCGCGCCCGCCCAGGGCCTCTTCCTCATGCGCGTCTTCTACGAGGACGCGTCCGTCGAGACGCCGGGAGAACACGCATTCCGGACGTCCAGTCAGCCGAACGAGCCTTCGAGCTCGGAAGGAGTCTCGCGTGAAGGTGACGATCACCGGTCGCAACACGAACGTCCACGACACGATCCGCACGTACGCGGCGGAGAAGGCGGGGAAGCTCGACCGATACTTCGATCAGCTGCGCGAGGTCGAGATCGTGTTCTCCAGCGAGGGTGACCGCAAGACCGTCGAGATGATCGCCCACCCGCGCAAGGGCGAGCGGATCGTGGGCCAGATGACGCACGAGGACCCGTTCGCCGCGGTCGACCTGCTCGTGGACAAGATGTACAACCAGCTCCACAAGGCCAAGGAGAAGCTCAAGGACCGCCGCAAGCGCAGCGGCCGCGTCCCGCCCCCGCTGGCGCCCGACGAGATGGCGCAGCCCGCGGAGGAGCTCGAGAGCTACGACGAGGTCGTCGAGGAGTACAGCGAGCGCTTCGACGCCCCGTAGCGGGCCGCCGACCGGGCGGTCGCCGGCGCGCGGCGCGCCGGCGACGCCCGTGTCCCCCTCGTGGTGTTGTGCGGCCCGGTCCTGCGGCATAATGAACCGCAAGCTGGGCCGCCCGAGGGCGGAACACCGAGGAGTCGCCATGAAGCTTCTGGGTTTCCTCGAGGAGGAGGCCGTCGTCCTGGACATGAAGGCCAGGTCGAAGGAGGACGCCATCCGCGAGCTGCTCCAGGTCACGATCGAGCACGGCGGGCTGCCGGCCTCGCACCTGGAGACGGTCTACAAGCAGGTCATGGAGCGCGAGAAGCGCGGGTCCACGGGCCTGGGCGACGGGATCGCGATCCCGCACGTCAAGGACTGCAAGGACATCCAGGGCCTGACCGGCGCGTTCGGCCGCTGCAAGACGGGGATCAAGTTCGACGCGGTCGACGGCAACCCCGTCAACCTCGTGTTCCTGATCCTGGGCGGCGAGGGGACGGGCGGGGACCACGTGAAGATCCTGCGCACGCTGGCCTCGCTGCGGCAGAACGAGCACTTCCTGCGCTTCCTGCGCAACGCCAAGGACAAGCCGGCGGTCGCGGACGTGATCAAGGAAATGGCGGGGTCGCTGGCCTGATGACGCAGCAGCAGGGCGAGGTCCAGGAGCACCAGGGCGAGGTGGTGCTGAAGAACAAGTACGGCCTGCACGCGCGGCCGTGCACCCTGATCGCCCAGACCGCCAAGAAGTTCGAGGCGCAGGTGTTCCTCGGCAAGGACGGCAACGAGGTCGACGCGAAGAGCATCTTCGGCATGCTCACGCTCGCCGCCGAGTGCGGCGCGTCCCTCACCGTGCGCGCCCGCGGGGCCGACGCGTCCGAGGCGGTCGCCAAGCTGACCGAGGTCATCGGCGGCTTCCAGGCCGAGGACTAGCCAGGGCCTGTCTTCAAGCGGGAGAACTTGATCGACACGCTCGAACTCACGGGCGGAATGGAACCGCGAGCGAGGCGAGGGCGCGGAGGCCGAGGCGAGGGGGGGCGCGCGCGGCCGGTATCGATCGCCGGATCCCCGGTGGGCCGCCGGAGCGAGCGGGAGGCCCGCGGCTGCGGACGGGCGCGAGCGGTAGGGGCCGCCTGGGCTGCAGCACCGCAGCCGCGGGACGGAGCTCGCGGAGGCGGGCCACACCGACGACCCGCGCGCGCCCCCCCTCGCCCGGCATCCGCGGCCGCAGCCGTCGGTCACACTAAAGCAGGCCGCGCAGGTTGAACCGGGGCCGCACGGCCTTGGTCTTCGACCGGGCGAGGAGGCCGCGGCGGTCGAGGCCGGCCATGAGGCGTTCGCTCGAGGAGTCGCGCGTGTCGGCGACCCGGCGGAAGCGCAGGCGGGCGGCCGAGCGGCGAGCGACCCAGCCCTCGCGGCGCACGCGGTAGGTCACGCGCGGCTGGCCGGCGCCCTCGGGGTGCAGGAGCCCGAAGAGGCTGGCGTTCGCCGGCGTCGGCGCGGGCGAGTGCGGACGGCCGCCAGGGGCCAGCGGCGAGTTCGACGGGTCGAACCCCGGCAGGGCGGCCGGCGGCGGCGTGACGCTGAAGCCAGGGCGCGGCACGCCGGCGTCGGGGAGCGGGAGGTCGGGCAGGTCGTCCTGTGGGGCCATGGTAGGCTGGATCCTATCGAACGCGGCCGGCGACGTCGACGCTCGGCCGCCGGGGGCGACATGGCCGATCGCGAGCTCCGCTGGCCCGACAACGTCGCGGGGCGCTTCTTCGTCGACCAGCAGTGCATCGACTGCGACCTGTGCCGCACGACGGCGCCCGACAACTTCGAGCGCTCGGGCGACGGCTACAGCTTCGTCGCCCGGCAGCCGGCGAACCCCCGCGAGGAGGCCGCCTGCCGCCAGGCCATGCTCGAGTGCCCGGTCGAGGCGATCGGCGACGCGCAGGCCGTCGACCAGCCCGCGTAGCGACCTCAGAAGTTGAAGTCGAAGTCGGTCGCGCGCGCGCCCTTCACGATGCCGCGCAGCTCCATCTTCAGCTCCTCGGGGTTGTCGGCCAGCTTCATGGCGTCCTCGAGGGCGATCAGGTCGTCGCGGTAGAGCTTGCAGATCGACTGATTGAACGTCTGGCAGCCGAAGTACTCCGACTCGGCCATGCACTTGTAGAGGTCGGTCGTGCGCCCCTCGCGCAGCATGTCGCGGATCGTGGGCGAGCTGATCATGAGCTCGATCGCCGGCACGCGGCCGACCCCGCCCTTGCGCGGGCCGAGGCGCTGGGCGACCACGCCCTCGAGCACCATCGAGAGCTGCATGCGGATGAGCTCGTGCTGGTGCGGCGGGAAGTAGTTGATGATGCGCTCGACGGTCTGCTGGGCGTTGACCGTGTGCAGCGTCGAGAAGACCAGGTGACCCGTCTCGGCCGCGTGGATCGAGGCCTCCATGGTCTCCTGGTCGCGCATCTCGCCGATCATGAGCACGTCGGGCGCCTGGCGCATGGCGGCGCGGATGGCCATGGGGAACGACTGCGTGTCGTGGCCGACCTCGCGCTGCGTGATGATGCTGCGCTTGTCCTTGAACACGTACTCGATCGGGTCCTCGATCGTGACCACGTGCTTGTTCATCGACTGGTTGATGAAGTTCACCATGGCCGCGAGGGTCGACGACTTGCCCGAGCCCGTGACGCCGGTGACGAGCACCATGCCGCGGCTGAGGCTGGCCAGCTTCTCCAGCGGCTCGCGCGGCAGGAGGAGGTCCTCGAAGGTCATGACGGCGCGGGTGACGGTCCGGAAGACGAAGAAGAGCTGCCCGCGCTGCGCCGAGACGTTCACGCGGAAGCGGCCGACCTTCGGCAGGTCGTAGGCGAGGTCGATCTCCTTGGTCACGTGGCCGCTCGGGTCGACGAGGTTCGCGGCGCCGCCGCGCGGCTTGGTGATCGTGAACAGGATCTTCTTGGCGTCCTCGGTGCTCGTCGGCTCGTCCTGAAGGAAGCGCACGCGCCCGTCGATGCGCATGGACGGCGGGCTGCCGACCTTGACGAAGAGGTCGGAGGCGCGCGCCTTGACCATCTTGCTCAGCAGGGCGTTGAACTCCACGCGGTGGCCTCCGAACCTACGGTTCGGCAATAACTTAGCAGGGCGGCCCGGCCGGCGCCAGCGCGCCACGCCACCGGATGGGCCCTTGGCGGCGCGGAGGTTGCGCCTATGGGGGCAGGACCGAGGAGTCCTCGGGGGGCGCCGGAGGCTGGGCGTCGACGGTGGCGCGCAGGGTCTCGAGCACCTGCCGGGTGCCGTGCCCGCTGACGCCCGAGACGAGGAGGACCGGGCGCTCGATCGCGGCGGACAGCGCGCGCGCGCGCGCCTCGGCCTCGTCGGGCGCCAGGGCGTCGACCTTGTTCAGGGCCACGACCTCGGGCTTGTGCGCCAGCGCGCCGTCGCCGTAGGCGGCCAGCTCGGCGCGGATCGTGCGGTAGGCGTCGAGCGGCGCCGGGCCGCCCGAGTCGGGCTCGCCGGTGCTCGTCCCGTCGACGAGGTGCAGGAGGACGCGCGTGCGCTCGACGTGGCGCAGGAAGTCGTCGCCGAGCCCCTTGCCCTGGCTCGCGCCCTCGATCAGCCCCGGGATGTCCGCCAGGACCAGCTCGCGCCCGACGCCGAGCTCGGTGGCCACGCCGAGGTGCGGGTGCAGGGTCGTGAACGGGTAGGCGGCGATCTTCGGCGTGGCGCGCGACACGCGCGAGAGGAAGGTCGACTTGCCGGCGTTCGGCAGGCCGACGATCCCGACCTCGGCGATGAGCTTCAGCTCGAAGCGGAACTTGCCCCGCTGGCCGGGCTCGCCGCGCGTGGCCACGCGCGGGACCTGGTTCAGGGCGTTGGCGAACGACGTGTTGCCGCGGCCGCCGCGGCCGCCGCGGCAGAGGACGAAGTCGGTGCCCGGGTCCGTGAGGTCCGCGACCAGCGCGCCGGCCTCGTCGTCGAAGACGAGCGTCCCGGGCGGGACGGTGATGACCAGGTCGCGGCCGCCGCGCCCCGCCATGTTCTTGCCGCGGCCGTTCTGCCCCGGCGGGGCGCGGTAGTGGCGGCGGTGGCCGATGTCCTGCAGCGTCATGCGCGCGGGGGAGACGTGCAGGATCACCGACCCGCCGTCGCCGCCGTCGCCGCCGTCGGGGCCGCCCTTGGGCTTGCCCGACTCACGCAGGAAGGAGATCGCGCCGTCCCCCCCCTTGCCGGCCTGGGCCTCGATGGTCACGCGGTCGACGAACATGAGCCTTCACCGTGGGGGGACGCCAGGGACCCTGCGCGGTCGATCCCGTGGGCTTGGCGCGTACAGACCTCGACCGCGCGCCTGCGTCAGGGCAGGCCGCGCGGTCGGTCCGCTCGACGCCGAACTAGTTGTTGCTCGGGGCCGGCGCCACGACCTGGGCCGGCTCGACCGACACCTTCTTGTAGGTGCGGCCGCCCTTGCGGTGGGTGGCGAACTGCACCCGCCCGTCGACGAGCGAGAAGATGGTGAAGTCCTTGCCCATGCCGACGTTCTTGCCCGGGTGGAACCGGGTGCCGAGCTGGCGGACGATGATCGAGCCGGCGGTGCACGCCTGGCCGCCGAACACCTTCACGCCACGCTTCTGCGGGTTCGAGTCGCGGCCGTTGCGCGACGAGCCCTGTCCCTTCTTGTGCGCCATGTCGCTATGCCTCGATCTTGTCGATCTTGACCCGGGTGAACCGCTGCCGGTGACCCCTCTTGTCGGTCGAGTCCTTCTTGGCCCGGAAGTGGACGACCTCGACCTTCTTGTCCTTGAGGTCCGAGCGGACGACGGTCGCCGTCACCTGCCCGCCGGCCAGCGCCGGCGTGCCCACCTTCACCTGGGCCCCGTCCTCGCTCGACGAGAAGAGGACCTCGCTGAACTGCACCGTCGCGCCGTCGCTCGCCCCCTGGAGGAGGTCGATGTCGAGCAGGTCGCCGACGCGCGCCTTGTACTGCCTGCCACGATCCCTGAAGATGGCGTACACGATCGATCTCCGATGCTTGGCCGGCTCACGGCGCCGCAGGGCGGCAGGTTGGAGCCCGTCTCCGGCGAGCCGGGGATTCTACCGGCGGCGCGGTCGGGCGCAAGGCCCGAGCCGCGCTCGCCAGCAACGGCGAGCCGCGCCTCGCCAGCAGACGCCGCGAGGCGCACGAGGGCGAGGCGATGTCGCGCGCGGACGAGCGACGTCGTAGTGCCTACTTCGAGCGAGTCCGCGCGCGACAGCGCCCGCCATCGTGCGCCGCAGCTACCGCATGAAGTAGTCGTCGAGGAAGGACGTCGTCACGTTCCCGCGCTGGAAGTGCACGTTGCCCAGGATCCGCCGGTGGAGCTCGGCGGACGTCGGGATCCCCTCGATGACCAGCTCGCCCAGGGCCCGGCGCAGGCGCTCGGTGGCCTCCTCGCGCGTCTCGCCCCAGCAGATCAGCTTGGCGATCATCGAGTCGTAGGTGGGCGGGACGCGGTAGCCGGCGTAGATGTGCGAGTCCCAGCGCACGTGGCGCCCGCCGGGCACGAACAGCCGCTCGATCTGGCCGGCCCGCGGCTTGAAGTTCTCGTCCTCGGCGGTGATGCGCACCTCGATCGCGTGCCCGCGCAGCTTCACGTCCTTCTGGGTGAAGGGCAGCCGCTCGCCGGCGGCGATGCGCAGCTGGAGCTGCACGATGTCGAGCCCGGTGATCTCCTCCGTGACCGGGTGCTCGACCTGGACGCGGGTGTTCATCTCCATGAAGTAGAAGTTCTTGTCCTGGTCGACGATGAACTCGATCGTCCCGGCGTTGACGTAGCCGGCCTCGCGGGCCAGGCTCACGGCCGCCTCGCCCATGCGCCGGCGCATGTCCTCGTCGAGGAAGGGCGAGGGCGCCTCCTCGACGATCTTCTGGTGCCGGCGCTGGATCGAGCAGTCGCGCTCGCCGAGGTGCACGATGTTGCCGTGCGCGTCGGCCAGGATCTGGATCTCGACGTGCCGGGCGCGCTCGACGTACTTCTCGATGTAGACGCCCGGGTTGCGGAAGGCGACCTCGGCCTCGCTCCTCGCCGCGGCGAAGGCGTTGAGGAACGAGACGTCGTTGTGCGCGACGCGCATGCCGCGCCCGCCGCCGCCGCCGGTGGCCTTGATGATCACCGGGAAGCCGATCCTGTGGGCCACCGCCAGGGCGTCCTGCTCGGTCTCGACGAGGCCCTCGGAGCCGGGGACGAGCGGGACCCCGGCCTTGCGGGCGACCGCCTTGGCCGAGACCTTGTCGCCCATCCTCGCGATCACCTCGGGCGGCGGGCCGACGAAGCCGATGCGGCAGTCGCGGCACACCTCGGCGAAGTGGGCGTTCTCGGAGAGGAAGCCGTAGCCGGGGTGGATGGCCTCGACGTCGGCGATCTCCGCGGCGCTGATGATCCGCGGGATGTTCAGGTACGACTGCGCCGACGGGGCCGGGCCGATGCAGATGGTCTCGTCGGCGAACCGCAGGTAGATGGCGTCGCGGTCGGCCTCGGAGTAGACGCACACCGTCTCGATGCCCAGGGCCTGGCACGAGCGGAGCACCCGGAGCGCGATCTCGCCCCGGTTGGCGATGAGGACGCGGCTGAACACGCTACGACACGCGGACGTGGAAGAGCGGCTCGCCGTACTCGACGGCCTCGCCGTTGGCCACGAGGATCTTGACCAGCTCGCCCTGACACTCGGCCTTGATCTCGTTCATCACCTTCATGGCCTCGATGATGCACAGGACCGAGTCGTCGGTCAGGTGCACGCCCTCCTCGACGAAGTTGGGCGAGTCGGGGCTGGCCGCCCGGTAGAAGGTGCCGACCATGGGCGAGCGGATCACCCTGATCCCGGCGCCCGGCTCGGCGCTCGCCGCCGCGACCGGCGCGGCGGCCGCCTTGCCCTCGCCGCCGCCGAGGCTCGGCGCGACCATGGTCGGCACGACCACGGGCGCCGCGCCGCTCCGCTGGCGGCCCCCGCGCGACAGGTGCAGGCGCCGCCCGTCCTCGCGCAGGTCGATCTCATCGAAGTTGAACTGCTCCATGAGCTTCATGAGCGCACGGATCTGTTCGAGGTCCACGTGAGGCAGCTCCATCGAGCTACTGCTCCTTGAAGACCAGCACGGTCTTGCCGATCTGGATGCGGTCGTCGTGGGCGAGGTCCAGCTCCTTCTTCGAGGGCAGCCGCTCACCGTTCACGACGGTCCCGTTGGCCGAGCCGAGGTCCACCAGGCGGTAGCTCTCGTTCAGGGCCTTGATCATCAGGTGCTTGCGCGACGCCGCGCCCTCCCCGATCACGATCGTGTTGCCGGGGGCCCGGCCGATCGTCGTGAACTTCTCCTCCAGCGAGAAGACCAGCGGCTCGTCTGCATCGGGCAGGATCACCAGCAGATGCGCCACGCCGCTCCCCCGGGCCCCCCGGCGACCGCGCCGGGGAGGGCGGGATTCTAAGGACGAGGTGGCCGGGCGGCAACGGGCCGCTTCCGGGGAGCGACGAAGCGGCTCAAGCAGCCCCACGCCTGGCCGGTCAGGCGTCGCAGAGACCCGCGGCGGCCTCTCCAGCCCTCTGCGTTGAGCTGGGGCCTGTGATCGATACGCCGAGCCACGGGCGAAGTGGAACCACGAGCGAGGCGAGGGCGCGGAGGCCGAGGCGAGGGGGGAGCGCGCGCGGGTCGTATCGATCGCCGGATCCCCGGTGGGCCGCCGGAGCGAGCGGGAGGCCCGCGGCTGCGGACGGGCGCGAGCGGTAGGGTCCGCAAGGGCTGCAGCACGCAGCCGCGGGACGGAGCTCGCGGAGGCGGGCCACACCGACGACCCGCGCGCGCCCCCCCTCGCCCGGCATCCGCGGCCGCAGCCGTCGATCACACCTCATCGTCGTCCGGGGCCGTCACGGGCAGGACCGGGCGCGGCCCGGGCGCGGGCTTGCCGTCCTTGTCGGCCAGCGTGTAGATCGAGCCCTTGCCCTTGCCGTGGGAGTTCACGATCCCGCGCTCGATCAGGTCCTTGATGTCGCGCCAGCCGGTCGACTTCGACACCTGCATGATCTCGTAGTAGTCGCGGTTGCGGATCGAGCCGTAGGTCTTCAGGTACTCGATCAGCTTGCGCTGCCGCTCGTTGATGTCGAAGAAGTACGGCTCCGACGGCAGGTCCGGCGCGCCCGTCGGCGCGCCGCCGGGCATCGGCCGGCCGCCGGGCCCCATGGCGCCACCCCGCGCCGGCGCGGGCGCGCCCGCCATCCCGCCGGTCGGCGTCGCGCGCGGGTCGAAGCCGGTGTCGAGGATGATCGCGTCCCTCGAGATCAGCTCCGAGTCGGAGATGATCTTGGCGCGCTCGACGACGTTGCGAAGCTCGCGGATGTTGCCCGGCCAGTTGTAGCGCATGAGCAGCTGCATGGCCTCGGAGTCGAAGCGCTTGGGCGCCACCCCCGTGCTCTCGTCGTTGAGGAAGTGCTCGATCAGCAGCGGCAGGTCCTCCTTGCGATCGCGCAGGGGCGGCAGGTCGACCTTCACCACGTTCAGGCGGTAGTAGAGGTCCTCGCGGAACTTGCCCTCCTCGACCAGCTTCTTGAGGTCCTTGTTCGACGCCGAGACGATGCGCACGTCGACCTTGACCGTGTCCTTGCCGCCGACGCGGCGGATCTCGCCCTCCTGCAGCACGCGCAGGAGCTTCTTCTGCATGCCGAGCGACATGTCGCCGACCTCGTCGAGGAACAGCGTGCCCTTGCTCGCCTGCTCGAAGAGGCCCTTGCGGTCGTTCTGCGCGCCGGTGAAGGCCCCCTTCATGTAGCCGAACAGCTCCGACTCGAGCAGCGTCTCGCTCGTCGCCGCGCAGTTCTCCGAGATCATGCGGAACTTGCGCCGCGGGCCGTTGTAGTGGATCGCCTTGGCGACCAGCTCCTTGCCCGTGCCCGACTCGCCGTGGATGAACACGGGCACCGTCGTGTCGGTGATCCGGTCGAGCAGGCGGAAGATCTCCTGCATCTTCGACGACTGGCCGACGATCTTGTCGTAGTTGTAGCGCAGCTCGATCTGCTTGGTCCGGTCCTCGAGCTCGATCCGCACCGTCTCCAGCTCGCGCTCGGTCGTGTCGAGCTTCACCTGGAGCTGGCGGTTGAGCACGGCGATGCGCTCGTAGAGCCGCGCGTTCTCGACCGCGTTCGCCACCTGCTTGCTGAGCGTGTAGAAGAACGCCAGCGCCGACTCGTCGAACTCCTCGCCGGCGCGGGTGCTGTCGACGTAGATGGCGCCGAAGGTGCGCACGCCGCCGTTGGGCTCGGTGATCGTCAGCGGCACGCACATGACGGCGCGGATGGAGAAGTTGCTGATCGACTGGCTGGAGACCGGCCCGTCCTCCGTGAACGCCTCGCGCACGGGCTGGTCGCTCTGCGTCACGCGCTCGACGACGGTGCGCGAGAAGTCGCGCGCCTCGACGTCCTGCTTCTTCTTGTCGCGCGCCACGCGCGGGGAGAGGCTGCCGTCCTCGTCGCGCAGGAACAGGATCCCGCGCTCGGCCTGCGTGATGTCGACCAGCGTGTCGACGATCGACGGCAGGAGCACGTCGAGCTCGGTGTTGCGGCGCGAGAGCTCCTCGATCGTCTCCAGGAGCATGAGCGTGTTGCGGTAGTCGCGCGTCGGGTCGCCCGAGAGGACGCCGGCCAGGCGGTCGGTCCGCTTGGCGGTGCTGGCCAGGCCGTCGTGATACTGACGGAAGGCGTTGCGGCCGCTGCGCTTGGCATCGAAGAGCGCCTGGTCGGCGCGCTTCATCAGCTCGTCGGCGAAGATCCCCGGGGCCAGCGCCGCCGCGCCGACCGAGCAGGTGATGCTGCCGATGCGGCCGAAGAAGGTCTCGCCGGCCACCGCGCCGAGGACCTTGTTGGCGACGTGCTCCGCGCCGGCGAGGTCGGTCTGGGGGAGGATGACGACGAACTTCCCGCCGCCGTAGCGCGCGACCATGTCGATGCCGCGCGTGCGGTCGCGCAGGAGCTGCGCCACGCGGGTGATCACCTTGTCGGCCTCGACGTAGCCGCGCTCGGCGTTGACGCGCTTGAGGTGGTCGATGTCGACGATCATCACCGACAGCGGGCTGCCGGCCTTCCGCGACAGCTTCACCTCGTCGCGCAGCCGCTGCTCGAAGTGGTGGCGCGTGTAGATCCCGGTGCCCGGGTCGCAGGTCGCCAGCCGGTAGAGGTTGGCGTTGAGGATCGCCGTCGTGGCGTTGTTGGCCAGCGCCTGGAAGAGCTCGAGGTCGCCCGCCGAGAACGACTTCGTCACCGAGCGGCTGTCGACGTAGAGCACGCCCAGGATCTTGCGCGTCGTGAGCGTGCCCATCGCGCGGTGCTCCTTGGCGCCCACGCGCTCGTCGCGCAGGGTCACCTTGAGCGGCACGCACATGACCGAGAGGATCTTGAGGTTGATGATCGACGAGAGCTCCGAGAACTTCGCGTCCTGCTCGACGTTGGCGATGCAGATCCCCTGCTCGCTCTTGACCACGTCGTCGATCACGCCCTCCGAGACGGCGCGCTCCTCCTTGGCCAGCGTGGCGAAGTCCATGTCCTTCGCCAGCTTCACGCCCAGCTTGTCGGCCTCGTCGTAGAGCAGCAGGAGCCCGCGGTCCGCGCCGGTGATGCGGATCGCCATGTCGAGGATGATCTCGAGGATCTCCTCGTAGGTGTAGATCGGCGAGTTGAAGAGCGTCGAGATCTCGTAGAGCACGCGCCAGCGGTCGTCCGTGCTGGCCTGCGTCGCGGTCGGGGTCGACTTGGCCCTGAGGCGCTCTTTCGTCTCATCGAGCCCCGCGAAGAAGTCCTCGGCCTGCGCCACTGCGCTCCCTCCCGTCTCTCCGGATCTCTCCGGATCTGCCCACGTCGCCCGTCGGCGCGACGCTCGCGCTGCTGCGTGCGCTCCACGCTCGGCGCGTGGGGTTGCGACGGCAGCCCCTTCCCTGGGCAGAGTCTAGCGAGGGGGTCGGACGTTTTCACGCGGGGCGGCTACCCAAATGGGACCCACGCGCGCGTCAGGCTGGAAAGGCTTGCGGCGGCACGGTTTCACCCGGAGCGCCGACGTGGGACCCATGGCCGGTTCGTCCACGGGTTCGCTCCGGTTCGTCCTGGTTCGGCACGGGTCGCGCCCGTGGCACCGGTTGCGCCGCATCGGGTCAGCTTCGGGCGAGCGTCTCAATCAACTGGACCGAGCCGAGGCCACTGAACGGGATGAGCGACGCACGCAACACGGGGTTCCGCGTAAGGGGGCCGAACGCTCCCTCCTGCTGCGCCGCGATCGCCTCACGGCGCCGCTGCAGGGAGGTCACCTCGTCCCCGTCGCGGCTCGTGGCGATCTCATGATCGATAAGCTCGAGGAAGGAGCGGCGCATGCGCTCGGCCGTCGTCCGCATGGCGAGGCCGCACGCTACTGCGAATCCGAAGCTGCCGCAGTAGACGGCGATCAACGACGCCGGCCAGTCGTGGTGGTCGAACACCGGCAGGCGGGCGAGCAGCATGACCAAGAGGAGGATGAACGGGTAGTAGATCATGTTGCCCACGACGGCCGTGTGCCGGGCAACGAGATGCATGACCACCTCGGCGTACTGGGGGAGTGGCCGTCGTTCCTCGAGAAGACGATCGTTGTCTGAACCATTGCGTTCAGAAGGAGGGGGCGGCGCCGCTGTCACGTACCGGTCACGAATCCACGCCCCAAGGAACGCGAAGAACACCCCGAAGCCGATGGCGAGCAGGAGCCGAGGAACGGTGTAAAGGAGCACGACAGCGATGACGACCAGCGTGAGCATCGCGAACCCCGGAAAGAAGAGACACGCAAGGACGAGGCAACTGAGGCCGAAGTCCCCGACGAAACGACACCCGCGTTGGAAAGACTTGAGCACGTCAGTAGTGCGCGATCGCACCGTCGCACCGAGGACGCTATCCGCGACGGAACGACACCTGCGGTGGAGAGGCTTGAGCACGTCAGTAGTGCGCGATCGCACCCTCTCGTACGCTTCTCGGAGGCTCTTGCGCCAGGGGTGTTCTTCATCCACATGCAGCGGACCCCTTCGGTAGAGGTAGTCCATGAAGAGGACGCAGGTGCGTGTGACATCGACCACGCAGAAAACGAGCGTCGTCTGGAGAAGGACGGCAACGGCGAGGCTGCCGCGGTACCAGTAAGAGTTCGTCGCCCCTCTCGTCGGCTCGCTCGGTAGCTCCCAAATGACGAAGACGGGCACGGTGGCGGCAATGAAGATGAACGCGCTCCAGAGGGCCCGCCCGAAGGGTCCGCCCCACTCACTCCAGGCGAGATAGGCCCCCCAGGCCTTGCTCACGGGGCCCGCCCGATCGACTTCGAAGCGGAACATGCGGTTGAGCGGTTGACAGAACAGAATGATGCAGCCGGCAACGAAGACGGCGCACGCGAGAACGGCCTCCTTCCGACCATCCGAGAGCACGAGGAGCGCCGCGCCGACGATCAGGACGACACCCGCCGCGTTGAGGCCGACTCGCGGCCACGGCATCGGTTTCGGGCGCAACGGAGCTGGCAGGTCACGCCCGAGCACCCTCAGCGCCGCCTCGAGCTCCCCACGGATCTGCAAGAGGAAGTGGATGGCGAGCCCCGCTCCCAGCGACCTGACGATGATCGTGGGCCACGTGCTGATGCCCGCAAAGAAGGCGAACGGCTCGCCCGTCGCGTCCTGGTCGGTCCAGATGACCCATGCCAGGATCGCGCCGGCAAGCGGCGGCCCGCCTGCGCGGACCAGGTTGGTCAGGTGCCGTCCCGGCCGCCACCACCGCTCAATGAAGAGGAGCATGAGGAGTGCGTAGCCGAGGCCAAGGCCGGCGAGCACGAGTAGGAGCGCCGCCAGGGTTTGTCCCTCGGTTTCATCAGCCTTCGCGCTCTGCGGGGCCTCGTTGGTCGGTATCCGCTTGGGTTGACCGTTCTCGAGGGTGGCCAGGGGAAAGGCCCCGTACCTGGACACCTCGAACAGCCGTGCGCGGGTCATGGGCTTCGGATTCGCCTCCGACGAGACCGCAAGCACCTGTAGGCACGCCTCGTAGGTCGCTGTCTGGTGTGCGGTGCGGAAGATCGGCGGCTCGAACTTGAACCTGGACGTGCCTCGCGGGGTCTCGTCGACGTCCTCGGTCGGATCTGCCTCGAGGCCGTAACCGGAGGCAATGATGAGGTTCCGGCACCATGGGTACTCGGCAGGGTCGAGCAGTCGGACGTCGAGGTCGGTCGTGAAGAAGATGGCGTTGCTAAAGCGATTGCGAAGGGCACGGATGAGGAGCAGCTTGTCGTAGACGTCGCTCCCGAGGACCCCCACGGCGGATACCCGATCTGGAGGGACGCGGAGGCGGGTGAGGCGAAGCCGGTGCTCCAGCTCGTCGAGGTGCGCGCCCAGTCGCCGCAGGTAGTCGAGCTGGCTGCCCCCGGTGAGCGGCTCGGCGTCACGCCGGCTCGACTCCGCTGGCTCCGTCGAGAACGAGCGGCGCTCCTCGAGGCCGTCGACCCCGCGGAGGTAGGTCCGCTGGTGGAACTCCACTCCCTGGCGTGTTCCCATGGCACGCTTGAACGTCTTTGGCAGGGCCCGGCCGTACAGAGTGTCCCACTCAGAGATCAGGATCACGTGTCGCATGGACCCATCGCCCGGTCCGTCAGGGGCGGGGAGCGCTCTGCGCAGCTCGAGCTCCCAGACGATCGCTTGGAGAAGGACGTCGTCGGGTGAGGTGCGGCGGAAGAACCGTGGGCCGTGGTCCACGTGGAGTCGAGCGCCGTCGAAGGAGCGGTCGTTGGTTCGCCCAGGCCGGAGATGTGCACTGAGGACCAGATCTGTCGCGGTCACGGTGGGGCTGTGAAACGTGAGGTCCTCAAGTCGTTGGCAGTGGTTCTGCGCTCCCGATGGGAGCCCGGCGTCCGAACCGATGGCTGGTGGGCAATCCTGGAGCATTCTGAGGAAAATCGTGGAGCTCCACGGTCCCACCACCGAGACCGTGCTGTTGTTCGTCCCGATTGGCACGAGGGCAGTGAGGCAGGCACCGAGGGCCGTGAGCGGCCGCGCACCAAGTGCGTCCTCATCGACCCACAGCAGGAGGATCCGGGCGTATCGCCTGGTGAGCGTGTCTCCGCCCGGCCGCGGGACCCGTACTGGCTTGAACCACTCCAAGGGAATCACCGCGGGCCGGCGCAGCAGGTCGTCCCCATCATCGACCTCCCTGCGCCGCCCGGCCTCGATGCCGACGACCTGCAGGCGCCCCTGTTCCAGGGGCACGTAACCAGTCGCGTGGAGCGCTGCCAGTACTGCGTGGCGGGTCTGGACGCGCTGCTCCGCTGCCTCCCCGTCGAGGCCGCCGGGCACGAACACAGGGAGGATCAGAGGCTGTTCGTTCGCGCTTTCTTGGAGCGCCCGGTTGAATCGTGCATGGAAGGAGCCGACCGGGGCGAGGTCGGCGAGCATTCGGTCGGGCTGGCGCAGGGAGTGGAAAGGATCCTGCCAGAGACGAAGCCGGTTCGTCGAACTCGGGTCGTCCGGACTTCCGTGTCTCCAGGGCGCCGCCGCCCCCTCCTGCGCGTGATCCTTCTCCAACGGTCGCTGGCTCCGAAGGACCTCGGGCGCTCGCCAAACGCCGAGCCCTGCGAGCGTCCCGAACAGGAGCAGCCATAAACTATGTGATGCGTCGCGCTGCTCTCCCATGGTCCCCCCTGGCGAGCGAGCCCGAGCCTACGCTCAGTTCGGCGCTCGTAGCAAGTGCTCACCAAGGAGACAGGGCAGCTTTGCACGTCGGTGACGCGACGCGCGACGATCACTCCACCGAGGTAAAGGCCGCCCCGCCAGAGGTTCCCGGGCCAGTTTCGGGCAGTCGATCCCGCTTGCTATGCGGCAGAGGGAGGTGACGATCTCGCAGGCGAGGTCAGCGCTCGAGCGCCTGGAGCAGCGCGTCGATGCGGGCCCTCAGGGCGCGGTCGTGAGGGAGGACCGCGGCCGCGGCATCGCGCGCGGCGTCGCGGGCCTCGTCGGCGCGCCGCTCGGCGAGGAGCAGCTCGGCGCGCGCGAGGTGGGCGCGGGCGGCGTGCTCGGGGTGGAGGCCGGCGGCCTCCTCGGCGAGGGCCAGCGCGGCATCGACCCGGCCCGAGGCCGCGAGCGCGCGCGCCAGGTCGAGGCGCGCCGAGGCGCGCTCGCCCGCGAGCTGCGCGGGGTCGACGGGCCAGCCGCG
>JAHBXY010000126.1 GCA_019636275.1 Planctomycetota bacterium | reverse complement strand
GCAGGGCGCGACGCCCGCCGCGCTGGTCCTCGCGGCGCTCGAGCTCGTCCTGCACCGCTGGACGGGGGAGACCGACCTGGTCCTCGGGGCGGCCGTGTCGCTGCGCGACCGGGCCGACGTGGCGCGGACCGTCGGCTGCCTCGTCGGCGCGGCGCTCGTGCGCGGCGTGGTCGCCCCCGAGCGGCCGTTCGCCGACCTCCTGCGCGGGGCGCGCGCCTCGCTCCTCGACGCGATGTCCGACGCGCTCGTCCCGCTCCCCTCGCTCCTCCCGGCCCTCCGTCGGCCCGGGCCCGGGCTGCGCGTCCTGTTCAACGCCCTGCCGCCGCGCCCGCCGCTCGAGGGCTGGGACGGGCTCGAGGCCGACCTGCTCGACGTCGAGGACCCGGGCGCGCCGCTCGACGCGACCGTCTACGTGCAGGAGCGGGGCGCGCGCCTGCGCCTCGAGGTCGTCCACGACGCGTGGCTCCTGACCGCCCCCCGGGCCGCCGCGCTCGCGGCTCAGCTCGAGGCCGCCCTGCGCCAGGCCGTCGACGACCCTGCCCGGCCCGTGGCCGACTTCGACCTGGTCACCGGCGACGCGCGCGAGCAGCTCCCCGACGCCGCGGCGCCGCTCCCGGCCAACGACGACGCCGGAACGCTCGACGCCGCGGTCGAAGCCCAGGCGGCGCGTGCGCCGCGCCGCCTGGCGCTCGTCGACCCGCGGCGGGCCTGGTCGTACGACCACCTCGTCCTCCGCGCGCGCGACCTCGCCCGCGACCTGCAGGGCGCCGGCGTCGCGCCAGGCGCCCGCGTCGCCGTGTGGGCCCACCGCGGGGCGCCGCTGGCGGCGGCGCTCCTCGGGACGCTGCGGGCCGGGGCGACCTTCGCCGTGCTCGACCCCGAGCAGCCGGTGCCCCGCCTGGCCGCGCAGGTCGCCGCCCTCCGGCCGGCGGCGCTCGTCGTGCTCGACGAGGCGCCGCCGCCGCCGGCCGAGCTCCTGGCCGCGGCCGGCGGCGCGGCGCAGATCCCGCTCGTGGCCGACGCCCACCCGCGGCCGGCGCGCCCCGACAGCCAGGAGGACGACCCGACCCTGCCGCCCGGTCCGGCGGCGCCGGCCTACGTCGCCTTCACCTCGGGCACGACCGGCGCGCCCAGGGCGGTCGTCGGCGCGCACGGCCCCGTGCTCCACTTCCTCGCCTGGCAGCGGGCACGCTTCGCCCTCGGGCCCGACGACCGCGTGGCGGTGCTCTCCGGGCTCGGGCACGACCCCCTCCTGCGCGACCTGTTCGCGCCGCTCACCGCGGGCGCGTCGGCCCGCGTCCCCGACCCCGCCGTCCGCCGCGACCCGGCCCGGCTCCTCGCCTGGCTGCGCGCCGAGCGCGTCACGATCGCCCACGTCACCCCGGGGCTCCTCGACGTGCTCGCGGCGGCCCCGGGCGGGGCCGACGGCGCGCTCCCCGACCTGCGGCTCGTCTTCAGCGGCGGCGACCGGCTGACGCGCGCCCACGCCGCGGCGCTCTCGCGGCTCGCCCCGACCGCGCGCCTGGTGAGCCTCTACGGGACGACCGAGACGCCCCAGGGCGTGGGCGCGTTCGACGTGGACGGCGACGACGACCCCGCGGCGGGCTGCCCGTCGGCCGTCGTCCCTGCCGGCCGCGGGATCGAAGGCGTGCAGCTCCTCGTGCTCCGGTCGGGCGGCCGCCCGGCCGGGGTGGGCGAGCTGGGCGAGGTCCACGTCCGCACGCCGCACCTGACGCTCGGCTACCTGGACGACCCCGAGGGCTCGCGGGCGCGCTGGCTGCCCGGGCCCATGTTCCGCACGGGCGACCTGGGCCGCTACCGGCCAGACGGCGCGGTCGAGCTGGCGCGGCGCGCCGACCGTCAGGTGAAGGTGCGCGGGCACCGCATCGAGCTGGGCGAGGTCGAGGCGGCCCTGCAGCTCCTGCCCGGCGTCGCGCGCGCGGTCGCCACCCTGCGCGAGGGCGCCGGCGGCGCGCGCTTGCTCGCCTGGGCGAGGGCCGACGCGCCCGGGCTCGACGGCGCGGCCCTCCGGCGCGCGCTCGCGGCGTCGCTCCCCGAGCCGGCCGTGCCCGCGGCCGTGGTGGTCGTCGAGGGCCCCTGGCCGCTCACGCCCAACGGCAAGGTGGACGTCGCCCGGCTGCCCGACGACGCGCCCGCGCCGGCGTGCCGCGCGCCGCGCACCCAGCTCGAGGTGCGGCTCGCGGCGCTCTGGGCGCGCCTGCTCGAGCGAGAGCGCGTGGGCGTCGACGAGGACTTCTTCGCGCTGGGCGGCCACTCGCTCCTCGCCGTGCGCATGCTCGCCGCCGTCGGTGACGAGCTGGGGGTCGTCGTGCCCGTGGCCGCGCTCCAGCGCGCGCCGACGGTCGCCGGCCTGGCGCGCGCCCTGCACGCGCTCGACGCCTGCCCGGAGGAGCCGCTCGTCATCGAGGTGCGGCGGGGCGACCCCGGCCTCGCCCCGCTCTGGCTCCTGCACCCGGCCGGCGGTCACGTCGTGTTCGGGCGGCGGCTGGCCGCCGGGCTCGACCCCGCCCGCCCCGTGCTCGGGCTCCAGGCGCAGGGCCTCGACGGGCGCCGCCCGCCGCTGCGTACGGTCGAGGCGATGGTCGACCTCTACCTGGGGCTCCTCCGCGCGCGGCAGCCGCGCGGGCCCTACCACCTCGTCGGCCCCTCCTTCGGCGGGCTGCTGGCGTGGGAGATGGCGCGGCGCCTCGCGGCGGAGGGAGAGGAGGTGGCGCTCCTGGCCATGCTCGACACGTTCGCGCCCGGCTACCCGCGCGCCCTCCCGCCCCACCGGCGGGCGCTCGACCACGCCCTCGCCCTCTGGCGGCGCGACGCGGCGGGCCGCCGGCGCTACGTCGAGGAGCGCCTCGCGGCCCTGCGCGCCCGCCTGCGCGGCCTCGGTCGCCGGCGCTTCCAGGTGCGCGACGCTGCGCCCACCACGACCGCCGGTGACGGCGCCCTGGTCGACGTCGTCCGCCGCGTCATCGAGGCCAACTACGAGGCGTCCGCGCGCCACGCACCGGACGCCTACGACGGGCCGCTGCTCCTCGTGCGCGCCGCGCGGCGTCCGTGGCTGCCCGGCCTGAGCTTCGACGACCCCCTGAACGGCTGGGGCCCGCTGGCGCGCGGCCGGGTGGAGACGCGCCTCGTCGACGCCACCCACCAGGGCCTGCTCGACCCGCCGGCGGTCGAGGCCGTCGCCGCGCACCTCGACGCGGCGCTCAGGGCGCTGCCGCGCTGACCGCGGCGTCGCTCCGACGCAGGCGGCGCGCCGCGCACCAGCAGACCGCCGCCCAGGCGGCCCCGACGCACCAGCCCGCCAGCACGTCGGTCGGGTAGTGGACGCCGACGACGATGCGGGAGGCCCCGACGAGCAGCGCCAGGCCCAGCGCGACGGCCAGGGCGTAGCGCTGCTCTGCCCGCCCCGGGAGCAGGCGCGCGAGCACGGCGCCGAGCGTCAGGTAGACCACCGCGGCCTGGAGGGCGTGGCCGCTGGGGAAGCTCGGGCTCGAGACGGCATCGAGATGCGTCACGAGGTCCGGCCGCTCGCGCTCGAACAGCGCCTTGAGCGACCAGGTGAGCGCCGAGCCGCCGGCGAGCGCGAGGCCGAGGAGGCCGGCATCGGCCCAGCTGCGGCGGAGGCCCAGCCAACCGGCCGCGACGAGCGTCAGGAGCGTCAGGACGACGGTGCTGCCGAGCGCGGTCACGTCGCGCGCGGCCTCGCTCACCCAGCCCGGCCCGACGAGCCGCCCGGGGTCGCCGGGGTGGCGCAGGGCCAGGACGGCCAGCTCGTCGAGCCGCTGCACGGGCTCCGCCCGGACGAGGCCGGCGAGCAGCGCGAAGCCCAGGAGGCCCAGCAGGACCACGGCCGGCGCCAACGCCTCGGCGCGCCGCGGGCAGCGGGCGAGCAGGGCCCCCGGCGCGCGCGCGCGTGCCTCGTCCATGCCGTCGATGCTCGCCCCGGCGCGCCGCCCGGCAAGGCTCGCGTGCGGCGCCCGCGCCGCTGGCGTAGGATCCAGGGCCCGCGCGGCGGGGGAGGCGGCATGGGGCTCGACGACATCCTGGGCGGTCTGAAGGGGCGGACGTACACGACGGCCGCCGAGCGCGAGGAGGCGGCCAAGGCGCTCACCGAGAAGTGCGGCTACGCCGCCGCGGCCCTGACGATCCTGCCGATCCCGCTCTCGGAGGTGATCGCGGTCATGCCCCTGCACGTGGGCATGGTCATGGGGATCGGGCAGATCTACCAGGTCGAGCTCACGCGCGACTCGGCGACGCAGCTCGTCCTGCGCATCGGGGCCACCGTCGGCCTGTCGCTCATGGGCAGCCGCCTGGCGACGACGGCGGCCAAGATCCTCCTCCCTGGGCTCGGCGGGATCATCAGCGCGCCGTTCATGTACGCCTCGACGCTGGCGATCGGCATGGTCGCGCGCGTCTACTTCGAGTCGCAGGGCCAGGTGAGCGACGACGACATGAAGGCCGTCTACCAGGCCGCGTTGAAGAAGGCCAAGCAGAGCTTCGACCCCGCGCGCGCCAAGTCGGCCGAGGCGCAGGGCCTGGCCCAGGACGCGGCGAGCGCGGCCAAGGCCGATCCGGAGGCGGCGGCGGCCCAGGCCGCCGCCCAGGCGCCGGAGGACCCGGTGGCGCGGCTCGAGCGGCTCAAGGCGATGAAGGACAAGGGGCTGATCGACGACGCCGAGTTCGAGACCACGAAGAAGCGCATCCTCGCGGAGCTGTAGCCATGCCCCCGCGCCCGCTCCCGCCGCCGATCGTCGCCACGTCGAACTTCCGCTTCGCCGACACGGCCGAGCTCGAGCGCGCCCTGCGCCGCGACGGCCACATGTACTCGCGCTGGGACAACCCCACGGTCGAGGCGGCCGAGGCGCGCGTGTCGGCGCTCACGGGCGCCGAGGCCACGCTGTGCTTCGGCTCCGGCATGGCGGCGATCTCGACCGCCCTCCTGGCCGGGCTCGCCGACCGGCCGCGCCTCTACTGCCAGGCGCAGGTCTACGGCGGGACCTACGAGCTGGCGGCGGAGCTCCTCCCGCGCTGGGGCGTCGAGGTGGCGTGGTTCGAGCCGGAGACCTGGCCCGAGGTCGTGCGCGGCGAGGCCGGCGTCGTCTTCATCGAGACCCCGACCAACCCGACCCTGCGCTGCGTCGACATCCCGGCCCTCGCCCGGGCCGCCCACGCCTGCGGGGCGCTGCTCTTCGTCGACAACACCTTCGCCACGCCGATCAACCAGCGGTCGCTGGCGCTGGGCGCCGACGTGGAGCTGCACTCGGCGACCAAGTACCTCGGCGGCCACCACGACCTGCTCGCCGGGACGGTCTCGGGCTCGCGCGCGTTCATCGACCGCGTGTGGAAGCACAGGAAGCTCCTGGGCGGGATCCTCGACCCGTTCCCGGCGTTCCTCCTCCACCGCGGCCTCGAGACGCTCGAGGTCCGCGTGGCCCGCCAGAACGCCACGGCGCTGGCCCTGGCGCGTTGGCTCGAGGAGCAGCCGGGCGTCGCCCGCGTGTTCCACCCGGGCCTCCCGTCGCACCCCGACCACGCCCTCGCCGCCCGGCAGATGTCCGGCTTCGGCGGGATGGTCAGCTTCGAGGTCCGCGGCGGCCGCGAGGCCGCCGTCCGTGTCGTCGACGCGCTCGAGGCGATCCCGCTCGCCGCCAGCCTGGGCGGCACCGGGTCGCTGGCCTGCATGCCGGTGAACACGTCGCACGTGGGCGTGCCGGAGGCGGAGCGGCGGCGCCTGGGGGTCGCCGACGGCCTCGTGCGCCTGTCGGTCGGCATCGAGCCGCTCGAGGCCCTGCGCGACGACCTGGCGCGGGCGCTGGCTTGCGGTGTGTGATGCGCTCGCGAGGGACGGGCGACGGGCGCCAGTCCCGGACTGGCACGCGCTGGCCCCTTCCGCCCGTCCCCATGTGGGAGAGGTCGTGACCGCCCCCGGTCCGTCGCGGTCCGCCGGCGGACCTTGCGGCGTATCTGGCACGGCCAGCCAAGCACTTGCGCAGGGCATGGCGGTCGCATTCGGCAGGGACGGAAGGGAAGTCCCATGTCGATCCACCACGCCGCCGCCCACCTGGTCCTGCCCGCCCTGGTGTTCGCCGAGCCGGCCCGCACGGCCCACCGGCTGACGGGGTCGGAGAAGGGCGCCTTCCTGGGCAAGGACCTGTGGCGGCTGGCGGCGAAGTTCGTCGACGAGGACGACGACGTCGCCGGCGACGACGTGGACCTCGCCGCCCTCCCGCCGAAGGGGGTCAACGCCTGGGTCGAGCGCGTGGCCGACGCGGCCGCGGTCGTCGTGCGCTTCCCGTCGCCGCGCCGCGAGGGCGAGGCGCACGCCGCGGTGATCGTGCCCACCCGCAACCGCTGGCTGCCGTTCCTGCCCGGCGGGCCGCGCTACTTCGTCCTCGAGCGCGACGTGGACGAGCGCGGGCGCGCGGCCACGTCGATCGTCGAGTGGACGAGCGGCTGGATCCGCCTGGACTACGGCCCCGGGCCGCAGGCCTCCGACAAGGACGGGTTCCTCGACGCGCTCGAGCGCGTGCTCGCCGGCAAGCGCCGGCCCGACCGCGCCGCGCCCCGGCCGGTGCCCGAGCACGTGCTGCGGATCATCGAGCGGGCCGCGTGACCTACCAGATGTAGTCGAGCCCCAGGTGCGCCCCGAGGGCGTCGCCGCGGCCCGTCGAGTCGTCGAGCGACCGCTGCGTGGCGACGCGGTGGCCGCCCTCCTCGAGGAGCCGCTCGGCGCGGGCGGGGTCGTCGACCGTGAGCACGCACAGCGACTTGCCCTGGACCCGCGTCACGAACGCGTAGAGGTGCTCGACGTTGACGCCCGCACCCGCCAGCGTGCGCAGGATCGGCGCCAGGCCGCCGACCTGGTCCACGACCTCGACGACGACCACGTCCTCGAGCGTCACCTCGAGGCCGGCGGCGCGCAGGGCCTCGAGCGCCGCCCGGGGCGCGCTGACGATCATGTGCGCGTCGCCCTTCGCGCCGTCGCCACGCGCGTAGACCTCGAGCGCCTTCATGTCGACGCTGGCCCCGGCGAGCGCGCGGACCGCCTCCTCCAGGGTGCCGGGGCGGTTGGGAAGCGAGAGCCGCACCTGCTGGATCACGGGCCTGTCCTCCGGCGGGACATCCTACCGGACGAGGGCGCGCAGGACGCGCCGGGTCCCCGGCGCCATGGGCGAGCGGGCCAGCGCCTCGTCGAGCGGGACCCACTCGGGCTCGAGCTCGTCCGAGGGCGTCGGCGTGGGGGCGTCGAGGAGGAGGAACACCTGCGAGGCGATGCGGAACGCCGGCCCGTCGGCGGTCGGCGCGCCGACGACGACCACGTGCTCGGCCGCCGGGGTCGCCACCGGCACCTCGACCCCGGCCTCCTCGCGCACCTCGCGTAAGGCGCAGGCGACGGCGTCCTCGCCCGCCTCGGGCCGTCCGCCGGGGAAGCTCCAGCACCCCTGCCACGGCGCCCGGCGGCGGCGGCCGAGCAGGACCCGCCCGCCGAGCGCGTCGACGAGGCAGGCCGACGCGGCCGGCTGCAGGTCGACGCGGCGCGACGGTGGGTCGAGGAGCGCCACGTGGTCCACGACCTCGCGCAGGCGCCAGCCGCGCCCCAGCCACCAGGCGGTCGCGTGGCAGGCCTCGTGCACGCCGACGCGCGCCCCGCGCCGGTCGAGCGCCTCGGCGCAGCGGTCGCCCAGGCCGCGCCCGCGCGCGTGCGGGAGCACGAACAGGCTCGTCCAGCCCTCGGCGAGCGCCTCGCCGACGACCCCGACGACGCGGGTCCCCTCGAGCACCGGGGCGGCCTCGAGCGCGTGCGCGCGCGCCGACGCGCCGACCCCCTCGAGGTGCCGCACCTGCTCCTGCGCGGCGGCCGCCCACTGCGCCGACAGGTCGGCCGCGTCGCCGGCGCTCAGGCCGAGGAGCGCCTCGGGGCCGCCCAGGCGGACGGCGAACGAGCCCCCGCGCCAGCGCCCCGCCCGGGCGGCGCGGGCGAGGGCCTGGTGCACCTCGCCCGCCTCCTCGAGCGAGCCCGCGGGGTAGGGGAAGTCGACGGCGGCGTCCTCGAGGACCAGGCCGCCGCCGACGCGGAGGAAGGCGTCGACGCCGGGGGCGCGCGGCAGGAGCCACGCGCCGAGGGCCGCGGCCCGCGGCGCCGCCTCCGCGCCCTGGACCAGGAGGCGCGGCGGCGCCTCCGGGGTGAGGGCCACGTGGACCCCCTGCTCGGCCAGGCGCCCCGCGGCGGCCACCCACAGGCCCCCCGTGCGCGAGCGCTGCGCCACGAGGCCGGCCGCGAGGTGCGCGTCGGCGGCCAGCCGCGCGAGGGCGTCGGCCTGCGCCTCGGCCGGGTCGGCCTCGGGACCGGGCTCGCCCGAGAGGGTGAGCTCGGGCCGGCGCGCCGCGCGCCGCCGCAGGGCCACGTCGACGATCCGCCGGGCGACCTCCTCGCGGCGCCCGTCGAGCGGCACGGTCGCCCCCTCGGGCGTGACGAGGACGACCGGGTGCAGGTCGCCCGCGAGGTCCTGCAGGTCGTTGGCCACGGTGAGGTCGAGGGCGTTCTCGCGCGACTGCCGCAAGGCCGTCGCCACGAGCTCGTCGCGCGAGACGCCCGAGAGGAGCTTGAAGCCCACGAGGTGCGCGTCGGGCCCGCAGCGCGCGCGCAGGCCGGCGAGGAGCTTGGGCGTGCGCCGCAGCGTGAGCGTCAGCTCGTCCGCGCTCGAGGGCAGCTTGCCCTCCTGGCGCACCGGCGTGTAGTCGGACACGGCGGCGGCCATGAACAGGAGGTCGGGCCGCGCCGCCCCCGTGTGGCGCTCGAGCTCCCAGGCGAGGTCGGCGTAGGACTCGAACGGGACGAGCGTCAGGCGCGGGTCGAGCCGCTCCGGCGCGCGCAGGAGCTCCCGGCTGCCGAGGAGCGTCGTCGCCACCCCGCGCTCGACGAGCGCCCGGGCGATCGCCGCGCCGAACCAGCCGCGCGAGAGGTTGGTGAGCACGCGCACGTCGTCGATCGGCTCGCGCGTGCCGCCGGCGGTGACGAGGGCGGTGAGGGTCATGGGTCTCCTCCGCGGCACGCGGGCAGGCAAAGGAGCTGCTCACAACAGAGGAACAGAGGGAACAGAGGGAACCTCGGGTCGGGTCCGGAGCGGCTCGGCAGAGGTCTCGGGGCGGTCACGTGGGCGACGCTCGAAGCTGGGTTCACGACCCTGGGAGGACCAGGGTGCACTTCCGGCGAACCATCGAGGCAAGAGTCAGGAGCCACCGGAACGCTCTCTGCTCCCTCTGCTCCTCTGTTGTGACCCTCTGGATCCTGGCCGACCCGCAGGCGCCCATGAGGGAGCGGGAGCCTCAGCTCGCCGTCTGCCGCGTGTCGAACTCCGTGCGCAGGAACTGCTGCAGGATGCGCAGCATGTCGCCGACCTGCTGGAAGCGGTCCTCGGGCCGCTTGGCCATGGCCTTCTCCACCAGGATCTCGATCACGCGCGGCACGTCCTGCCGGAACTGGTTGATCGGCCGCGGCGCCCCGTCGCGGATCATCTTGAAGTACTCGAGCGTCGTGCGCCCCTTGAACGGCAGCTCGCCCGTGAGCATGTGGTAGATCGTCGCGCCGAACGAGTAGATGTCCGAGCGGTGGTCGGCGTTGAGCGCGTCCTCGATCTGCTCGGGCGGCATGTAGGGCAGCGTCCCCAGGCCGTCGCCCGGCCGCGTGAGGCCCGACGTGCCCGAGGTGAGGATGTTCTTGGCCAGGCCGAAGTCGGCCAGCTTGGCCAGCCCGTCGTCCTGCACGAGGATGTTCTCGGGCTTGAGGTCGCGGTGCACGATGTGGCGCTCGCGCGCGTGGTCGAGGGCCAGGCCGACCTGCACGGCGATGCGCACGACCGACGGCAGCGGGAGCATGCGGTGCTCGTCGATCCAGGCCTTGAGGCTGCGCCCGCGCACGTACTCCATGACGAAGTACAGGAACGGCGGCGCCTCGCCCATGTGCAGGACCTGCACGATGTGCCGGTGCTGCAGCTCCGCCGCCGTCGTCGCCTCGCGGAAGAACCGCGCGCGCATGTCCGGCGTGATCTCGCCGCGCACCTTGAGCACCTTGAGCGCGACGGGGATGTTCTGGCGCAGGTCGCGCGCGAGGTAGACGACGCCCATGGCCCCCTCGCCGAGCGTGCGCTCGAGCTGGTAGCCGGGGACCTCGATGCGCGGCGTGCAGCGGGCGCAGAGGACGCGGCCGCGGTGCTCGACGGCGAGGTGCGCGGTGGCCGGGTCGATCGGCTCGCGGCACATGGCGCAGGCCTTGCCGACGAGAGGCGACAGCGGCGGCGCCGTCCGCGGCGGGGCCGGCGGGCCGGCGCCCTGGTTCGACGCGCCGAGCGCGTAGGACGGGGCCATGGTCGGCGGGAGGGCCGGGAGCTGGCCCGGGTAGGCGGCGGCGAGCGGCGAGGCCGGGGGCGCGGGCGGGGCCGCCTGGGCGGCGCGCGCCGGCTGGGCGAACGGGGCGCCGGCAGGGGCGGCCTCGACGTAGCGCAGCTCGATCTCGGTGCGCCCGATCATGAGCACGTCGCCGTCGGCGATCACGGTCTCGCGCACCTCGACGCCGTTGAGGAAGGTCCCGTTGCCGCTGCCCATGTCCTTGACGCGGCCGCCCTGGGGGTCGACGCGGATGGCGCAGTGGCGGCGCGAGATGCGCTCGTCGTAGATCTGGATGTCGGCCTGCGACGAGCGGCCCAGGATGAGCGTGCGCGGGGGGTCGAACTCGAGCGTGTGCCCCCGATGCGCGCCGGTCCGGAACGCCAGCCGCAGCCTCATGGGGCGGCCGCCCCGCCCGCCGCCGGCGGGGGCACTCGGAAGGCGAGCGGCCTGTGCATCGGACGCGGACTCCCCCGCCACCGGCCGACCGGTTCGGCCGCACCATGATACACGGGCGACCGGGGGGCACGCCCGGGTGCCCGGGTCAGGGGTCCTGGAGCTGGACCGGCGGCGGGGCCGGCGGCGCGGGGTCGCCCAGGGCCGTGCGCAGGACGACCGAGACCTGGCCCTCGGGGCTGATCGTGACCACGGCGAACAGGTGCGGCGGCGCGCCGAGCGGCGGGAGCTGGAGCGCCGTCAGGTCGGGCCGCCCGGGCAGGGGGCCCAGCCGGGGCTCGGGGCCCTGCACGACGACCAGGGTGACCGGCGCGGCCGGCGGGCCGGCGCCCGCGAACGCCGCGGCCACCGGGACGGCGAGCCCGTCGTCGCCTGCGCCGTCGTTCGGCGCCGGGAGCTTGCCGTCGGCGCCGAGGGCAGCGGGCTGCCAGCCGGCCACCGGGCGGCCGGCGTAGGCGGCGGCCCCCTTGTGTCGCGGCAGGCCGCGCTCGAGCGCCTCGAGCAGGTCCTGGCTGGCGGCCTCGTCGGCGGTCAGGGCCACGAACACCGGCGCCGCGATCGAGCCCAGCGCGCCGACGAGCGCCTCGCGGTCGCCGCGGTCGTCGCCCCCGACGACCGGGCCGGCGACGAGGACGAAGTCGAGCTCCGGCTCGCCCGACAGCGCCGTGACCACCTCGAGGAGCACGTCCTCGGGGGAGAGCGCCGCCGTGTCGGTCGGCGCCGCGCCCAGGGCGGGGGCGACGAAGGCGGCGAAGCGCACCGCGCGCGGCGGCGGAGCCGGCTCGCGCCCGGCGCAGCCGCCGAGCGTGGCGACGGCGAGCGCCGGAGCGAGAAACGCCAGCGGTCCGGCCAGGAGGCCGGACCGCCGCGAGCTCCTCGGGTGCGAGCTGCTCACGCTCAGTCGCGCGAGTTCAGCAGGCGGAGGAGGTACTTGAAGATCAGGATGAAGTCGAGGAACAGCGCCAGCGCCGCCATGACGTACTCGTCCTCGGCGTAGTGGTGCAGGATCATCGAGGTGTCGTAGAGGACGAAGCCGCACATGACGGCCAGGCCGAAGACGTTGAAGGCGATCCACGTGCCCGCGCCGACCTGGATGCCGAAGATCCAGGTGCACAGCGAGAAGCCGATGATCCCCAGCAGCATGACGCAGAGGAAGCCGCCCAGGTAGCTGAAGTCCTTGCGGCTGATGAACACGTATGCCGACAGGCCGCCGAAGGCCAGCGTCGTGCCGACGAAGGCCGTCATGATGTTCGCCAGGCCGACGGCCATGCCCTTGCTCATGAGCGTGAACACGAGCAGCGGCGACATCATGAGCCCGCTGACGAACGTGAACGCCAGCAGGGCGACGATGTTCACCACCGGCACCTTGCGGAGCATGTAGACGGCGAAGAAGGCCACCAGGTAGCCGATCAGGCCGACGAGCGGGCTCAGGAGGGGCGCCGGGTAGGCGCCCGCCATGAGGGCCGACGTGCCCACATAGGCGCCGACGGCCGACACGCCGATCCCGGCCGTGAACAGGCCGTAGGTCTTCTGCAGGAAGCCCAGCCGCGCCTCGATGCCGAGGCTCGCGATGGCGGGCGCGCCCGACTGAACGGCGTCCGTGGGCGAACTCGAGAGCAGCTGCATGGTCCCTCCTCTGCTGCGCAGCCTGGTGCGCAGGTCCTTCGCGCCGGCCCCCGGGGCCGCCGACGTGGAACTCACTCTAGCGACCGGCGCGCCGACCGCAAGCCGGGGCGCCGCCGGTCACGCCCGCGCGTGGCACCAGAGCGTCCGGCAGTTGAGGACGGGCCGGTCCTGGTCCTTCGTCGTGGGCAACCGCACGAGCTCGTAGAGCGCCTTGACCGGGCGGGTCAGGGCGCAGGCGCAGCGGGTCTGACGCGGCCGCGGGCCGTCGACCACGGCGCCTGGCCGGGCCCGGGCCAGCAGCGCGGCGGCGGCGGTCAGGCGCGCCTCGGCGCCGGGCGCCCCGGCCCGGTCGACGAGCAGCACCTGCGCGCCCGGGCGCAGGGCGCTCCACAGGGCCAGGAGGCCGTCGGCCAGGCCGCGGGGCAGGTCGTCGCTCCCCCGCGGGGCCACCTCGGTGAGGAGGTTGGCGGCCACGACCAGGTCGGCCTCGCCGGCGGCCGCCAGCACCTCGGCCGGCAGCGGCGGCGCGGCGAGGTCGCAGGCGAGCGAGCGCGGCGCGTCGATCGTCCAGTCCCGGCCGAGGCCCGGATCGCGCTGCGCCAGGACCGGCCGCGCGGCATCGAGGAGGGCCGCGAACGACGCGTCCCACTCGGCCGACAGGTCCACGCGGCGGGCGCGCACGCGGCGCAGCGCCGGCAGGCCGCCGCGGGCGCGCGTGGCGGTCAGCGCCTCGAGGAGCGCCAGGACCTCGCTGCCCGGCCCGGCGCCCAGGCCCAGGAGCGAGACCTCCTCGCGCGCGTCGTCGAGGTCCAGCGCGTCGAGGAACAGCCGCGACAGGTCGCAGACGTGGGCGGGCAGGAGGTGCCACAGGTAGGCGGCGCGCCCGACCGCCGAGCGGTCGAAGTCGTCACGCCCCTCGCGGAAGGTCGCCGACAGGCGCTCGATCGCGCGGGCGACCTCGCGCGGGTTCCCGCCCGGCCCGCCGAGGGCCCGGCCGACGACGTCGAAGTAGCTGATGCGGTAGGCCACGGGGGCATGTTACGCGCCCCCGCGCCCGCCGCCTCGCCGTCGAGGGGTCCAGCCGGCGTCGAGGATCACCGCTGCTCGGGCGCACCGCCTCCGTGAGCGTCACGCGACGGGCGGCGCGACCTCCACGCGGCGGCGCACCTCGTCGACCGCCACCCGCAGGTCGCCGTCGGACGGCAGGAGCACGCGGACCGGCACGCCGGCGGCCTCGGCGGCGGCCAGGTCGCGCGGGTCGTCGCCGATCAGGACGGAGCGCGAGACGTCGAGCCCGAGCGCGAGGGCCGCGCGCAGGAGCATTCCGGGCCGCGGCTTCCTGCACGCGCAGCCGTCCTGGTCGTCGTGCGGGCAGTGCTCGATCCGGTCGACCGTCGCCCCGCCGCGGGCGAGCTCCGCCACGAGGCGCGCGTGGATGCGCTCGAGCTCCGCCGGCGCGAGCGTGCCCAGGGCCACGGCGCGCTGGTTCGTGACCACGACGATCGCGTAGCCCAGGGCCCTGAGCGCGACGAGCCCCTCGGCCGCGTGCGGCAGGACGTCGAGGTCCTCGGCCCGCAGGACGTGGCCGCGCCCGGGCCGGCGGTTGAGCACGCCGTCGCGGTCGACGAAGGCCGCCGGGCGGCTCAGAGCGCGGGAAGAGATCGTTCCTCCTCCCATGAGGCTGGTGAACAGCCCTCGATCGGAGCCGCGAGCGAGGCGAGGGCGACGAGGCCGAGCCGCGGCGGCAGAGCGCCACGGGCGACGACGTCGCCGTCCTGCTTCGAGCCCGCGTGCGCGCCGCCGCGGCCAGGACACGTCCGCCGCAGCCGTCGAGCACACCTCACCCGACGATGCCGCCCTTGGAGCCGCCGAGGACGATCCCCTGGAGCGCGAGCCGGAGCTGCTCGGGGTTCGTGGCGAACTCCATGGCGGTCTCCTCGGTGATGTCGCCCGCCTTGCAGCGCTCCACGATGCACTGGTCGAAGGTCATCATGCCGTCGTCGCGCGCGCCGGCCATGATGCCGATGAGCTTCTTGTCCTCGCCGTCGGCCAGGACCTTCTTCACGATCGGCGTGGCGATGAGGATCTCGTTGAGCGGCACGCGGCCGAACTTCGGCGACGGGGCCAGCTTCTGGCAGATGATCGAGCGCAGGTTGAACTGGAGGCCCTGCCGCAGCATGGGGTGCTTGTCGGTCGGGAACAGGCCCAGGACGCGGCCGATCGACTGGGCCACCGTGCCCGCGTGCAGGGTGCCGAACACGAGGTGGCCCGTCTCGGCCGCCGTGAGGCCGAACTCGAACGTCTCGGGGTCGCGCATCTCGCCGATCAGGATCGCGTCGGGGTCCTGGCGCACGATCGTGCGGATCGCCGCCTTGAAGTTCTCGCAGTCGACGCCGATCTCGCGCTGCGAGATGAACGAGCGCTTGTTCTTGAACTCGTACTCGATCGGGTCCTCGACCGTGATGATGTGCAGCGCCTGCGTCGAGTTGAGGTAGTCGATCATGCCGGCGATCGTGGTCGACTTGCCCGAGCCCGTGACGCCGGCGAGCACGATCAGCCCGTCGTGCGCGTCGAGGATCTTCGTCAGCGAGCCGGCCGGCAGGTTGAGCTGCTCGAACGTGGGGATCGTCGTGCTGATGCGCCGCGCGACCAGGGCGTTGGACTTCTTGTCGCGGAACACGTTCAGGCGGAAGCGCGAGCGCGCCTGGTCGGGCAGCATGTGCGAGAAGTCGAGGTCGCCGCGCTTGTCGTACTCGGCGAGCTGCTCCGGCGTGGTGATGTCCTTCAGCCACTCGTAGATCTGCTCGGACGAGATCGGCGCGCCCTGGAGCGGCCGCATGTCGCCCTTGACGCGCATGATGATCGGGCAGCCCGCCTTGAGGTGCAGGTCCGACGAGTCGTACTGGGCCATGAGCGCGAACAGCCGCTCGAGCGGCTTGAGGCTCGGGTCGTTGGGGTTGGCCATCCCGGGCTTCAGGCCGCCGGTGACCGACACACCGACCGGCTGCGCCGGCGCCGCGGGCGCCGCCCCCTGCGGCGTGACCGTGACCTGCACCGGCGTGACCGACACGGGCGTCACGCTCACCGGCTGCGCGCCCGGCGGCGCGAGCGACACGCGCCGCTGCGGCTGCCCGGCGGGGCCAGGGCCGGCCGGCAGCGGGCGCTGCATGCCCGAGGAGCCCAGGGGGCGCGGCGGCTGGTTCGGCTGGAGCGTCATGGGCCGTCCCCCTCTTCGGCAGGCGGGTCTAGATGCGGAGCTCGGTCCCCTCGCGCGCCGCGTCGACCTCGAGCGCCGCGCCGCGCGCCGCGACCCGGTCGCGCTGCGCGGCCACGAGCGCCTCGATCGCCGCGTCGTCGCGGTCGGGGTGGTGATAGAAGTAGTAGAGCCGGCGCGCGCCGGCGGCCAGCGCCAGGTCGGTCGCCTGCCCGTAGCTCGAGTGGCCCTGCGACCGCGGCGACGCGGGCCCGGCCAGGCCGACGCGCCCGCCCTGGGCGAGCTCCTCGTCGGTGAAGTAGGCCTCGTGGATGAGGATGTCCGCCCCGCGCGCCAGCTCGACCACCGCCGGGTCGAGCGCGCCGCCGGCGTGCTGGACCTCGGCCACGTAGCAGAGCGCGCGCCCGCCCTCCTCGATGCGGTAGCCGACGCAGTCGTGGCTGCCGTTGTGCAGCCGCGCGTGGCTGATGCGCAGGTCGCCCACGGCGATGGCGCCCTCCTGCGTCTCGAGCTGCTTGACGCGGATCGTAGCCCCCATGTTGGCCAGGCTCACGATCGGCGAGTAGATCGGGTTGAGCTGCCCCTCGAGGATGTCCTCGAGGTGCGGCGTGACGCCGCCCCAGATCGAGACCTGGTTGCCGGCGATGTAGGCCGGCACGAAGAAGGGGAAGCCCTGGATGTGGTCCCAGTGCGTGTGCGAGAGCAGGACCGTGACCTCGCCCTTGCCGCGCCCGTGCGGTCCGGCGAGGAGGCTGCGCCCCAGCCAGTAGAGGCCGATCCCCGCGTCGAGCACGACGAGCGCGTCGCGCTCGTCGCGCACCTCGACGCAGGGGGTGTTGCCCCCGACGCCCTGCGCGCCCGGCTCGGTGGTCGCCAGCGCGCCGCGCACTCCCCAGAAGCGGACGCGCATCAGAGCTCCACCGCCTCCCCCTCGCGCGCCAGGAGCACCTCGAGGTCGGACCCGCCCAGGCGGCGCGCGTAGTCCTTCACGCGCCCCTCGAGCACGTCGTCCCAGGCCTCCGGGTGGTGGTGGTAGTTGTAGAAGCGGCGCACGCCGCCCTGGCGCGCCAGGCGGATCCCCTCGTCGGGGGTGCTGTGGCCCCAGTGGGGGTTCACGGCGTACTGCTCGGGCGTGAAGAACGTGTCGTAGAGGAGCACGTCGGCGCCGGTGACGAACTCCTCGAGCGCCCGGCCGCACTCGCGGATCCTGGCCACGACCTCGGGGTCCGAGTCGGGCTTGCGCTCGTGGAAGCCCTCGCACAGGAGCTGGTCGTCGTAGGGCGCCGTGTCGGTCATGTAGACGAACGACTTGTCGCCCAGCTCCACGCGGTAGCCGATCGCCACGCCCGGGTGGTTGAGGCGCACCGTGCGCACCCGCCAGGGGCCGATCGAGAACGACTCGCCCTCCTTGATGGCGCGCCAGTCCACCGCCGCCTTGAAGGCGTCGAGGCCGTAGCTGAAGTGGGGGCTCTCGGCCTGCCCGGCGAACACCTGCCTCAGGCGCCGGTCGTGGCTGCCGCGCGCGCACACCGTGAAGCGGTTGCCCGCGCGGAAGAAGGGCTCGAAGAACATGAAGCCCTGGATGTGGTCCCAGTGGGTGTGGCTGAAGAGGAAGGCCCCCTCTCCCACGCCGTCGCCGAACTCCTCGCGCATGAGGTCGCGCCCGGCGGCGCGGGTGCCCGTGCCGGCGTCGATGATGAGCGCCGGTGCGCCCGGCGCGCGGACGACCACGCAGGACGTGTTCCCGCCGACCTGGGTGACCTTCGGGTGGGCGACCGGAAACGACCCCCGCACCCCGTAGAAGGTGACGCGCAAACTTCCTCCCGGCGACGCGTTCGGCGAGCCCGAGCCCCTGAGGTGCGGCATCTTAGAGGGGCCGCCAGGGCGCGTCAACGCAAGGGTTACGACGCCGTGACGTGGCGACGTGGACCCCTGGCCTCACGCCTGGGCCTCGCCCTCCGCGGCCAACCCGTAGAGCTTGAGCTTGTTGTAGAGCGTGGCCCGGTTGATCCCCAGGAGCTCGGCCGCGCGGGTCTTCTGGCCGCGGGCGGCGTCCATGGCCCGGGTGACCAGCGCGCGCTCGGCCGTCTCGAGGCGCATGTCGGGGAGCTCGAGCACGACCGCGGCCGACGATGTCGACGACGCCGACGACATCGTCGCGCCCGGCCGGACGGCGGTCGGCGCAGGCGTGCGCGCCGTGCCCGGCCGGCCCCCGAGCGCCAGGTCCTCGAGCTGCACCGTGGGCCCGCGCGTGACGATGACCGCCCGCTCGACCACGTTGCGCAGCTCGCGCACGTTGCCCGGCCAGGGGTGGGCGCGGAAGCGCTCGAGGACGGTCGGGTCGAAGCCGGTGAGCCCGGTCCGCCCCAGCTCGCTGGCGATCGTCTTGAGGTAGTAGTGCGCCAGGAGGTCCACGTCGCCCGCGCGCTCGCGCAGGGGCGGCATGGTGATCGGCATGACCGTCAGGCGGTAGTAGAGGTCCTCGCGGAAGCGGCCCGCGTCGACGAGGGTCGCCAGGTCGCGGTGGGTCGAGGCCACGACGCGCACGTCGATCGGCCGCTCCTTCAGGCCGCCGACGCGCTTGACGGCGCGCTCCTGCAGGACGCGCAGGAGCTTGGCCTGGAGGCCGAGGTCCATCTCCCCGATCTCGTCGAGGAGGATCGTCCCGCCGTCGGCGGTCTCGAACAGCCCCGGCTTGCCGTCGCTCGACGCCCCGGTGAAGGCGCCCTTGTCGTAGCCGAACAGCTCCGCCTCGAGCAGGGTCTCGGTGAGGGCCGCGCAGTTGATCGCGACGAACGGCCCGCGGGCGCGGTCGCTCGAGCCGTGGATGGCGCGGGCCGCCAGCTCCTTGCCGGTGCCGCTCTCGCCCAGGAGCAGGACCGTCGTCGCCGGCGTGCGCGCCACGAGCTGGATCTCGCGGCAGACGCCCACGAGGGCCGCGCTGGCGCCGATGAGCTGCGGCGCGCGGGCGACGCCGGGCTCGTCGGCGCGGCGCACGACCGTGGCCAGGCCGACCATGTCCTGCACGGCGGCGGCGATCTGCTCGTTGGTGAACGGCTTCTCCAGCAGGTCCTTGGCGCCCAGGCGCAGGGCGCGCACGGCCAGGTCGACGTCGCCGAACCCGGTGATGACGATAACCTCGACGTGCGGCGTGCGCTGGCGCACCTCGGCGAGCAGGTCCATGCCGTCGCCGTCGGGCAGGCGCAGGTCCAGGAACACGGCGTCCGGCGCGGCGTGCTCGCACTCGCGGCGGGCCTGCGCCAGCGACCCCGCCAGGCGCACGGCGTGGCCCTGGCGGGCGAGGGTGGCGCTCACGGCGTCCCGGACCCCCGGGTCGTCGTCGATCACGAGGACGTCGAGCACGCTGCGCGCCTTGGCCACGGTGAGAGCAAGGTATCTGCTCGACCCGGCGCGGGCCACCCGGGGCGGCGGGTCGCGCTCGTGGTTGTGCCCCGAGGCCCGGCGGCGGTAGCCTCGCTGCGATGTCCGAGGCCGCGGCAGGGCTCGACCCCGGGAGCGCGCTCGCCGCGCTGATCGACGCCCTCGCTGGCGCCGGGCCGCTCGGCCCGCGCCTGGGCGCGTTCGCCGCGCGGCTGGGGGACCTCCTCGGCGCCGAGGTCGCGGTCGAGGTGACGCTCGCCGACGCCGGCGTCCTGGTGGCCGGCCCGGCGCTCGAGTGGCGCCGCGCGCCTGCCGGCGGGGGCGGGCGGCGTTGCCCCGTGCGGCCGCCGGGCCACGGGGAGCGCGGGCTGGCGCGGGCCGCGGCGCGCCTCCTCGAGCGCGAGCTCGAGTGGGCGCGGCGGGCCGGGCGCGCCGCGCGGACCGAGGACGTCATGTCGGCCGTGACGCACGAGATGAACAACGCCCTCACGCCGCTCCTGTGCCACGGCTGCGAGCCGGTCGCGCGCGAGTCGCTGCGCCTGCGCGGCCTCCTGGAGACGCTCCGGGCGGCGCGGGGCCGGGCGCGCCCGCGCGAGCTGCGCTGGTTCGGCGACGTGGTCGAGCGCGTGAAGAAGCTGCTCGGGCTGGCCGGCGGGGGCACGTTCCCGGTCGAGGCCGAGTGCGCGCCCGAGGTCGCCCGCCGCGCCGTGGGCCCCGAGCAGGAGCAGCTCGTCCCGGCGCTCCTGGCGGTCGGCTTCGCCCTGCGCGGCCAGGCCCGGCCCGGGACGGGCCTGCGCCTTCGCGCGGGCGCCGACGGCGGCCGGCTGCGCGTGCGGCTCGACGCGGCCGTCGACGCGCCGGGCGACCTGGCGGGCGAGCTGGAGCGCCCCGACCCCGAGCGCAGCGGCCTCGACGTGCGCCTGGCCCCGTCCGAGGCGGGGCGGCTGGCGGTCGAGCTCACGCTCCTGCGCCGGCCGCGGGTGGTCCTGCTCGAGCCGGCCGGCGGCGCGCCGACGACCGACGCCGTGGCCGGTGCCCTCGAGGGCGCCGGCCTCGACGTCGGCCGCGCCGACACGCCCGAGGCCGCCGTGGTCCTGGCGGGCGGGCCGGTCGAGCCCGCCGCGCTCCTGGCCCTGCCGGGCGCCCCCGGGCAGGCGCTTCGCCAGGCGCTCCACCGGACGCACCCGCTCCTGGCCAGCCGCTGCTTCGTCCTCGACGAGCAGCTCGTCCCGCGCGGCCACCGGCCGGGCCCCGACGAGGTCGACCTGGGGCAGGTCCTCTCCGCCGCCCGGCGAGGCGACGCGTGACGGCGCCCGCGGCGCTCGTCGCTCGGGGCCCCGACGGGACCGAGCAGGTGCTCGTCCGGGCCGGGGGCGGGCTGCCGGCGGCGGCGCGCATCGTCCTGGCCACGTCGCGGGCCGGCCAGGACGCGCTCGAGGTGGACCTGCTCGAGGGCGAGGGCGAGGCGGCGCGCCTCGTGGCCCGCGCGCGCTTCACCCTGCCGCGCGGGCTGCCGGCCAACGCCTGGATCCCCGTCGAGGTGTCGGTCGGCCCCGACCTGCGCGTGCGCGCCGAGGCGCGCGAGAACCTGCGGCGCGTGCGGGCGCCCGCGGCGTTCACGCCGGGCGCGGGTGACACGGCCTACCAGGCCGGGTGACACGGCACCCGTCACGCCCGTAGACACCCGACACGGACCGTGCGACGTCCGCGCGCCCCTGGCAGGAGATAGGGCCTGGAACGCGGGTTGTTGTGGCGGTCGGCATGACCACGACCCACGCGCGACCGGTGACGCGCGCCCTCCTCCTCACGCTCCTGTGCATCGCCCCGGCCGCCGCCCAGCCGACGAACGGCTCGCGCGCCGACGTCGACGGCGCGATCCGCCGCGCCGCGGCGCTCCAGCAGGCGGGCCGCACCGCCGACGCGCTCGAGGTCATGCGCGGCGCCGTGCAGCGCTCCGCCTTCCGCGACGCCAAGGCGCGCTACTTCCTCTCGCGGGTCTACGTGATCCGCATGGGCGAGCACCGGGCCGCCGGGCGGCGGGCCGAGGCGCGTGACGCCGAGGGCATGGCCCTCCTGCACCTGCGCGGCGCGCGCGACCTCCGCGACGCCGAGTGGTCGGCCGCCGCGCGCGACCGCCTGCACGACCGCGCCCGGCGCACGCCGCTGCTCGACCAGTACCGCGAGGGCGGCAGCTACCCGCACGGCTACTGCGGCCCGACCTCGCTGCGCATGGTCCTGCGCCTCGAGGGGCTCGCCGACCCGGGCGCCGACGCGGTGGCCCTGCGCGGCGCGCGCCCCTACCAGCCGGGCGTCGGGAGCTGGGGCGGCAAGCTCGCCCAGCGGGCGCGCGAGCTCGGCCTCAAGGGCGCGAAGTTCGTCACCAACGGCCGGCTGAGCGACGTCGCGCGCTCGCTCGACGAGGGCCGCCCGGTGCTCATGTCCGGGACCGGGAGCTTCTCGGCCCGCTTCGAGGGCGGCGGCGCGCGCGTCAGGGTCTACGGCTCGGGGCACTACCTCGTGGCCGTGGGCTACGAGCGCGGGCCCGACGGCGCGCCGCGGACGCTCGTCCTCAACGACTCGGACACCGGGCGCCGGCTGCGCATGGACGTCGCCGCGGCGCGCCGCTTCTTCCGCGGCGACGGCCGGATCTGGATGGTCACCTACGAGGGGACGTGAGCGCGCTACGATGCCCGGCGGAGGCCGCCCATGCTCCCCTCGCACCTCGCCGGCACCGCCGCCCCGGGCCTCGTCGCTGGCCAGCCGATCGCCCAGTGGGAGCTCGGCCCCATGAAGAACTTCGTCTACCTGCTGATCGACTGGCAGGCGCGCCGCGCCGCCCTCGTCGACCCGCAGGCCGACGTGAGCACGCCGCTCGAGGCCCTGCGCGCGCACGGCCTGACGCTCGACCGCGTGCTGATCACCCACACGCACTTCGACCACGTGGCCGGGTTGCCGGCCCTCGTGCGCGACCGGCCGGAGCTGACGGTCGTCCTGCACGAGGCCGACCTGCACCGGATCGAGGGCGTCCTGCACGGGCGCCGGCCGGCGCTGGTCGAGGACGGGCAGGCGTTCGGGGTGGGCGGCCTCGAGGTCCGCGCCCTGCACACGCCCGGGCACAGCGCCGGGCACGCCTGCTACCTCGTCGAGGGCCTCGAACCGCCCGCGCTCCTCACGGGCGACACGATCTTCATCCGCGACTGCGGGCGCACCGACCTCGACACCGGCGACGACGCGGCCATGTTCGCGTCGATCCAGCGGGTCAAGGCCCTGCCGCCCGAGACGCTCATCCTGCCCGGGCACCACTACCGCCCCGAGGTCGCCAGCACCGTGGGTCGCGAGCGCGAGGCGAGCCCGCCTTTTTTGGCGCGGAGCGTGGAAGAGCTCGCGGCCCTCCCCTGACTCAGGGCACGAACTTGTACCCGACCCCGTGGACGGTCAGCAGATGCCGCGGCTGCGCCGGGTCGTCCTCGAGCTTCTTGCGCAGGTTGAGCATGTGCGTGTCGACCGTGCGCGTGGTCGGGAAGCGGTCGAGCCCCCACACGTCGTTGAGGAGGTCGTTCCGGCTCACCGGCTGGTTGGGGCGCGCGGTCAGGTAGCGCAGGACCTCGGCCTCGAGGTAGGTCAGCGCGTGCTCGGCGTCGCCGCGGACGAGGCGGAAGCGGTCGAAGTCGATCCGGAAGCCGGGGCCCACGTACGGGCCCTGCGCCGCCTGGCGGCTGCGGCGGACGATCGCGCCCACGCGGGCGACGAGCTCGGCCAGGCTGAACGGCTTGCACACGTAGTCGTCGCCGCCCACGGCGAAGCCGGTGAGGCGGTCGGCCTCGTCGGTGCGCGCGGTGAGGAACACCGCCGGCGCGAACACGTGCTGCGCGCGCAGCCCGCGCAGGAGGTCGAAGCCGCTGCCGTCGGGCAGGTTCACGTCGAGGAGCAGGACGTCGGGCGGCCCGCCGCGGAGCGCCTCGCGCGCCTCGCGGACGGTGCCGCAGGCGGTGACGCGGTAGCCCTGCTGCTCGAGGTTGCGCCGCAGGAGGAAGGCCAGGTCGGCCTCGTCCTCGAGCACGAGGACCCGCGGCGCCGCGTCGTCGGTCATGTCGCCCCCTCGAGGCGGGCCGGCCGCGCCGCCACCTCGACCACCGCCCGCGCCCCGCGCCCGTTGGCGCCGCGCTCGAGGCGCAGGGCGCCGTCGCACAGGAGCAGCCCCTCGCGCAGGAGCCCCAGGCCGAAGCCGGAGACCGGCGCCGGCGCGTCGTCGCCGCTCGCCGGCCAGCCGGGGCCGTCGTCCTCGACGAGGACCTGCGCCCGGCCGCGCCCGGGGCCGGCGACGAGCGACACCCGCGCGCGCGTGGCGCCGCGGGCGTGCTTCTCGACGTTGACGAGGAGCTCGCGCACGACGTCGGCCACGAGGTCGCGCGGGGCGCGCAGGGCGGCGGCCGCGCCGTCGAGCGACAGCTCGAGGCGCACCCCGCGCGCGCGCAGCGCCGGCTCCTGCTCGCGCGCCGCCGCCTCGACCTCCTCGCGCAGGGGCGCCAGGGCCGCGCCGTCGCCGCCGCCCTCGGCGCGCAGCCAGCGGAGCAGGCGGCGGATGCTGCGCGTGAGCCGCTCCTCCTCGCGGGCCACGATCCCCACGCAGCGGCGCACCTCGTCGGGGTCGTCGATCACGCCGCGCTCGAGCGACTCGGCCGCGCCGCGCAGGAGCATGAGCGGCGTCTGCAGCTCGTGGTAGGCCCGCGCCAGGAGCTGCTCGCGCGCGGCCAGCCGGGCCGCGTGCGCGCGCTCTCTCCGCATCCAGGCGGCGACGCTCACGGCCAGGAGGAGCAGCAGCCAGGCGGCCACGGCGAAGAGCAGGGCCGTCTGCACGCGCAGGGTCCAGCGCACGGCCTCGGGGTCCTCGAGCGTCACGGCCACGCGCCAGGCCTCGAGCGGCGGGTGCAGCGCCACCAGCGCCCGCGTCCGCGGGGAGGGCGCCTCCTCCTCGCGCAGGAGGACCGCCTCGAAGCGCCGGTCGCCGTCGCCCGGGGCCAGGAGCGGCCGGAGCAGGGCCGCCTCGAGCGCCGCCGGGTCCCACAGGATGAGGACGCCGCGCGCCTCGTCGGGCGCGCCGGCCGGGAGCGGCGCGAAGCTCGCCGCCTGCCACCCCTGCGCGACGCGGGCGGAGATCGGCGTGGGCTCGCCGGGCGGCGCCTCGCGGGCGGCCTCGACCAGGGCCGGCGCCGGGTCGGGGGCGTCCGCGGGGTCGCGCGCCAGGACCGCGCCGTCGGCCGCGAGCCACCACACCGCCGACGCCTCGGCCGGGCGGGCCCCGCCGCGCACGAGGGCCGCCGCGCGCTGGTCGAGCGCGACGTCGGCGCGCAGGGCCAGGGCGGCCGCCCGCTCGGCGCACTCGAAGCGCAGCGACTCCTTGACGAGCTGCTTGCTCCAGCCGGCGAGGAGGATCGACAGCGCGGCCAGGAGCGCCCCCGCCCCGACCACCACCGCCGGCAGCCACGGCCGCGGCCGCCCGTCCCCCCCGGTGCGCTCCACGCCACGAGGGTAACGCCGACCGTGTGCCTCGCCTACACGAGCGCCCGCCCGCGGCGCGCCGGCCGTGGTCCCCCGACCGGCGCGAGGTTTAGAATCCGCCCTCCCCCACAGGAGGCTCTCCATGCGCACCGTCGCGGTCCTCGGCGCCGGCAAGATCGGCCGGATGCTCGCCCACATGCTCGGCCACTCGGGCGACTACCAGGTGCGCGTCGCCGACGTGAGCCTCGAGGCCGCCCGCCGCGCCGTCCGCGACGTGCCCAACACCCAGCCGTTCCAGGTCGACTTCGACGACGAGCGCACGCTCGAGCCCGTGCTCTCGGGCGCCGCCGCCGTCCTCTCCTGCTGCCCGTTCGAGTGCAACCCGTTCATCGCCGAGCAGGCGGTGAAGTACGACCTGCACTACCTCGACCTCACCGAGGACATCGAGACGACGCGCTCGGTGCTGCGCAACGTGGAGCGCTCGAGCAAGGCGTTCATCCCGCAGTGCGGGCTGGCGCCCGGGTTCATCACGATCACGGGCGTCCACCTGATGAAGCCCATGGAGGAGGTCGAGAGCCTCAAGCTGCGCGTGGGCGCCCTGCCGCGCTACCCGTCGAACATGCTCAAGTACAACCTCACCTGGAGCACCGAGGGGCTGATCAACGAGTACGGCAACCCGTGCGAGGTCCTGCGCGACGGCGAGCCCGCCTGGGTCCAGCCGCTCGAGGGGCTCGAGGAGCTCATGATCGACGGCGCCCGCTACGAGGCGTTCAACACGTCGGGCGGCCTGGGGAGCCTGTGCCAGTCGCTCCAGGGCAAGGTGAAGAACCTCAACTACCGCTCGATCCGCTACCCCGGGCACAACCTGCTCATCCGGTTCCTCTACAACGAGCTGAAGATGAACCAGGACCGCGACACGCTGCGCACGATCTTCGAGCGCAGCCTGCCCGCGACCTTCCAGGACGTCGTCGTGATCTACGTCTCGGCGATCGGCAAGCAGCAGGGGCAGTACGTCGAGCGCACCTACGCGCGCACGGTCACGCACCAGACGATCGCCGGCTCGAACTGGTCGGCGATCCAGATCACGACCGCGGCCGGGATCGCGGGCGTCCTCGACCTGCTGTTCGAGGGCCACCTGCCGCAGCGCGGGTTCGTGCGGCAGGAGGACGTCGACTACCAGCGGTTCATCCAGAACCGGTTCGGGAAGTACTACGCCTGAGCATGCAGTCCGGAACGCGAAGGGCCCCGCCGACGGCGGGGCCCTTGTCTTTGTGAGGGGGGACGTCCGAGGCGGGAGAGGAATCAGGCCAGGAGCAGGCGCGTGTGGGCGATCACCCAGCCGAGGCCGTAGACGTGGCCGGGGCGGGTGGTGATGGCGTCCGGGTCCTCCTCGAAGGTGGTCATCGCCTGGAGGGCCTCCTCCCGGCTCTTGAACACCTCGACCAGGAACCCGCAGTCCTCGCAGGTCTGGGGGAACTCGTCGAAGGGCAGGCCCGCCTCGCAGTTGGGGCAGGAGAACCGGTCGTCGTAGTTCTCGAACTCGTGCTTCATGGCCCTGACGTCCCCTCTCGCATTCCCGAGGGGGTCATGAGCAACGGACGCTCCAGGCGCGCTCGTCTTACGTTGTCGTGACTTACGGTGGGCCGTTCGTTTCGTCTCGCGATTCCGTTCCAGCCACGGACGCCATCACGGGAACAAAGGACCCACGGACGGACCCGACGGGACGGACCGGGCGCGTCCACCGCCGGTCCCGCGCGGCAGGGCGGTCGGCCCTTTCTGCACAGCGGGTTACGCCTCCCAGGTCTCGATCCGTCGCGGCGGCCTCGCGCCCACCGCCTGACGGACGGATCAGCGCAGCCGGCGACGGCGACGCCGGATCAGCGGCCGCCGAGGCCCCGTGGCCTTGTCGTCGGCCTCGTCGTCGGCCTCGTCGCCGTCGTCATCACCGTCGTCGTCGTCGGTCTTCGCCGGCGCAGGCGCGGTCTTCTTCTTCTTCGGCTCGGCCGCCGGGGCGTCCTCGACCGCCTTCAGGCGCATGGACGCGGTGCGGATGACCTGCAGACGCATCGACGGGGTGCGGATCGCCGTGAGCGCGAGGTTGGCGTACTCGCGCACCTCGGCCGCCGGGTCCTCGAGCGCCTCGATCAGATGCGGCATGGCCGGCTTGGCCGCCTTGCCCAGGTGCAGGAGGACGAGGAGCGCGCCGACGCGCATGTAGACGCTGCGCTTCTTCGTCAGCACGGCGACCATGCGCTCGGTCAGGTCGTCGGGGTCGAGGCCGAGCTCGAGCACGTGCATGACGGCGAGCCGGCTGACCTCGGCGTTCGAGTCGCCGAGCGCGCGCACGAGCGCCGGGAGCACCTCCTCCTTGGCGCCGCGCAGGGCCGCCAGCGCCTCGACGGCCTTGGCGCGCACGCGGCCCTTGGCGTCGTCGAGCATGCCCGCCAGCCGCGGGACGACCGCCTCGGCGTCGATCGCGTCGTCACGCAGGGCGATGCGCTGCACGGCCGCCAGGGCCGCCCAGCGCGCCGTCCAGCGTGTGTCGTCGAGGACCTCGAGCACGGCCGGGAGCGCCCGCGCGCCGACCTTCGCCAGCGCGCGCAGGAGCTTCTCGTTGACGTGGACCGTGCCGTCCTCGAGCAGGCGCGAGCGCGTACGCAGGGCGGCCACGACGTCGTCGAGCGACCACTTGCGCCGGCCCTCGTCGGCCCGCTCGCGGCCCCCCTCGCGACCGCCATCGCGACCGCCGAGGACCGGGCCGGCGCCCTCGATCGACGAGGCCTCGTCGCCGACCTCCTGGTCGGACGGCGGCGCCGACGCCTCGCGGCGGCGGCCGCGCTCCGCCTCGGCCGCCTCCCGGGCGCGCCGCCGCCTGGCCCGCTCGCGGCGGG
>JAHBXY010000125.1 GCA_019636275.1 Planctomycetota bacterium | reverse complement strand
TCCGCCTGGACCGCGGCACCGCAGCCGCGGGACGGAGTTCGCGAGGCGGCCCACACCGACGACCCGCGCGCGCCCCCCCTCGCCCGGCATCCGCGGCCGCAGCCGTCGATCACACGATCGACAGGCGCGTGCCCTTGCTCAGGGCCTGCCCGGCGCGCACGAAGGCGGCCTCGACCTCCTGGGGCGTCAGCCCGCCGTCGGGCGGGAACCCGAGCGTGGCGGCGAACAGGTCCAGGTCGCGGGCCAGCGCCTGGGCCGTGGGGTAGCGGGCGTCGGGCGTCTTGGCCACGGCGCGGTCGACGACGGCCGCCAGGGCGCGCGGCAGGCCCGGCAGGCGCGACGCCGCCGGCGTCGGCGCGTCGCGGACGATCGCCTGCACGAGGGCCTCCTCGTCGCGCGGGTCGCCGAACGGGTGCGCGCCGTCGGTCAGGGCGTCGTAGAGGATCACACCGAGGGCGTAGACGTCGCACGACGGCCCGAGCGCCTGGACGCCGCCCTGCAGGTACTCGGGGGCCATGTAGGCGATGCTCCCGAGCACCTGCCCCTCGAGCGTCAGGCTGACCGACTCGCCCGAGTCCTTGGCGATCCCCAGGTCCACGAGCACCGGCCGCCCGTCGCGGCAGAGGATCACGTTGGCGGGCTTCACGTCGCGGTGGACCAGCCCGGCCTGGTGCGCGTGGTGCAGCGCGTGCGCCACCCGGGCGCCCAGGCGCACGACCTGCTCGAGCGTCAGCGCGCCGGCCGGCAGGAGCACCTCGAGGCCGACGCCTTCGAGGTACTCCATGACGGCCACGCCGACCTGCCCCGCCTGCTCGAAGCCGACGCCGCGCACGAAGCCGGGGTGGCGCAGCGAGCAGGTGAGCTGCGCCTCTCGCCGGAAGCGGGTCACGTCCTCGTAGCCGGCGCGGTCCGGGTCGAGCATGCACTTGAGCGCCACCGGCCGGCCGAGGTCCGGCGCCCACGCCTTGTAGACGACGCCCATGCCGCCGCGGCCGAGCTCGCCCAGGACCGGGTAGCGCCCGACCGTCGGCAGGGCGCGCCGGTGCTCCGCCAGGAGCGCGTCGCCCGCCGGGCCGGGGTCGCTGATCGCGTCCTCGACCGCCAGCGACCCGTCGGCGGGCGCCGGCTCGAGACGCCGGCCGCAGCGCAGGCAGCCGCGCCCGCCGCGGAAGCCCAGGGCGTTGAAGCGGGCCCGGCACAGGAGGCACAGCGCCGGGATCACGCCCTGGCGCCCGAGGAGCTCGCGCACGGACGGGCGCTTGAGGCCGAAGCGCTCGACGAGCAGCTCACCCAGGCGGCGGACGTCGCCGCGCGCCGCGCGCTCGCGCTGGAGGCGCAGGGCGTCGTCCAGCTTGCGCGCGTCCACCAGCCCGGCCTGCACGGCCAGCTCTCCGAGGCGCGGCGGGGTCACCGGAGTCCCTCCCGGGGGGCTCCGGGATCCTAACCGCGCGGCCTGCGCCTCGCTGGGCGACGGGTGGGGTGTGCTGCACGTCCGGCGTCGCAGGGGGTCTCGGGCCTCCGCTTGCGCCGGCGGCAAGGCGGACGGGGTGGGAGGGGCGCCGATGGAAGGTCCCGGCGAACGGCTGCGGATCGGGGTCTCCGGCTCGTACGGGGGCCTCAACATGGGTGACGAGGCGATCTTGCACGCGATCGTCGCGCAGGTACGGGCCTCGCTGCGGGCGGAGCTGACCGTCTACACGCGGGACAGCGCTGACACGCTGCGGCGCCACCGCGTGGAGCGGGCGGTGGTCATCCGTGACCTGCCGCGCGACGACGCGCGGCGCGAGATCGCCAGGCTCGACCTCCTGATCCTCGGCGGCGGGGGGATCCTGTTCGACGGCGAGGCGGAGCGCTTCCTGCGCGAGGTGCAGCTCGCCCACGAGCTGGGCGTGCCGGTGGTCGTCTACGCCGTGAGCGTCGGCCCCCTGGCCGGGCAGGCGAACCGCGAGGCGGTGCGCGAGGCCCTCGACCGGGCCGCCGTCCTGACGGTGCGCGACCGGCAGAGCAAGCGCCTCCTCGAGGAGGTCGGGGTGCGCGCCGAGGTCGAGCTCACGGCCGACCCGGCGTTGCTCCTCGAGCCGGAGGCGCTCCCCGACGACACGGCGGCGGAGCTGCAGGCGCTCGACCGCGAGCGCTGCCTGGTGGCCTTCTCCGTGCGCGAGCCCGGGCCGGCCGCGCCCGACCTCGACGTCGACCACTACCACGCGCTGCTGGCCAACGCCGCCGACTTCGTGGCCGACCGCCTCGACGCGCAGGTGGTGTTCGTCCCCATGGAGCGGCACAACGAGGACCTGCAGCACAGCCACGGCGTGGTGGCGCGCATGCGCCTGGCCGAGCGGGCGCACGTGCTCAAGCGCGACTACACGCCCGGGCAGCTCCTGACGCTCGTCGGCCGCACGGGCTTCGCCGTGGGCATGCGCCTGCACTTCCTCATCTTCGCCCTGCTGCAGGGGGTGCCCTTCGTGGCGCTCCCCTACGCGTCGAAGGTGCGCGGGCTGGTCGAGGAGCTGCAGCTCCCGGCGCCGCCGCTCGAGCAGACGAGCGTCGGGCGCCTCCTGGCCACGATCGACCGCACGTGGGACCACCGCGAGGCGCTGCGCGCGCGCCTGGGCGCGGGGCGCGAGGAGCTCCGCGCCCGGGCGCGGCGCACGCACGCGCGGCTGCTGGAGCTCGTGCGCCGGCGCGGCCTCGGCGGGCAGACCGACCTGCTCGCCGAGCCCGACGCGGCCCGGCTTCAGCCGGGGTAGGCGCGCCGTGCCGCCCCTCGAGCGCCCCGACCGCCCGCGCGACGTGACCCTGGCCCCGAGGCGGGCCGTGGTCGCGGCCGAGGCCGACGTGCTCGTCGTCGGCGGCGGGCCGGCGGGCCTCGGGGCGGCGGTCGGCGCCGCGCGCGCCGGCGCGCGCGTCGTGCTCGCCGAGCGCCACGGCTTCCTCGGCGGCAACGCCACGGCCGCCCTGGTCATGCCGCTCATGTCGTGGCACACGCAGCGGCCGGTGTTCGAGCGGCAGGGCGTGAACAGCCTCATGCCCGACGACCACGGCCCCGGCCACCCGGTGATCGCCGGCTTCGTGGGCGACCTGCTGGAGCGGCTGGTCACGAACGGCGGCGCGATCCCGCCCTCGCTCGAGACGGGCTTCGTCGTGCCGTTCGACCCGGAGGTGTTCAAGCTCACGGCGCTCGAGCTCCTCGACGAGGCGGGCGTGCGCTTCCTCTTCCACGCCCTCGCCAGCGACGTCCTCCCCGGCCGCGGCGGCCCGCGCGGGGTGGTCTTCGAGACGAAGTCGGGCCCCGTCGTCGTCGAGGCGCGCGTCGTCGTCGACGCCACGGGGGACGGCGACGTCGCCGCCCGCGCCGGGGCCGCCTTCGAGGTCGGCCGCGAGGACGACGGGCTGGTCCAGCCCATGACGCTCATGTTCCGCATGGCCGACTTCGAGCGCGCCGCCTTCGAGGGCTACGCGCGCGCCCACCCCGACCAGTGGCGCGCCGTGCACGGCCTGTGGGACCTCGTGCGCGCGGCCGCCGAGGCGGGCGAGCTGGACCTGGCCCGCGAGGACATCCTGTTCTTCGGCACGCCGCACCCGCGCGAGGTGGCGGTCAACACGACGCGCGTCACGCGCGCGCTCGGGATCGACGTGTGGGACCTGACCCGCGCCGAGTGGGAGGCGCGCCGCCAGCTCCGGCAGCTCGGGGCCTTCTTCCGCAAGTACGTCCCGGGGTTCGAGGCGGCCTACGTCGTCCAGAGCGGCGTGACGATCGGTGTGCGCGAGACGCGGCGGGTCCTGGGCGAGTACCAGCTCACGGCCGACGACGTCCTCGGCGCGCGGCGCTTCGAGGACGTGATCGCCCGCGGCACCTATCCGGTCGACATCCACAACCCGGCCGGCAAGGGCACCGTGCTCAAGCGTGTGCCGCCCGGCGAGGCCTACGACCTCCCCCTGCGCGCGCTCCTGCCGCGCGGCGTCGACCGGCTGCTGGTCGCCGGGCGCTGCATCTCCGGCACGCACGAGGCGCACTCGTCGTACCGGGTCATGCCGATCGCCATGGCGACCGGCCAGGGGGCGGGGGTGTGCGCGGCCCTGGCGGCCAAGGCCGGCCGGAGCCCGCACGAGGTGGACGTGGCGGCGGTGCAGGGGGAGCTCCGCCGGCAAGGCGCGAACCTGGGGGACTAGGAGCGGGAGACGTGGCCCAGCGGCAGAAGAAGGCGGGCGGCAAGGCGGGCGCGCAGCAGGGCGCGCGCAAGCGCGCGAGCAAGCGGCGGCAGGCGGAGAAGACACAGGAGGAGAAGACGGTCGCGCGCGAGGTCTCGGTCGACCTGGGGCCGATCGAGCCGGGCGTGGCCGACGTCCTGGCCCTGATCGACCGCGAGAAGCGGCGCAAGCCGCTCGAGCGCGAGCTCGAGCCCGAGGACGAGCGCGGGCGCGGCGGCGCGGCGGCGCGGCGCGGGCGCGGTGGGAAGCGCGAGGAGCGCACCCCGCAGCAGCCTGGACGCGGGGCGAAGGGCAAGACGAAGATGCCGTGACGCCCGGCGCGTCGCCCGCGTCCCGGGAGGCGACCGCACGGGAGTGAAGGCGAAGCGCCGCGCGGCGGGGGTCCGCCGCGCGGCGCCGCGCGGCTCACCTGCGCGTGGTGAGCGGGAGCTGCTGCTGGACGATCGCCGCCCGCAGCGCCGCGTAGCCGTCGTTCGAGCCGACGTGCCAGGTCGTCGCGCCCTCGTTGGTGAGCACCGTGTTGCCGGTCGCGTCGGCGACCGTCATGCCGAGCATGACCTGCCGGAAGCGGCTCAGGACCGCCGGGTCGATCGTGTCGAGCGCCGTGACCGTGCGCCCGCCGAAGGGCCCGGACGACCAGAGCACCATCAGCGGGTGCGTCGGGTCGGCGGCGATCGCGTCGGCCGCCGCCTGGTCCACCGCGCCCGCGTAGCCCACGTTGCCCGTCACGGCCGCCATCACGCTGGCCGCGTCGTCGACGTAGCGCCACTCCGCGTCGCGCTGGCCGTCGAGGCTCAACACGTTGACCTGCGCCAGGTCGAGGCCCGCCTGCGGCAGCAGGTGGCGCGGCAGGACCGACAGGGCCGCGGCCTCCTCGCTGCCGAGGACGAGCGTCTTGCCGGCGAGGTCGGCCAGGTCGGCCATGCCCGAGTCCTTGCGCACGACGACGTGGAAGCGCGTGGCCAGGTCGGTGTCGCGGGCGAGCGCTGCGATCGCCGTGCCGCCCGTGCGCTCGAGCGCGCGGGCGTGCGCGAGCGGGCTGTTGAAGGCCAGGTCGATGCGGCCCGCGTGCAGGGCCGCGTCGAGCTGCGCCTGCGTGCCGTAGATCACGTAGACCAGGTTGGGCTCGCCCAGCTTCCTGAAGTAGCGGTACAGGGCGCGGAACGAGGAGATCTGCGCCGTCGACGACACGGCGCCGACGCGGAAGAGCTGGCCCGCCGGCCGGACCTTCGTCAGGTGCTTGCCCTGGAGGCTCGAGAGCAGGGCCTCGTAGCCGCCGCTGTCACGCTCGTTGGACGCGTCGACCCAGATCCGGTCGTTGCCCTCGTTGACCAGCACCTCGCGGCCGATCGGGTCCCACATGTGCTGCGAGAGGAGCACGCGGCGGAAGGTGTTCAGGAGCGTGGGGTGGTAGCTGGCGTGGGTCGTGAACATGCAGTGCGTGTAGGGCGGCGAGATCCAGATCACCTTGAGCGGCGAGTTCGGGTCGGCGCGCAGGGCCCGGGTGCTGTTCGCGCCCACGGCGCCCGCGTGGACCTGGCCGGCGGTGATCGCCGCCAGGATGTCGTTCGCCGTGGAGCGGTCGTTCATCTCCAGGTCGACCATGCCGTCGAGGCTCACGACCGTGCACTGGGCGGGGACGTCCAGGCCCTGCTGCTTGAGGTAGTACATGGGCGTGTCGTTGCACTCGGGCGACTCGCTCGAGCCGACGCAGAACGTCTTGCCCACGAGGTCCTGGATCGTGTCGATCCCGGAGTCCTTCCGCACGACGACGTGCGACGTGTACTGGATGTCGACGTCGCGCGCGATCGGCGAGAGCACCTGGCCGTTGCTGCGCAGGATCGCGCGGGCGTGGCCGATCGGCCCGTTCCAGGTGATGTCCACCTCGCCGTCGAAGAAGCCCTCGCCGGCGTCGTAGAAGTCCTGGTAGAGCGTGAACTCGAACTCGTGGCCCTGACGGAGGAAGTCGCGCTTCATCGCGTCGAACACCGCGTGGTACTTGGGCGACGAGGCCGCGCCCATGCGGATCACGTTCGTCGGCGGAGCGCTCTGACGGGCGCTGCCGCCCGACGAGGACGAGGAGCCGCCGCAGCCGGGGAGGGTGGTGGCCGCGGCGGCGACGCCGACGAGGCCGAGGAGGAGCGGTCCGGCGAGCCGGACCTGGAGGCGGGTCGAGGTCATGGGGTTCGTGTTTCCGTGCAGTGCGTGGTGGAAGGAAGTGTCTCGAGCGTGGGTGGCGACGAGGTCCTGGCCCGGTCGCGCGCAGGCGCGGCCGAGGGGGCGAGGAGGAGACCCACGCGGACGGACCCCGCGCGCTCGTCGTCGGCGGGGTCAGTCCCCGGTTCAGACCGGGAGCGGTTCAGACCGGGAGGTGGACCTGGGCTCGGGGAGGCCGCGACCGCGGCCGGGCGTCAGCGCCGTCAGGTGAAGCCGTCGTCGCACGGCCGCGTGAGGGCCGCGTCGGACGAGGGAGCGGTCCAGGCCGGCGAGCGACGCCGGTCTTGGAGCGAGCGCGAAAGGAGCGCGACGGACCGCATGAGCGCGACGGTCGCGGATGCGCGCGCTCAGGTCAAGCGGGTTCTCGCGCCGACGCTCTTATGACGGCCGCGTGACCGGGCGGCGCGCGTCAGCCGGAGCGCCGCCGCGCGCTCCGGCCGCGGCGAGCGGCGGTCGGAGGCCGGCCGCGGACGAGGGCCGCGACCGCGTCGAGCAGGCCCGGGAGGTCGGGCTTGGTGACCACGCGGTCGAACCCCGACGCCCGGGCGCGCTCGAGCAGCCGCGGGTCGACGACGCCCGTGTAGGCGACGAGCGGCAGGCGCGGCGCGCGGCGGCGGAGCTCCGCGGCGAGCTGGACTCCGCCGGTCTGCGGCATGAGGAGGTCCAGGACGACCAGGTCGGGCGGCCCTGCGGCGAGGAGGTCGAGGGCGGCGTCGGCCGTCGCCGCCGCGGCCGCCTCGAACCCTTCGGCCGCGAGGAACTCGGCGAGGACCAGCCGTCCGTCGAGGTGGTCGTCGACCACCAGCACCTTGCCGCGGCGCGGCGTCGCGTCGGCGCGGGCGTTCACTGGCTGTCCTCCCCTCGGCCCCGCGCCCGCCGCGACGCCCGCAAGCCGGCGGCCGACGCAACCTCAACGCCACGCAGCCCCGGGAGTCGCGAACTGTTCCGCGTGCGCAGGAGTCCGCGGTCCTACGCCCCGGCCGGGGGGCCCGGGAGCGCCGGCGGCGGCGGCGTCGCCGCCAGCGCGCGCGGCTTCTTCTCCACCGCCGCGCCCATGCTCGCCGCGCCGATCCAGGCGTAGAGGCCGCGCGGCACGAAGCGCAGCAGCCACATGCCGAGCGAGTTGAGGAAGCCGGTCACGACGTTGCGGCGCCCGCGCAGCATCTTCTTCACCGCGATCCGCGCGCAGCGCTCGGCCGACATCATGGCCAGGCTCGCGCCCGGCTTGAGCTGCTGGTTGGCCGCGTCGAGGAACTCGGTCGTCGTCCCGCCGGGGCACACCGAGATCGCCCGCACGCCGGTGCCCTTCAGCTCGTAGTCGATCGCCTCGGTGACGTTGCGCACGTAGGCCTTGCTCGCCGCGTACACGCCGAAGGTCGGGCAGGGCAGGTAGGCGCCGATCGAGGCCACGTTCATGAGGCGGCCGTGGCGGCGCTCGAGCATCTTCGGCAGGAACAGGTGCGAGAGCTGCGTCAAGGCGACCACGTTCACCTGGAGCATGGTCGCGTGCCGCTCCCAGGGGATCGCCACGAAGTCGTCGTAGTTGCCGAACCCGGCGTTGTTCACCAGGACGTCGATCGCCAGCCCCTGCCCCTCGGTCTGGTCGAAGAGCGCCCGCGCGGCGTCGGGCTGCTGCAGGTCGCTCGTGAGGACCCGCGCGTCCACGCCGTGCTTCTGCTTCAGCTCGGCCGCCAGCGCCTCGAGGCGCTCCGTGCGCCGGGCGACGAGGACGAGGTGGGCGCCCTCCTCGGCGAGGACCCGCGCCAGCTCGAGCCCGATCCCGCTCGAGGCGCCCGTGACCAGCGCCCGCTGCCCCTGTAGCCGCTTGCGACCCATGGCTCCCCCTCCGTGGGGGGCCGTCATAGCATGGTCGTGACCCGGTTGACGCTCGCGCCGCGGTGGCGGAGACTTCTGCGCTCACCGGAGAGAGCGGCGGACATGGAGCTCGAGCACGGGGCGACGCTGGCGGCGGCGATCGAGGGACTGATCGCCGCCAAGGCCGAGCACCGCAAGATCCTCCAGGAGGTCGCGGCCGACCCCGGCATGGCCCCCGCGACGCGCCAGACCCTCATCGACCACCTGTGGGCCGAGGAGGACGAGCACGTGCAGCGGATCGCGGCCCTGGCCCGCGGCGCGGGGACGACCCCCGCGTCACGCGGCTTCACGGTCGGCTCGCTCCGCGACGAGCCCGCCCCCACCGTTCCGCTCCGCGTCCTGCGCTGAAGGAGACCCCCGTGGCCACCATGCTCAACCCCATGACCGACGAGCAGTGGAAGCACCTGCAGGGCGAGATCGTCCGCGAGGCGCGGCGCACCCTCGTCGGCCGGCGCTTCCTGGGCCTCTACGGGCCGCTGGGCGCCGGGATCGAGAGCGTGCGGCTCGAGGTCTACGGCCCCGACCGTGACGCCGAGATCGACCTCGTCGGCCGCCACGACGCCGACCCGATCGTCGCCGTGCAGGAGACCTACGTCCGCGTCCCGATCATCTACAAGGACTTCGTGATCCACTGGCGCGACGTGGAGCTATCGAAGAAGCTCGGCGCGCCGCTCGACGCCTCGCGCGCGATCCGCGCCGCCCACTTCGTGGCCGACCGCGAGGACCAGCTCCTGTTCAACGGCGAGCCGCGCTTCGGCATCTCCGGGCTCCTCAACGTCGAGGGGCGCAACACGGTCAAGCGCGGCGACTGGTCGAAGTTCGGCGTGGCCTACCAGGACGTCGTCAACGCGACCGAGGTCCTGCTCGAGGGCAACCACCACCGCCCGTTCGCCCTGGCCGTCTCGGCCAAGGACTACGCGCGCCTGATCCGCATGCGCGAGGGCCAGTTCGCCCCCGAGATGGACGCGATCCTGCGCCTGTGCGACGACGGCGTCTACACCAGCCCCGTGATCCCCGACGGCAAGGCGGTGCTCCTGTCGACCGGCGACCAGAACTTCGACATCGCCGTGGCCGAGGACCTGACCGTGCAGTTCCTGGGCGAGCGCGACCAGGACTTCCCCTTCCGCGTCTACGAGTGCCTGGTGCTCCGGATCAAGCGCCCCAGCGCGATCTGTACGATCGAGTGAACTGAGTGAACTCGGCGCCGAGGCCGTGACTCGACCCCGCTCGGCGCGAGCGCAGGTCACGCGCGCCCCGCTCGCGCGGAGCGTCCCGGCCAGCGCGCGGCGCTCGGCGCGTCGCGCACGCTCCGCGCGGGCGGGGCGCGCGTGGTCCAAGCCTGGGGGGCCGACGTCCCTCGCGCCCGGCGAGGACGGGCCGCCGTGGCATGCGTCGCGGTGATAGCATCTCCCGCATGCCCGCCCCCGACGACGCCCTGCGCCGGTCCGGCCGCGCCGCACGGCCCGACGGCAGCGTCGTCGCCGTGGGCGAGGACGTCCCACCGGTCGCGTTCGGCGGCCGCGAGGTCGTCCTCGTCGCGGGCCCCTGCGCCGTCGAGTCGCGCGAGCAGGTCGAGCGGACGGCGCGCGCCGTCGTCGCCGCCGGCGCCGCCCTCCTGCGCGGCGGGGCCTTCAAGGGCCGCACCAGCCCTTACGCGTTCCCGGGCCTGGGCGCCGAGGGCCTCGACGTCCTGCGCGACGTCGGCCGCGCGCTCGGCGTGCCCGTGTGCTCGGAGGTGCTCGACGCGGAGCACGTCGCGGCGTTCCGCGGCAAGGTCGACCTCCTGCAGGTCGGCGCCCGCAACATGCAGAACGTGAGCCTGCTGCGCGCCTGTGGCCGGAGCGGCCTGCCGGTGCTGCTCAAGCGCGGCCTGGCGGCGACGGTCGAGGAGTGGCTCCTCGCGGCCGAGTACGTGATGAGCGAGGGCAACGAGCGCGTGATCCTGTGCGAGCGGGGGATCCGCACCTTCGAGCCGTCGACGCGCGCGACCCTCGACCTGGCCGGCGTCGTCGTCGCGCGCCAGCGCACGCACCTGCCGGTGATCGTCGACCCGAGCCACGCCGCCGGCCGGCGGGCGCTCGTGCCGGCGCTCGGGCGGGCGGCGCTGGCCGCCGGCGCCGACGGCCTGATCGTCGAGGTCCACCCCGATCCGGACCGGGCGCTCTCCGACGGCCCGCAGGCGCTCACGCCCGAGGACTTCGAGGGCCTCGTGGCCGACTGCCGGGCGATCGGCCAGGCGCTCGGCCGCCCCGTCCTGGCCCGGGCGTGACCGCGCGGGTCGTCTCGCCGGCGCGCGGGCCGCTCGTGGGCGAGGTCCGCCCGCCGGGCGACAAGTCGATCTCGCACCGCGCCCTCCTGCTCGGGGCCGTCGCCCACGGCACGACGGTCGCGCGCGGCCTCCTCGACGCGGCCGACGTGCGCAGCACGGCCGCGTGCCTGCGCGCGCTGGGCGTGGACCTGCGCTGGACGGGCGGCGAGGCGGTGGTCACGGGCGGCGACCTGCGCCGGCCCGAAGGCCCGCTCGACTGCGGCAACTCCGGCACGACCATGCGCCTCTTGACCGGCCTCCTGGCGGGTCGGCCGCTCGTGGCCACGCTGGTCGGCGACGCGTCGCTCCTGCGCCGGCCGATGCGGCGCGTGGCCGACCCGTTGCGGCGCATGGGGGCGACGGTCGACCTGTCGCCCGACGGCACGGCGCCGGTCCACGTCCGGGGCGGCGCGCTCACCGGGATCGACTTCGAGGCGCCGCTGGCCTCGGCGCAGGTCAAGTCGGCCGTGCTGCTGGCCGGCCTCTCGGCGCGCGGCACGACCCGGGTGCGCGAGCCGTCCCGCTCGCGCGACCACACCGAGCGCCTGCTGCGCGCGATGGGCGTGAGGCTCGAAGAGGCGGACGGCTGGCTCGTGCTGCCGGGCGGGCAGCGGCCGCGCGCGCGGGAGCTCGACGTCCCGGCCGATCCGTCGTCGGCGGCGTTCCTCCTCGCGGCCGGGCTCCTCGTCCCTGGCTCGCGCGTGGCGGCGCGCGGCGTGACCGTGAACCCCACGCGGGTCGGGCTCGTCGAGGCGCTCGCGGCGATGCGCGCCGAGGTCGCCTGCGAGCCGGAGGGCGACGACGTGGAGCCCACGGCCACGCTCCGGGTCACGCCGCCGGCGGGCGATCTGCAGGCGGCGACGCTGGCCGGCGGCCTCGTCGTGCGCGCGATCGACGAGGTGCCGGTGCTCGCGCTGCTCGCTGCGTTCGCCTGCGGGACGACGGCGATCCGCGACGCCGCCGAGCTGCGCCACAAGGAGTCCGACCGCCTGGCGCTCGTCGCGGCGGGGCTGCGGCTGCTGGGCGTGGACGTGACCGAGCACCCCGACGGCCTCGACGTCGTGGGCGACCCCGACCGCGTGCTCCGGGGTGGTGTGACGCTCGCGACCGGCGGCGACCACCGGCTGGCCATGACGTTCGGCGTCGCGGCCCTCAGGGCCGACGGCCCGGTGACGCTCGACGACGGCGCCTGCGTGGCCGTGAGCTACCCGGGCTTCTGGGAGGATCTCGCGACGTTGCAGGGAGGGTGACACCCCGTTGCGCCGGTCGCTCCTCTCCGTATCGTGGCCGCCATGACCACGACCAAGCTCGTCCTCCTGCGCCACGGCCAGAGCGCCTGGAACCTCGAGAACCGCTTCACCGGCTGGATCGACGTCGACCTCTCCGACGCCGGCCGCGACGAGGCGCGGGCGGGCGGGCGCCTGCTCAAGGAGGCGGGCTTCGAGTTCGACGTGATCCACACGTCGCTCCTCAAGCGGGCGATCAACACGATGCACCTCGTGCAGCAGGAGCTCGACCAGCTGTGGGTCGAGGTCCGCCGCCACTGGCGCCTCAACGAGCGCATGTACGGCGCGCTCCAGGGGCTCGACAAGGCGGAGACGACGGCCAAGCACGGCGAGGAGCAGGTGAAGGTCTGGCGGCGCAGCTACGACGTGCGGCCGCCGGCGCTCTCGCTCGACGACGCCATGCACCCGCGCCACGACCGGCGCTACCAGGGGCTGGCGCCCGACGCCCTGCCGGCGACGGAGTGCCTGAAGGACGTCGTCGTGCGCATGCTGCCCTACTGGCACGACGCCGTCGTCCCCGACCTGCGGCAGGGCAAGCAGGTCATGCTCGTCGCGCACGGCAACAGCCTGCGCGCGCTCGTCAAGCACCTCGACGGCATGAGCGACGCGGAGATCGTCGAGCTGAACATCCCCACCGGGATCCCGCTCGTCTACGAGCTCGACGGCGACCTGCGCGCGCTCAAGCGCTACTACCTCGGCGACCCCGAGGCGGCCAAGCGCGCGGCCGAGGCGGTGGCGAAGCAGGCCAGCGGGAAGCGCTAGTCCCTCTCGATCGGCCGCTCGGGGTCGTTGCTCCACTCGATCCACGAGCCGTTGTAGACGCGCACGCGCGGGTAGCCGAGCAGGTGCTTCAGCACGAACATCGTGTGGGACGCCCGGTGCGCCCGCATGCAGTAGATGATGATCTCCCTGTCCGGTGTGACGCCCCGCTCCGCGTAGTGCCGCCGCAGCTCGTCGACCGGCCGGAGGAGGCCGTCGGCGCCGAGGGCGTCGCGGAAGAAGACGTGGACCGCGCCGGGGATCCGCCCGCCGCGGCCGGCGCCGGCCATGACGCGCGCGCCCGTGAACTCGTCGAGGCCGCGCACGTCCAGCAGGACGGCGTCGGGCGCGCGCCCCGCGACGGCCTCCTTGTCGGCGAGCTGGCCGGCGTCGAAGGCCGAGACCCGGTAGTCGGAGGGCGCGACGGCCGCGGGCGCCCCCGCCTCGACCGGGTGCTCGTCGGCGACCCAGCGCTCGAAGCCGCCGTCGAGCACCCGCACCGGCGTCTCGTGCCCGTAGGCCCTCAGCAGCCACCACAGGCGCGTCGCCATCTGCAGGCTGCGGACGCCCGCGTAGACGACGAGGGCGTCCTCGCGGGTGACGCCGCGCTCGCTCAGGAGCGCGTTCATGACCTCGGGCGAGGCGACCGCGCCGTCGGCCGCCTGGTCGGGGTTGTCGTAGGCGCGGCGGTCGAGGTGCAGGGCGCCCGGGACGTGCCCCGCCGCGTACTCCTCGGGCGAGCGGACGTCGATCACCTTGACCCCGCCGCCGCCGTCGACCAGGGCGCGGAGCTCGCCGGCGGAGATCGAGTCGCTGGCCCGTGCGGCCGCGCAGGGCACGAGGACGAGGACGGAGAGCAGCGGGACGCGGCGGCCGGGCATGGGGGTCTCCTCGCCTCCGCGGCCGGTGAGACGGCGGTGGCGGGTCGGGTGGTGAGGGGAATCGGGGGGCGACCGCAGCCTGCGGTCGAGGTCACGCGGGCCGGCGGACTCAGGTGAAGCCGTCGCGTGCTCGGCGCGGGGTCATGGCGGGCCACCATGGGCAGCGTCGCCGGAGGTGTCAAGAGGCCTCGGCCGGTCGCGCGACGCGCTGGTGCGTCGCGCCGGACCGACCGACACTCGCGCGGGCCCGCGACAGCGCGGGGTGTGTCGGGCGTCGACCCGCGCCGGAGAGCTCCCCGTGGACAACCCCTTCCTGATCGGCCCCCGGCTGTACCTGCGCCCGCCCGAGGTCGAGGACGCGGCGCGCGTTTGCGCCTGGCTCAACCACCCCGAGGTGCGCCGGACGCTGGCCCGCGCCACGCCGCTGGCCCGCTGCGCCGAGGAGCAGTTCCTGCGCGGCCTCGACCCGGACCGCGACCTGATCCTCGTGATCATTCTGCGCGAGGGCGACCGGCCGATCGGCCTCGTCGGCCTCCACGCGACCAAGGCGCCGCGCGCGAGGGAGCTGGGGATCGTGATCGGCGAGCCCGACCAGTGGGACCAGGGGCACGGGCGCGAGGCGATCGAGCTCATGCTGGCCCACGCGTTCGACACGCTCGACCTGCACCGGGTGCAGCTCTTCGTGCACGCCGGGAACGCCCGCGCCGTGGCCTGCTACGAGCGCGTCGGGTTCGTGCGCGAGGGCGTGCTCCGCGACGCGCACTTCCGCGACGGGCGCTTCGGCGACGACCTCGTCATGGCCGTGCTCGCGCCCGAGTGGCGGGCGCGGCGCGACCCTGTCGTCTGAGGTAGCGCGCTCCGGGCTGGGCCTGGTGCGACGCGCGCCCGCGGCGCACACTGCCTCCATGCGAAGCGGGGTCGCCCTCCTCCTCGGCGCGCTGGTCCTGGCCCTGGGCCTGGACGTGGCCTGGCTGCGGCCGGAGTGGCTGCCCGCGCCGGAGCTGCGCCACCCCGGCCCGCGGTATGCCGACGTCCACGACGCGTGGGACGCGCTGCTCAGGGCGAAGCGCTTCGACGCGGCGCTCGACCTCGTCGACGAGTACCTGCTCGAGGGCGTCGACCTCGAGGAGTACGCGAGCGACGCGCGCGCCATGCGCCTCCTGACCGTGAAGCGCGGCGGCGTCGGCCCGCTGCGCCCGGACGATCGGCCGCTCGCCTGGCGCCTCGAGCGCCTCGCGGCGCGCCGCCCGGCGCGCGAGTGGGCCGTCGGCGTGGCGGCGCTGGCCCTGGGCCTGGCGGGCGTCGCGCTCGTCTCGCGCCACCGCCCCCGCTCGGCGCCGCCCCCGCCGGAGGTCCTCGGCCCGCGGCCCGACCCCGAGAAGCTCGTCGAGCCGGCCCCGGTGCGCCGCCTGAGCCGCGCCTTGCTCCTGGGGCCGCCGCTCGCCGCGGCCGGCGCCGGCGCGTTCTGGGCGGGGCTGGAGCACCTGCAGTCGCCCTTCGTCCACGCGCCGGGGCTCCTGGTCGTCGTGGGTGCGGCGGCCGCCCTCCGGGGCGCGACGCGGCCGCTCGTGACGGTCCAACGGGCGTGAGCGCAGGCTCGTATGATCGGGCGCCCTGGGAGGCGTTCATGAGGCTCCAGCCCGCGCTCCTCGCCTTGACCGCCTTCGCCCTCGCGCCGCTCGCGCGCGCCGACGAGCCGGCGAGGGGTCCGACGTTTCACCGGGACGTGGAGCCGATCCTGCAGCAGCGCTGCCAGGTCTGCCATCGCCCTGACGGCGTCGGGCCCTTCCCGCTCCTCACGCACGACGACGTCGCCGCCGACCTGCCGACGATCGCCCAGGTCGTCGCCGACCGGCGCATGCCGCCGTGGCACGCCGACCCTGCCGTGGGGACGTTCTCGAACAGCCGCGCCCTGAGCGACGCCGAGCGCAGCACGCTGCTCGCCTGGATCGAGGCCGGCGGGCCGAAGGGCGACCCGAAGGACGCGCCGAAGCCGCGCGAGTGGGTGAGCGACTGGGTGCACGGCGAGCCCGACGCCGTCGTGCAGACGCCGGGGCCGTTCAAGGTCCCGGCGCGCGGCACGCTGGACTATCAGTACTTCCGCGTCGCGACCGACTTCGGCGAGGACAAGTGGATCCGCGCCATGGAGGTGCGCGTCGACGCGCCGACGGTCGTGCACCACGTGCTGGTCTTCGTGCAGTATCCGCGCGCGGCGGGCGCCTCGCCGCGGGTGCGCGGCGGCCTCGACGGCTACTTCGCCAGCGCCTTGCCGGGCGACCAGGTGGTCCCGTTCCCGGCGGGCTCGGCCAAGCGCCTCCCGCGCGGGTCGACCCTCGTCTTCCAGGTGCACTACACGCCCGACGGCGAGGTCCGGCAGGACCGCACGCGCCTGGGGCTCTACTTCGCGGCGCCCGACGAGGTGCAGCGCGAGGCCCAGACCGTGGCGCTGAACAGCACCGGCTTCGCGATCCCGCCCGGCGTGAAGGGCCACGAGGTGCGGGCGCGCTACCAGTTCGACAAGGACACCATGCTCGTCGGCCTGACGCCGCACATGCACCTGCGCGGCGAGAGCTTCAGATACCTGCTGCTCCTGCCCGACGGCACGCACCGGCCGGTGCTCTCGATCCCGCGCTACGACTTCAACTGGCAGACGACCTACCGCCTGGCGGAGCCCATGTTCGTGCCCAAGGGCGCGCGCATGATGGGGATCGCCACGTTCGACAACTCGGCCGGCAACCCCGCGAACCCCGACCCGACGCGCACGGTCTACTTCGGCGAGCAGACGACCGACGAGATGATGATCGGCTACATGGACGTCGTGCCGGCGACCGCCGCCGAGCGCGCGGCGTGGGAGGCGGCGACGCAGGGGGCGTCCAGCCCGCTCGACCTGCCGCCGGCGGACGGGAAGTGACGCGCGCGGCGCGGCTGCTCTCGCTGCTCTCGCTGCTCTTGCTGCTCGCGGTCGGCTGCGTCGCGCCCGTGACCGAGGAGGGCGCGGAGCCGGTCGCTGACCCGGCGGCCCCGGACTCGCCTCGAGCCACGGAGGCGCCCGCGGAACCGGCGCCGGCAGCAGCGCCGCCGCCCGTCGAGCCCCAGCCGCTCTCGAAGGACGAGGCGACGGCGCTCGGCGTGGGCGGGCTCGTCAGTGCCATGGGCTTCGACGCGCTGGTGCCGCACGGCGAGCTCCAGGAGCTCCACGCCCTCGCCCGCGAGGGCGCCCTCGTGGTCGTCCTCACCTCGCTCCGCTGCCCGGTGGCCCGCCTCTACGCACCCGGGATCGCCGAGCTCGCCGCGCGGCATCCGCAGGCGCGCTTCCTCGTCGTCGGCGTCGCGGCGCGCGACACGCCCGAGGACCTGCGCGCGGCGGCCGGGCGGCACGGCTGGACGCTCGTCACGCACGATCTCCACGGGGACTGGGTGCAGGAGCTCCAGGCCCAGCGCACGACCGAGTGCTTCGTGATCGACCGCCAGGGCGTCCTGCGCTACCGCGGGGCGATCGACGACCAGTACGGTCAGGGCTACCGCCGCGCCGAGCCGCGTCACCGCTACCTCGAGGACGCCCTGCAGGCCGTCCTCGCCGGCGAGCCGGTCGCCGTGCCGGCGACGTCGGCGCCGGGCTGCGTCGTCGTCGCGCCGCCGCGCGAAGCAGCGCGGTAGTGGACGCCCTCGAGGAGCTCCGCGCGCGCCTGGCCGAGGCGCGCCGCGTCGTCGTCCTCACCGGCGCGGGCGTCTCGGTCGCCAGCGGCCTGCCCACGTACCGCGGGGCGGCCGGGAGCCTCTACGACGACCCGGCCCACCTGCGCGACTCGTTCGGCTCGACGCTGCGCCGCGACCCGCCGGGCTTCTGGGGCCGCTTCGTGACCCGCCGCGCGCTCCTGCGCGCCGCGTCTCCGAACCCCGGCCACTCCGCGCTCGCCGCGCTCGAGCGCCGCGTGCCAGACCTCCTCCTCGCCACGCAGAACGTGGACGACCTGCATCGGCGCGCCGGCAGCCAGCGGCTCGTCGAGCTGCACGGCAACGCGCTGGTCGAGCGCTGCCTCGACGACGCCTGCGGGGCCGCGCCCTGGCGGAGCGAGTCCGACGACGCCGGGGCGGGCCCGCCGCGCTGCCCGCGCTGCGGCGGCGTCGCCCGGCCGGACGTGGTGTTCTTCGGCGAGGGCGCCGACGAGCGCTGGGACCCCGTGCGCGCGTTCGCGGCCGCCGGCCCGGTCGACCTCGTCCTGCTCGTGGGCACGATCGGCGTGGTCGAGTCGCCCGCGCAGCTCCTCGACCTCGCGCGCCCGGCGTGGACCTGCGAGGTCAACCCGGGCCCGGCCGCTCCCGACCTCGCCGCGCGGCTCGACGCGCGCGTCGCGCTGCCGGCCGAGGAGGCGCTCCCCGCGCTGGTCTGACGCGGCGCCCGGCCCCTTGACCTCGCGCCCGGCCGGCGCAGGATGCCGCGCCATGCGCGTCTGGCTGGTCGTCACGATCGTGGCCGCGGTCCTGTTCGCGGACCGGCTGGCCCTGCCGCGCCCGCGGCCCGACGTGCTCCGCCTCGCGCACACGTTCACGGCGCGGAGCGAGCGGGCGATCCTCGGCGACGCGATCGCCGACTTCGAGCGGCGCCACCCGGGCGTTCGCGTCGAGCAGCTCGTCTCGAACAGCGAGGTCTACTCGACCGTCGGGTGGCGCCTCCAGTTCCAGCGCCGCCTGCAGCCCGACGTCGCGTTCGCCTGGGACGGCCACAAGGTCGACACGGCCGTCGCCCGCGGGTGGGCGCTCGACCTGCGCCCGCACCTCACACCGGCCTTCGCCGAGGCCTTCGCGCCGACGGCCCTCGAGCACCGCTCGGGCGGCGTCTACCTGCTCCCCCACTCGGTCGACGTCTGCAACCTCGTGTGGTTCAACCGCGACGTCTTCGGCCGCCTGGGCCTCGCGCCGCCGACGACGCACACCGAGTGGCTGACCGTCTGCGCGACCCTCGCGGACGCCGGCCACCTGCCGCTCGTCCAGGGCAACCGCGACCTGTGGCCCATGGGCAACCTCGCGGCCGAGCTGCTCGCGCAGGCGTCCGCCGACGTCGAACGGCTCTACCGGCCCGGCGCGGCGGTCGCTTCCGCCGACCTCGCCGGCCTCGGGCCGCTCCTGCGCCTGCGCGACCTGGGCGCCTTCCACCGCGCGGGGGTCGTCGACGCGGGCGGGCTCGGCGGCCTCTCCGATACGGACGCCAAGGTCCTGTTCCTCGGCGGCAAGGCCGCCCAGCACGTCGTGGGCTCCTGGTTCCTGGCCGACGTCGACGACGCCGCGAGCAAGGGCGAGCTGGGCTTCGAGGTCGACCTGTTCCCCGTCCCCACCGACGGCCGCGACGTCACGGCCGCCGTGAAGACGGGCTTCCTCGTCAACCCGGCGAGCGCCAACGTCCCGGCGTCGGTGGCCCTCGCGCAGCACCTGCTCTCGCGCGAGGTCCAGGCGCGCTTCGCCGCGCTCGGCGCGCTCTCGCTCCGCCGCGACGCCGTGGAGTTCACCCAGGACCCGCGCGCGCGCCGCCTGCTCGAGCGCCTGGCGACCACGGACGCGCTCGTCCCGCCGCCCGACACCGGCCACGCCCCGGAGCAGGCGGCGCTGGCCTACCGCGTCGTCGGCCGCCTCCTCACGCAGGGCCACGACCTCGAGGCCGCCGCCGCGGCCTGGACGCGCGGCAAGCGCGAGCTGGCGAGGAAGGGCCGGTGACGCCCCGGGGCCGGCTCCTCTTCTTCCTCCCCGCGCTCGTCGTGCTCGGCGTCTTCGTCCTCGTCCCGGCGGGGCAGACGCTCGTGGGCTCGTTCCATCGCGTCGGCCCCGACGGGGCGAGCGAGTACGTGGGCGGGCTCTACTACCGCTACGCGGCGACCGATCCGGAGCTCCACCGCGCCTTCGCCAACAACGTCGTCTACTTCCTGCTCACGCTCCCCTTCGAGGTCGGCGCCGGGCTCCTCCTGGCCCTGGCGCTCGAGGGCCGGGGCCGCGCGCGGGCCCTCCTGCGCCTGTGCTTCTTCGCGCCCGTGGCGCTCTCCATGGTCGTCGTCGGCCTCGTCTTCGGCTTCCTCTTCAAGGACGGCGTGGGCGTCTTTCCCGGCCTCCTCGCCGAGGGGCGCGCCCTGCTGACGATCTCGCTCGTCTCCGGCTGGGCCTTCGCCGGCGTCTACATGGTGATCTTCCTCGCCGGCCTGAGCGCGATCCCGCGCGAGGTCGAGGAGGCCGCGCGCCTCGACGGCGCCGGCGCCTGGCAGGTCGCCTGGCACGTCAAGCTCCCGCTCCTGCGCCGCACGACCGGCGTGGCCCTGCTCCTGTGCTTCGTCGGCGCCTTCCGCGCGTTCGACCTGTTCTGGGTCATGCTCCCCAACCAGGAGCACACGAGCGTCGTGGCCACGCTCCTCGTGCGCGAGGTCCTGCAGTTCGACGACCCGGGCTACGGGAGCGCCCTGGCGGTGCTCCTCTCGGGCTTCGTGCTCGGCGTGCTCGGCCTGGTGCAGGCGGTCAGGGGGACCCGTGGCTGAGCGCCGCGCCCCCTGGCTGACCCTGGCCCTGGCGCTCCTGGCGGCGGTCGTCCTGGCGCCGCTCGCCTGGGTCGTCCTCGGCAGCCTCAAGCCGTCGAACCTCGAGGTGTTCGACCGCCCGTTCGCCGCGCCGTCGCGGCTCGCCTGGGAGAACTACGCCCGCGCCGTCGACGAGGGGCACATGGGGTCCTACCTCGTCAACTCGCTCCTGGTCACGGGCCTGACCGTCCTCCTCGTGGTCGTCCTCGGCGCCTGGGCCGGCCACGCCCTGAGCAAGCGCCGCTTCCCCCTGCGGCCCGTGTTCCTGGCCCTCTTCGTCCTGGGCCTGGCCCTGCCGGTCGAGGCCTACCTGATCCACCTGGGCGGCGTCCTCGAGGCGCTCGGGCTCCACGACAGCCTGTGGGCGCTGATCCTGCCCTACACGGCGCAGAGCCTGCCGCTGGCCGTGCTCCTCTTCTCGGCTTACTTCACGACGCTGCCGCGGGAGCTCGAGGAGGTGGCGCTCCTCGACGGCGTGTCGACGGCGCGCTTCTACCTGACGATCCTCCTGCCGCTCGCCCGGCCGGTCGTCGCCACCGTGGCCGTGCTCACGGCGCTCCACGCCTGGAACGAGTTCCTCCTGGCCTTGCTCTTCGTCTCGGACGAGCGGGCCAAGACCCTGCCGGTCGGCATGATCGCCTTCCAGCAGTCGCACACGACCGACTACCCGGCGCTGCTCGCCGGGCTGTCGCTGATCTCGCTCGTGAGCCTGGCCGGCTACGTCGTGTTCAACCGCCAGGTCGTGCGCGGGGTCGTCGAAGGAGCGGTGAAGTGAACGGGCTGGTCGAGGGCTTCTACGGGCGACCCTGGCCGCACGAGCGGCGCCTCGACGTCCTCGCCCGCCTGGCCGACCTCGGTCTCGACGCCTACGTCTACGCGCCCAAGGACGACGACGAGCACCGCGCCCGTTGGCGGGCGCCCTACGACGAGGCCGAGGCGAGCCGCCTCGGCGAGCTGGCGCGAACAGCCGGCGCGCGCGGCGTGCGCTTCGTCTACGCCCTGGCGCCCGGGCTCGACGTGCGCCACGCCGACCCGGCCGACCTCGCGGCGCTCGTGGCCAAGCTCCGGCAGGCGCGCGACCTCGGCGCGCAGGGCCTGGCGCTCCTCTTCGACGACATTCCGCCGCGGCTCCACGAGGACGACCAGCGCCGCTTCGGCTCGCTCGCCCGCGCGCAGGCCCACCTCGTCCTGGAGGCCTGGCGCGCCCTCGGCGAGCCGCCGCTGGTCGTCTGCCCGACCGAGTACTGCGGCGACATGACGCGCGGCTCGACCTACCTGGCGGAGCTGGGCGCGCTCTTGCCCCAGGCGATCGACCTCCTGTGGACCGGGCCGCACATCGTCTCCGAGACGCTCACGGCCGCGCACGCGAAGGAGGTCGCGCAGGTCCTCGGGCGCAAGCCGCTGCTCTGGGACAACCTGTTCGCCGACGACTACGACATGCGCCGCCTGCACCTGGGCCCCTACGCCGGCCGCGAGCCGGCCCTGCGCGACGAGGTGCGGGGCGTGCTCCTCAATCCGGGCTGCGCGGTCGAGCTCGTCGACGTCGCCTTGCAGACCTTCGCCGCCTGGCGCCGGGGCGTCACCGACCCGCGAACGGCGTGGCTCGCGGCCCTGGAGGCCTGGCGCCCCCTGTGGACCGTCGGCGGCGCGCCGCTCGCGCACGGCGACCTGGTGCGCTTCGCCGACGCCTTCTACCTCCCGGACCGCGCGGGCGACACCGCGCGCGCCTGGTGGGACGACGTCGCCTTCCTCGCCTCGCACCCGCCCGACGCCTGGGGCGAGCGCGCCGAGCGCTTCCTGGCCGCGGCGGGCGACCTCGTGGCCGTCTGCGACCGCCTCGCCGCCCTCGACCGGCGCGAGCTCCTCTACGCCGTCTACCGCCACGCCTGGGAGCTGAAGGAGGAGCTGCTCCTCCTCGACGCCTGGGTGCGCTGGCGGCGCGACCACCCGAAGGAGCCGCTCCGCCACCCGAACTACCGCGCGCCGATCTACCGCGGCGCCTTGCTCACCCGGCTGCGCTCGCTGCTCGTGCAGCGGCCCGACGGCAGCCTCGACGCGAGGGCCCCATGAGCTTCACGATCCGCCCCGCCCGCCCCGACGACGAGGCGGCCTTCTACGAGATCTGCCTGAGGACCGGCGACGCCGGGCAGGACGCGACCGACCAGTTCGCCGATCCGCGCGCGCTGGCGGACATCTACGTCGGCCCCTACCTGCGCCTCCAGCCGGAGCTCGCCTTCGCCCTCGAGGACGAGCACGGCGTGTGCGGCTACGTGCTCGGCGCGCTCGACTCGGTCGACTTCTACCGGCGGCTCGAGGCCGAGTGGTGGCCCGCCCTGCGCGCGAGGCACCCGGCGCCCGCGGGCGACCGGGCCGGCTGGTCGCGCGACGAGCGCTGCTACCACGCCTTCCACCACCCGAGCACGTTCGTCCCGCCCGAGGTCGCGCGCTACCCGGCGCACCTGCACATCGACCTCCTCCCCCGCGCCCAGGGCCAGGGCCTCGGCCGGCGCCTCCTCGAGACGCTCTTCCTGGCCCTCCGCGCGCGCGGCGCCCCCGGCGTGCACCTCGAGGTCGGGCTGACGAACACCCGCGCGGTCGCCTTCTACGGCAGGGTCGGCTTCAGGGAGCTCGCCCGTCACGGCGACGTGCTTTGCCTGGGCCTCGGGCTCGCGGCGATCGACCGCTTCCACACGGCGGTCACGACCCAGCTCGAGGACGTCCTGCGCACGCAGCGCCCGGCGATCGAGACGGCCGGCCGCTGGGTGGCCGACGCGCTGGCCCAGGGCGGCACGCTCTGGACGGCCGGCACCGGCCACTCGCACCTGCTGGCGCTCGAGCCCTTCTACCGGGCGGGCGGGCTCGCGAAGGTCGCGCCCCTCCTCGACGAGGCGCTCATGCTCCACGAGAGCGCGTCGGCTTCGAGCGCGCTCGAGCGCGAGCCCGGCCGGGCGGCCGCGATCGCCGGACGCTACCCCCTGAGGTCGGGCGACGTGCTCCTCGTCGTCTCCAGCTCCGGCCGCAACGCCGTTCCGATCGAGCTGGCCCTGCTCGCGCGCGAGCGCGGCCTGCGGACGATCGGCCTCGTGAGCCGCCGCCACGCCGAGGCCGCCCCGGCGCGGCACCCGGCCGGGCGGCTCGGCGACGTCGTCGACCTCGCCCTCGACACCTGCGGCGTCGTCGGCGACGCCGCGGTCACGCTCCCCGGCCTGGCCCAGGCCGTTGGCCCCACGTCGACGATCACCGGCGCGTTCGTCGTGAACGCGATCGCCGTCCACGCCGCCGAGGCGCTCCTCGCCCGCGGGATCACGCCGGAGGTCTACGCCAGCGCCAACGCGCCCGGCGGCGAGGCCCACAACGCGGCGCTCCTCGCGCGGCACCGGGGCGCGCTGCCGCATCTGTGAGGCTTCAGCGCCGCAGGTACCACGCCGGGAAGTAGCGCCCGTGGCAGGCCCGCGCGGCGCGCGCCTCGAGCCACGCCGCCGCCTCGGGCCAGGCGCCCGCCAGCGCCGCGCACAGGGTCGCCGCCTCGACCGGCGGCAGGGCCACGCGGTCGAGGTCGGCCGGCGTCGGGGCGCGGTCGGCGCGGAGCAGGTCGGCGACCCGGCGCTCGCGGCGCGTGCCCCCGGCCAGCGCCTCGGCGGCCCTGAGCCGCCAGGCGCGCGCCTGCTCGGCGTCGCCGGCGCGGGCGAAGCCGACGCTCACCAGGAGCGCCGGCCTGGGCTCGCCCGGGAGCGAGGTCTCGACCACGGCCGCCGCCGCCTGCACGTCGCCCCGACCGAGGTGCGCCGCGAGCAGGAGCGCCGCGCGCCGCTCGCCGGGCGACCGCGCGGCGGCGGCCTGCAGGGCGTCGGGGTCGGCGCGCAGGTCGGCCAGGGCCGCGGTCGAGAGCGCCGCGAGCCCGTCGGCATGCGCCGGCGCCTGCTCGCGGGCGGTCGCCACGAAGGCCTCGTGGCGGGCGCGGGCGTCGTCCTCGCGGCCCTGCAGCCACAGCACCTCGAGAAGGGGCCGCAGCGCGTTGAACGACAGCGGCCGAGTCGCCAGCGCCGCCTCGAGGTCGACGCGCAGGTCGTCGAGGCGGCCGGCGGCCAGGCGCGCCCCGTGGCGCACCGAGGCCACCTCCGGGTCGTCGGGCCGCAGGCGCGCGGCCGCGTCGGCGCAGCGCACGGCCTCGGCCGCGTCGCCGGACGCGAGGGCGAGGAACGCCAGCCCATGCCAGGCGAAGGCGCAGTCCGGGTCGAGCGCGAGCGCCGCCTCGTAGCGCGCGCGCGCGTGGTCGGGCTCGGGCTCGAGGCGACCGGCGAGGTAGAGGAGGCCCGCGTCCTCGGGCGCCTCGGCGACGAGCGTCGCGTAGCGCGCGGCCAGCGCCTCCTCGCCGCCGCGGGCGCGAGAGAGGTCCTGGTAGCAGCGGTGCCACACGATCGGGGCGGGGCGCAGCGCGAGCCCGGCCTCGAGGAAGGCCAGGGCCCGGGCGCGGTCCGCGTCGCTGGCCACGAGGGCGCGGTAGGCCGCCACGAGGTCCTCGTCGCGCGGGTCGAGCGACAGGCGCAGCTCCGCCCAGTCGAGGCGCGCGGCCAGCGGCGCGACCCGCGCGAGCCGCGCCAGGACCTCGGCGGGCCCCCCGGGGACGAGGTCCACGCGCGTGCGCGTGACCGCGCGGTCGCTCTCCACCTCCTTCGGGAACGGCGCGAAGGCCACGTCGACGTGGTCGAGCGCGACGAACGGCTGGCCCGCGAGCAGGCGCGGCGGCACCGGCCGCGTGTCGTCGTCGCCGTAGACCGCCTGCTCGACCAGGAGCGGCGAGGCCCCGCCGACGTCGAGCACGAACAGCGGCCGCGCCGTCAGGCGCGAGAGCCAGGGCGTGCGCACGGTCAGGAGCACGTCGAGCGGCTGGCCGTCGCCGCGGTCGACGCGCGCCGTGTGCTCGCCCTCGGCGACCGGCACATCGACCCGCGCGCCGGGCTGGACGGTCAGCGTCGGGCCGTCGCCCACGCGCACCTCGGCCGCGAAGCGCGTCGAGTTGAGCACGTGCAGCGTGCGCCGGCGCGCGGCGCGCTCGCCGGCCGCGACGAAGGCCACGAGGAGGACGAGCGGCGCGAGGGCCAGGAGGCGGCCCCAGGGCCGCGGGCGGGGGGCGTCGGTCACGGCGCCCACGGTAGAGCCAGCGGCGCGGGCTGGCCAGCCAGAGGGCTCACCGCCGCCGCAGGTCGCGCGCCGCCTCGAGCGCCTCGGGGACGACGAGCGCGGTCGCGCCGAGGCTCAGGAGCCCGGCCGAGATGCAGTAGGGGCACCAGCGCGGGAAGCGCGTGAACATGACCCCGAGGTAGCCCCAGGTCGCGAGCCCGGCCCCGCCCACGACGCCGGCCAGCGCCAGCGACCAGGCCGGGTGGCGGCCGACGCTCCGGTCGCCGCCCGCGCCGGCGAGCACGAGCGCCAGCGCGTGGACGACGGCCCCGAGGGCCGCGTCGGGCGCCCCGAAGAGGTACGCCTCGCGCGAGCCCACGACCTCGTCGGTGTCGAACGGCCCGGGCGGGTCGGGCAGGCGCAGGGCGCCCATCTGCTGCAGGGCCACGAGCCCCGCGTCGATCATGGCCAGCGCCGACAGCGCCGCCACGCCTCTGCGACGCGCGAGCGACGACGAGCGCCCCTCGCGCAGCGCCTTCCTCAGGACCTCGGCCTGCTCGATCACGTGATCATCTCCCGGCTGCGCACGGGCACGCCGACCGGCGGCGACCAGCTCGCCCGCTGCGGCCCGAACGGCAGGGCCAGCGCCTCGCCGAGCGGCACCGGCGCGGGGAACGCCGGCACGCCGATGCGGATCGCCTCCTGCGGCACGTCGTCGTAGCGGAAGGTCCCGTGCAGGTGGTCCCAGAGCGTCGTGAAGGCGCTCGACCAGTTCGAGTCGGTCTCGCCCTGGATCATCGAGTGGTGGATCGTGTGCAGCCGCGGCGTCGGCACGAAGCGCGCCAGCGCGCGGTCCAGCCAGGGCGGCAGCGCCACGGCGCCGTGGTGGAACAGGACCGACGCCAGGAGGGCCGGCTGCCACACGGCCAGCGCGCGCGGCGTGACGCCGATCGCGAGCACCTGCGCCGCGCGCAGGCCCACCGACAGGAGCAGCTCGCCCGGGTGGAACCTGACCGCGGTCGTCACGTCGAGGTCGAGGTCCACGTGGTGGACCTGGTGGAAGCGCCACAGCGCCGGGACGCGGTGGTTGGCCACGTGCCACAGGTAGAGCGTGTAGTCGAGCAGGGCGAGCGTCGCCGGCAGCTCGAGCGTTCGGGGCAGCCCGAGCGCCGGGACGAGGCCCCAGCGCCGCCGCTCGACCCACGCGGACAGCCGGCTGATCACGGGACGGTCGAAGAGCTGCACCGTGACGCCGGCGAGGCCGACGATCGCGGCGTTGCGGGCCGCCCGCCGCGGCCAGGGCTCGACCCGGCGTCTGAGCGGCCGCCGGCCCTCGAGCCACAGGAGGAGGAGCACCTCGACGCCGAGCAGCGCCGCGCGCATCCGGCACCTCGCGCCCCCAGGCTCCATCTTCCGCGGTCCGCGCCGACTGCCCAGCCATGGCCTCGCTCAGCGCGCCCCGAGCAGGACCTCGACGCGCAGGGCGTGCAGCCGGTCGTTGCGGGCGTCGAGCAGGTAGACGCGGTCGCCCGCGACGGCGACGCCCCAGGGCTGGTCGAGCTGCCCCGGGCGGCGCCCGGGCTCGCCCCACGTCGCGAGCGGCGCGCCCGCGGCGTCGAAGACCTGGACGCGGTGGTTGCCGAGCTCCGCCACCCACAGCCGCCCGGCCGCGTCGAAGGCCACGCCGTAGGGCTGGTTCAGCTCGCCCGGGCCGGCGCCCAGCCCGCCGATCACCTGCGCGAGCACGCCGTCGCGCCCGAAGACCTGGACGCGGTGGGCCCCGGCGTCGGCCACGGCGACCCACTCCCCCCGCACGGCCACCGCCCGCGGGCGGAGCAGCTCGCCCGGCGCCGCGCCGCGCCGGCCGAAGCGCAGGAGGAGCTCGCCGGAGGGCGAGAACACCTGCACGCGCGCGACGTGGTCGCCGTGGTCGGTCACGTAGCGCCGGCCGTCGCCGTCCTCGGCCACGCCGGTGACCAGGAGGAGGCGCCCGTCCTCGTGGCCGGGCTCACCGAAGGCCTCGACGAGGCGCAGGTCGGCGTCGTAGACGAGGACGCGCGAGTTGTGGGTGTCAGCGACGAGGAGGCGCCCGCGCGCGTCCACGCACAGCCCCGTGGGGCCGCCCTGCCCGGGGTCCGGCGCGGGCGCGGCCGCGCGCGGCCGGCCCTCGGCGTCGATGCGCAGGAGCCAGCCGGTCCGGTCGACGACGTAGGCCCCGCCGTCGGGCGCGGCGGCGACCGCGCGAGGGTAGGTCAAGGCGGCCCCCGGCTCGCGCCGCGCGTAGGTCCACGCGAGCTCGCCCTCCCCCGCGCGCAGC
>JAHBXY010000124.1 GCA_019636275.1 Planctomycetota bacterium | reverse complement strand
GTCGCAGCACACGCTGCAGATCGAGGGTGCGCGTCGCGCCGCCGCCGGGCGCGGAGGGCGAGACGCCGGAGCAGCGCACGGCGCGCGTGCGCCGCATGCGGGCCCTGGGCCTCGTCGGCGGCGACCCCGCCGCCAGCGGTCCTCGCCCGGCGCGCGAGGCGGGTGATCGCGAGGCCGACGCGCCGCCTGCCGCCGCTCCGGCGCCGCGGCCGCGTCGCGCGCCGCCGGGCGTGCAGGTCCCCAACGTCGTCCTCGAGGCGCTCGTCCACCGGGCGGACGACGGGAGCGCCGTCCACGCGGGGCGCCAGGTCGAGCCGGACCGCCAGGTCACGGTGCACGTGCTCCCGCCGCGCGCCCTCGCCGGCGGGCGCGCCGAGGCGCTCGCGCGCGCGGCCGCCCTCCTGGCCGACGTCGAGCATCCGGGCCTCGTGCGCGTGTTCGCGTGCGAGCGCCTCGCCGACGGCGGCCTGGCGCTCGTCACGGAGCGCCTCGACGGGACGACCCTCCGGGACCTCGCTCCGGCCGGCGTGGCCATGCCCCCCGACGCGGCGGCGTCGATCGTGCGGCAGGTGGCGGCGGGCCTGGCCGAGGCGCACCGCCGCGGCGCGCTGCACGGGGGCCTCACCCCGGAGGCCGTCGTCATGGCGCCCGGCCCGCGCCTCGCCGTGGGCGGGTTCGGCCTGGCCCGCGCGCCGTCGCCGCTGGCGGCGCGCGACCCCGACCTCACGGCGGCGCGCTACCAGGCCCCCGAGCAGGTCGACGCGGGGCCCGTCGTCGACGCGCGCGCCGACGTCCACGCGCTCGGCGCGATCGCGTACGAGCTCCTCACGGGCGCCCCCGCGTTCGAGGGCGCGACGGCGGCGGCGGCGCTCACGGCCGTCGTGCGCGGCGAGGTCGTCGCCCCGCGGGCGCGCGCGCCCGAGGTGCCGCCGGCGCTCTCCGACCTCGTCGTGCGCATGCTGGCGCGCGACCCGGCGGCCCGTCCGGCGTCGCTCGACGAGGTCCTGCGCGCCCTCGACGGCGCGGGGTCCCCCGCGCCCACCCAGCCGTCCGGCGTCGCCCCTCGCGCTCGGCGAGGCGCCGTCGTGCGGCCCTCGCCGCCGCGCGAGCTGGCGGGCGCTCCTCCGCCCTGGCGGCGGCGCTGGGGTCATCGCCGCCGCCGCCAGCCGGGACTCCATGCCGCGCAGGTCGCGCCCGACCCGATGCCGGCGGATCGGCGGCCGACCGCGCCCTGCACCGGGCCTGCGCCGAGACCGCCGCGCGCTCCCCCGAGCGGCTGCGCGCGCTCGAGCGGCTCGTCGAGGCGCGCGCCGGCACGCCGCCGCCGCCGTCGCGGACGCCGAGCTGCGGCAGGAGGCGCAGGCGGCCGAGGAGCGGGCCAGCCGGCGGCAGGTGATCCTGGCCGAGGCGGCGCGCCGTCAGCGCGACGGCCGGCTCGGGCCGGCCCTGGACTCGCTCGCGGAGGCCGCGGCGCTGGCCGACGGCGACGACGCCGAGCTCGCGGCCCTGCGCGAGGCCATCCACGGGGAGCTGGCCGCGCGCGGCGTCGCCTGGGTGCCCGCCGGCGCCGCCCGCCTGGGCGAGCGCGCCGCGGCCCGGTCCGTGTGGGTGAAGGAGGTCTACGTCGACGTCCACGAGGTCACGCACGAGGTCTACGCGCGGTTCGTGGCCACGGGGGGCGCCAAGCCCCTGGCCACGTGGGGCGGCCCCACCCCGCCGCCCGAGCTCGCGCCGCTGCCCGTCACCGGGGTGACGCCGCGGCAGGCCGCCGCCTTCGCCGCCTGGCGCGGCGGGCGCCTGCCGACCCCCGCCGAGTGGGAGAAGGCGGCGCGCGGGCCCGGCGGGGCGACCTGGCCCTGGGGCGACGAGCCCGACCCGGCCGCCTGCAACTGGGCCGGCGCGGGCCACGGCCGCCCGCTGCTGCCCGGCGCGATGCCGCGCGACGCGAGCCCGTACGGCGTCCTCGACCTCGCGGGCAACGTCGCCGAGCTGGCGCTCGACGGGACCGGCGCCGTCGCGGCCGAGGTGCGCGGCGGGAGCTTCCTCACCCGCTGGCTGCCGGGCACGCGGGCGGCGTTCGCCCAGGAGCTGCCCATGGACGAGGCCCACCCCGCGGTCGGGTTCCGCTGCGTCCATGACGCGCCGCCGGAGCGGTCGCGATGACCGACGACGCGACGACGCTCCGCGGCCGCCTCGGACCGACGACGCTCATCGAGCTCCTCGACCGGGCCGCCGCCTACACGCCGGGCGCGCGGCTGGTCGTATCGGACGGCGCGAGCGAGCGGCGCATCTGGCTCGGCCCGGGCGCGCTGCGCGTGTCGACCGTGGGCGCGCGCGCCGGGCGCGGGCTCATGGAGGCGCTGCTGGAGCACCCGGAGCTCACCCCGGAGCAGGGGCGGCGCCTCGAGGAGGCCGCGCAGGCCTCATGGGCCAGCGGCCTCGACCCGCTCCTGCCGGCGCTGGCGCGCCCCGACGTCGAGCGGCTCGCGCGCGGCTGCGCGGCGGCCCTCGCCACGGACGAGCTCGTCGACACGATCGTGTGGGAGGGGGCGGAGTTCGAGCTCCGCGCCGGCCCGCCGCCCGCGGGCCCGCCCGACCGGAACGCCCTGGCCCTCGACCACGGCGTCGACGCGGCGCTGGCGCACGTCCGCGCCAAGGCGGCGGACTGGGCGGCGCTCCAGCCGCGGCTCGGCGCGCCGGCGCGGACGTGGCTCCGTCCCGGGCGGCCGTCGGAGGACGAGACCGAGCCGCTGGAGGACGTGCTGCTCGCGGTCGTGCCGCCCGACGGCATCAGCCTGGCCGACGCGCTCCTGGCCTTCCGGCTGGCGGGGCCGGACGTGCTCGTGGGCTGCCAGACGGTCGCGGCGCTCGCCGAGGCCGGGCGGCTCCTCGTCGAGCGCGACCCGGCGCCGCCCTCGCCCGAGCGGCGGCGCGCGCGCGCGAGCGAGGAGGCGGCGCAGGTCGAGGCGCTGCTCCCGGCGCTGACGATGCCCGCTCCGGCCCTCCGCCGCCTGGCGCGCGCGCACGAGGAGCGGGGCGCGGGCGCGCGCGCGGTCGACGCCCGGGGCCCCGGCCGCCGACGCGCCTGCGGGCGACGGCCGCGACGCCGGAGGCCTGCGGGAGGCGGTCCGCCTCGCGCCGACGCGCCCTTCGCCTCCGCGCCTGGCGGCGATCGCGGCGCGGGCGCCGGCGAAGAAAAGCCGCGGGCGTGGGTCGAGGCCGCCCGGCAGGCCGCGCGCTCGGCCTTCCGGGCCGCGCCCTGCGCGCGCTGGCTGCGGCGGCGCTGGCGCCGGACCGCGCCGACCTGGCCGCCTGGGCGGCCGCGCTCAGCGGGCGTGGCGGGCGACGGCGGCCGCCGCGGCCTGTGGAGCGCCGGGTCGAGCGGCTCGAGGCGCGCGGCGCCACTGGTCTGGTGGCGGCCGCCCGCGGCGCGGCTCGCGCGCGGTCGCGCCCGACCACCGGCGGCGGGCGGGCGCGCGCCAGGCCTCTCGCCCGGCAGGGTTGGCGCGCGGCGCCGCGGTCGCGGGCGGCGGCGCTCGTGCTGGTCGCCGGCGGTAGTGCCGCCGCGCCGTGGGCGTGGCGCCGCGCGGCACGATGAGGACGCGGCGGTTGAATATCCTGCCGCTCCTGGTCGAGGGGCGGGCGCCGGAGGCGCAGGCGCGGCTCGAGGCCCCAGTGCGGGGCGGCCGCGCCGACCCGGCCCGGCTCGAGCAGCTCCTGGCGCTCGTCTCCGCGGCGCGCGACGACGACGCCGCCGATCAGCTGGACCGGGCCGCGGCGCTCGAGGCGGCCGGCCGCGACCTCGAGGCGCGGCAGGCCTACCGGCGGCTCGAGACGGACGCCCCCGGGACGCCCGCCGCCGAGCGCGCGGCCGCGCGCCTGATCGCCCTGGACCTCGAGGAGCGCCAGGCCGCGCGGGCCGCCGAGGCGGTGACCGCCGCCGCGCGCGGGAGCGAGGTCGGCAAGGCCCTGGCCCAGGCGCGCGAGCTCCTGCGCCGCCACGGCCGCACGCAGGCCGCCCGGGCCCAGCGGCTGCCGCTCGAGGTGCGCAGCGCGCCGCCGGGCGGCGCCGTGCGGGTGGACGGGCAGCCGGCCGGGACGGCGCCCTGCGTCGTATGGCTCCCGGCGGGGCCCGCGACGCTCGAGGTCACCGCCCAGGGGATGCAGCCGCACCGGGCCACGGTCGACGCCACGTCGCCCGACGTCGCCTCGCCGCTGACGGTCGAGCTGCAGCGGGCGGTCCGCTGGCGCGTCGAGACGCTCGGGCCGCTGCTCGAGGGGCCCTGGGTGGGCGACGAGGGCCTGGTCCTCGGCGGCACCGACCAGCGGGTGCGCGGGCTGGCGCACGACGGCCAGCTCCGCTGGACCGTGCGGCTGGCCCCGTTCGCCCACGTGGCCGGGTCGCCGGTGGGCCTGGGCGAGCTCGTCGTGGTCGTCGAGTCGGCCCCGTCGGGCGGGCGGGCGTTCGCCCTCGAGCCGCGGACGGGGGCGGTGCGCTGGCGCCGGCCGCTCGAGGGCGAGGACGTGCGCGCCGTCGGCGCGCTCGACGGCGGCGTCGTCGTGAGCAGCGCCGCCGGCCGCCTCGTGCTCCTCGGCCCCGACGGCGAGCCGCGCTGGAGGGCGGACCTGGGCGCGCCGCTGGCCCTGCCGGCCGCGGTCGGTCCGGAGCACGTCGCCGTCGTCACGGCCGACGGGCGCGCGCACCTCGTCGACGCGCGCGGCGCGGTCACGCCGCTGGCCGCGCCGGGGCGGATCCTGGCCACGCCCGGCGCGACGCCGCAGGGCTGGCTCGTCGCCACCGACGCGGGCGAGCTGTGCCTGCTCGGGCGGCAGCAGGCGCAGCCGGTGTGGCGCCGGCGCCTCCCCGCGCCGCTCTCGGCCGGCCCGACCCTCGCGGAGAACCTGGTGCTCGCGCCGGCGGGCCAGCGGCTCCTGGCCCTCGACTCCGGCACCGGCGCCCCTCGCTGGGAGCGCGACCTGGGCGCGGTCCTCGGCGCGCCCGTCGCGCGCCAGGGCCGCGTCTTCGTCGCCGGCGCCGACGGCGCGCTGCACGCGCTCGGCGCGGCCCGCGGCGACACGCTGTGGATCGCCCGCAGCGGCGGCGCCGTGCGCGGCGCGCCGGTCGTCCGCCGCGGGCTGGTCCTGGTCGCGGCCGAGGACGGCGTGCTGAGCGCGGTGGTCGAGTAGCGCGCCCGCGCGGTAGCATCGCCCACATGGAGCGGTTCGCGGGGCTCCCCGGCCACGACCTCGTCCGCGACGGCCTCGCCGACCTCGCACGCGGCGAGGAGACCGTCGCCGCGCTGCTCGTGTCGATCGGCGCGCCGCGGCTCCGGCGGCTGGGGTTCGACGTGTCGTCGCCGATCGCCGATCCGGAGCGGCGGCTGTACCTGCTGCTGGCGCGCGAGGACCAGGACTCGGCCCACGGCCGCTACAACGCCCTCGTGCGGCGGCTGGTGAGCTTCGAGCAGGCGGCCGAACGTGCGAGCTCGTGTGATCCTTCGCTCCCTCGCCTCGAGCGGCCAGGCGACGAACGTCCTCGCGGCTGGGCTCTCCCGTGACGGTCCACGCCAGCTCGATCTCCGCCTACATGACTTCGTCGTCGGCGGGCACGGCATTCCGGCGCGCGAAGTCAACCGCCGCCGCATGCCGTCGGAAGGTGTACGACAGCGACTCGGGCACCCGGTCGTAGCCCACCTCGAACCATGGCGGCGCGGCCCAGCGCAAGAGCAGCCCCGTGACCACCGGCAACGCCGCCGATAGCGCCAGGCCACCCAGCCAGCTCCAGCCCCATAGCCTGGCGGACGCGCCTGCGAGCAGCATGGCAATCAGCACGGCGACCAGCCCCAGGACGCGTCGGACGGTACAGACCAGGGCGCAGCGACGGCATGCTGGTGGCTCAGGCACGAAGCGTGTCGGCAACAGGATCGAGCTTGCCCAGGTCCAGCGCGGCACTTCGCTCGCGCGCGGGCGGCGCTGCGGCTCCAGTCCGCACACCACGCACGTGGTGCCGACCGTCGGTGGCAAGCTCCTGGGCAGCACCACCGACGTGCAGCCGTTCGGAAGGACGTCCACCTGGCGACCGGTGGCGAGCGTGACGAGCACGGGGTCGGAGTCCAGGGCCATGTTCACCACCGCGCCGCAGCAGGCGTCCCTCGCGGCCAGGCCGCCGCTCCGTCCCGTCGGTCGTCGTCCCGCCGCCGGGCATTCGCCGGGCCGGCGACGAGGCGATCACGACGTCCGGCACCTTCCGCTCGGCGGCGATCCTCAGCCCCGCGCCCGCGCGACGGCGCGCTTCCAGCCCGCCATGAGCTGCTGGCGCTCGCCCGGGGTCATCGAAGGCTCGAACGTGCGGTCGACCTCGAGGACGCGCTCGATCTCGGCGAACGACCCCCAGAAGCCCGAGCCCAGGCCGGCGAGGAAGGCGGCGCCCTGGGCGGTGGTCTCGATGTTCTTCGGGCGGACGACCGGCAGGCCCAGGACGTCGGCCTGGAACTGCATGAGGAAGTCGTTCCTGACCGCGCCGCCGTCGACCTTGAGCGCGTCGAGCGTGACCTTGCCCTGGAGGTCGGCCTGCAGGGCGTCGATCAGCTCGCGCGACTGGTAGGCGATGCTCTCCAGCGCCGCGCGGATCACGTGGTCGGCCGAGGCGCCGCGCGTCAGGCCGCACAGGAGGCCGCGCGCGTCCTGGTCCCAGTAGGGCGCGCCCAGGCCGACGAAGGCGGGCACGAGGTAGACGCCGCCGTTGTCGGCGACGGCGCGCGCGCGCGCCTCGGTCTCGTCGGCGCTCTTGATGATGCCCAGCCCGTCGCGCAGCCACTGCACGACGGCGCCGGCGACGAACACCGAGCCCTCGAGGCAGTAGACCGGCTGGCCCTCGGCGTCGCAGGCGATCGTCGTCACGAGGCCGTGGCGCGAGCGCACCGGCTCCTGGCCGGCGTTGAGCAGGGCGAAGCAGCCCGTGCCGTAGGTGTTCTTGGCCTGGCCGGGCCGCACGCAGCCCTGGCCGAAGAGCGCGGCCTGCTGGTCGCCCGCGATCCCGGCGATCGGCACCTCGGCGCCGAAGACGCCGGCGTCAGTGAGGGCGAAGCGGCCGGCCGACGGCTTGACCTCGGGCAGCACCGAGCGCGGCACGCCGAACACGGCGCACAGCTCGTCGTCCCAGGCGCGCTTGTGAATGTCGTAGACCAGCGTCCGCGACGCGTTGGTCGGGTCGGTCACGTGCGCCCCGCCGCCCGTGAGCCGGTCGACGATCCACGTGTCGATCGTGCCGAAGCGCGCCCGCCCGGCCGCGGCGCCGGCCTTCGCCTCGGGCACCTGCTCCAGGATCCAGGCGATCTTCGTGGCCGAGAAGTAGGCGTCGATCACGAGGCCCGTGCGGGCGGCCACGAGCTCGCTGTGCGCGCCCTTGAGCTGCTGGCAGCGCTCGGCCGTGCGCCGGCACTGCCACACGATCGCCCGGTGGTACGGGCGCCCCGTCTCGCGGTCCCAGAGCACGGTCGTCTCGCGCTGGTTGGTGATCCCGATCGCCGCGACCGACGACGGCGGCTCGCCGCCCAGGGCCTCCGTGATGAGCCGGCGCGTGACCGACCAGATCTCCTCGGCGTCGTGCTCGACCCAGCCCGGCCGCGGGTAGTGCTGCGTGAACTCGCTGTAGGCCTTCCGCGTGACGCGGGCGGCGCGGTCGAACAGGAGCACCGTGACGCCGGTGGTCCCGAGGTCGACGGACAGGACGTGGCGGGCGTCGGCCATGGGTTCACACTCCGCGGGGGATTATGGCCGAAACCTGCGGGCGAATCGCCCGGGTGGTGCAGGCGGTTCGCGGGGCGGCGGCCGCAGCGGGTCCAGCCCGACGGCCCAGGCGGCCACCTCGTCGCCGATGGCGGCCAGCAGCTCGGCCCGGGGGACCCTGCTCTCCTCGAGGAGGTCCCAGCGCCAGGGGCGGTCCGGGTCCAGGGCGACGTCGAGCGCCATGCGTACCACCTGCACGTCGAAGCCGGCCGGCGTGCATTGCCAGAGCTCGTCGCGCGCGGCCTCCAGGCGGGCGTCGGTCGCGTGCTCGAGGCCGAGCGCCCGATGCTCGGCCAGGGCCAGCGCCCCCGCCAGGGCTGGCCGCAGGGCGTCCCAGGTCCCGGGCGGGTGCCGGTCCGCCCGTCGCACCCGGACCAGGTCACGGCAGAGCGCCTCCCAGCCCTCGCGCGCGAGGAGCCCGTCCCAGCGGGCCAGGTGCACCCGGGCCGCCGCGATCCACCCGCGCAGCTCCGCCGCGGGGCCGCCGCGGTCGCGCAGCAGGGTCAGCACCTGCACCACCTGGTAGCAGCGCAGGCACACCCGCTCGTCCTGACAGTCGTGGCCGCCCAGCAGCACGGCGCCGCGGCGCCCGCAGAGCGCCGCCAGCTCGAGCTGCTCCGGCGTGAGCAGCCCCTGCCGCATCCGCGCGCGCAGCCAGGCCGCGTCGTCCTCGGGCGAGCCGCCCGCTCGCAGGCGCCGCTCGCGCTCCCGGGCGGCGTCGTCCACGGGCCTACCGCCGCGGCGGGCGAGCGCCCGTCACTTCCAGCCCTCGCCGTCGGGCGGCGGGTCGAACTCGCGCGGCGGGTCCCAGGTCGGTCCCTCGCCCGAGGGCGGCGGCTCGAAGTCGCCGGGCGGCTCGAACTCGCCCGACGCGTCGGGCCCCGGCTCGACGCGCACGTCGACGATCCGCACCTCGGCCTCCGCGGCCCGCTGCTGCCCGCACCAGGGGCAGTAGCGGAACGCGAGCACCGGCTTGCCGTCGGGCGTCTGCAGGTCGAAGCGCAGGAAGTCGGCCAGCTCCGAGTCGGGGACGCCGCACTGCGCCTCGCCGAGCACGCCCAGGATGCCCACGACCACCTTCCGCCGCATGGGGCAGCAGGAGGTCCCCGGCGTCGGGGCCGGCGTGGCGTCGCCTCGCTCGTCGCTCATGCCGCGGATGCTACACGCTGCGCCGCGGTGCGCGGTAGGGCGGCGCGGAGACCTCGAACGTGAGGCGAGGGCGACGAGGCTGAGCCGCGGCGGCGAGGCGCGCGGGCGACGACGTAGCGACCTACTTCGAGCCCGCGCGCGCGCCGCCGCGGCCAGGCACGTCCTTCGCAGCCGTCGAGCACACCTTACAGCTCGTGGACGATCTGCGTGCCCGAGACGAGGTCGTGCAGGGCGCGCTTCTCCGGGGAGAGGAGCGCCGGGAGGTAGCCCAGGCCGAAGACGGCGGCCGAGACGAGGCGCAGCGCCTGGCGCTGGAAGCGCTGCGCGGCGTCGGTCGGCCCGCCGTCGGCCGAGACGAGGCGCAGGCGGCAGACGGCCCGCCCGGGCGTGCGGCCCCAGACCGTCGTCGCCGCCACGTCGGCCAGGACGTAGGCCAGCAGGAGCAGCAGGACGGCCCGCGGGCCGCGCAGGATGGCGCCGAGCGCCACGAAGGGCAGGGCGTCGACCGCCGCGGCCACCCCGCGCCACCACACGCCCGCCGGTAGGTCGATGCGCCGCGCGGCGCCGAGCGCCGCCGCGTCGGGCGGCGGCGCCGGCGGCGCGGCCACGAGCGGGGCGAGGTCCTCGAGCAGGTGCTCGGCCGACGGGCAGCGGGAGGCGAGCCGCGCGCACAGGTGGCGGTAGAGCTGGTCGAGGCGGCCGTCGAGGCCGGGGACCACGTCCGACGGCACCTCGGCCCCGCCGGGCGCCTCGCCCGTGAGCAGCTCGAAGAGCATGACGCCGAGCGCCCACAGGTCGGCGCGCCCGTCGACCTGCCCCTGGGGGTCGCGCTGCTCGGGCGCCATGTAGCGGAGGGTGCCGACGAGGGCGTGGTCCGCCGCCGAGCGCAGGCTGCCGCTCTGGAGCATGGCGCGCGCGTCGGCCGCCGGCACGAGCCCCAGGCCCAGGTCGGCCACGTAGGCCCGGCCGGCGCCGTCGACCAGGACGTTCTCCGGCTTGAGGTCGCGGTGCACGACGCCGGCCGCGTGCGCGTCGCGCAGGCCCTCGGCCACGTCGCGCACGAGGCGCACGGCCTCGCGCGGGTCGAGCGGGCCGTCGGCCATCAGGTCGCGCAAGGAGCGGCCCTCGACCAGGTCCATGACGAGGTAGGGCGGGTCGTGGTCCGGGTCGAGGCCCTGCACGGTCACGACGTGGCGCCCCGACACGCGCTCGAGGAGCGCGCCCTCGGCCTGCAGGCGCGCCGCCCACGCCGGGTCGTGCGGGACCTTCACGGCCGCGAGGCGGTCGGTGAGCGCGTTGTGCCGGGCGCGCCACACCTGCGCGTAGGCGCCCCGACCGAGGGGCCGCTCGAGGACCCACTCGCCGAGGCGCTGGCCGGGGGCGAGGGCGGGCGGGGAGTCCGACATCACGTTCGCCCTCTAGCCTGGATCATGCACGAGTGGAGGTCGTCACGTCGCGTGAGAGTCGAGCCATGATAGTGCATGATCCGGGCGGTGCCCGAGCGAGGGGCTCGGCGAACCCCGGGCCGATCTCTACACGGTGTCGTCGAGGAGCGCCGAGCCCCGAGCGAGGTGGCCGACGGCCTGGCGAGGATCGTTCAGGGTTCCGTGCAGGTGCGGTGCGGACGTCGTTACGCGATCATGAATGATCCGAGCGAGGGAGCTCCGCCGCCTACAGCAGCCGCCGGCCGATGTAGTCCATGGCGTCGTAGTTGTAGTAGCCCATGAGCCCGGCCGTGACCAGCAGGCCGAACAGGCTCGTGCCCGACGTGCCCAGGGCCAGGACGACGACCCAGAAGAGCAGCAGGTCGGCGGCGGTGAAGCCGGCCAGGAGCAGGCCGTTCATCTCGTTCTTGCGCAGCTTCGCCACGCGCCGGACGACGCCGATCGCCGCCCAGGGCAGGCCGGCCGCCAGGATGAAGAACAGGAGGAAGCGGCCGATCAGCGACTGCTGCGAGATCCGGTAGGAGACGTAGCGCGGATCGAGCGCGCTCTCCACGCCCTCGGACACCTTCGGGCCGTCGGCGACGACCTTCTTGTCCTGGAGGCTGTAGAGCTGCCCCTTGAGGGCGATCCGCGCGCCCAGGCCGTCCTTGTCGGGCCCCTCGGTGAACTCGGCCACGTCGACGAAGAGGATCCCGTCGATGATGATGTTCGCCTTCTCCAGGTGCGTCACGGCGCGGACGGCGCGGTCGAGGTCGCTGGGGGCCTGGCCCGGCGTGAGGCCCAGCTTGGAGATCACCTCGCCGGTCCAGGTCTCGCCGAGCTGCCGCTTGACGTCGTCCCACGTCGTGAGGCGGTACTTGCTCGTGCCCTCCACGGCGCGGAGCAGCATCTCCTGGAACTGCTGCTCCTCGTCGCGCGGGCCGCGGCCGGCGACGATGAACAGCGCCGTGTTCACGTCGCGCGAGCGCGGCAGGTCGCGGGCGAACGCCTGCGTGACGTCGCGGGCGATCCCGTGCATGAGCGGGGTCATCGTGCGCCGCGTCTCGCGCGTGGCGAAGTAGGCCACGACCCCGATCAGGGCCGCGACCACCGCCACGGACACGACGATCTTCCAGAGCTTGTCGAAGATCATCCTCAGCCTCGCGGGCGCGGCCCGCAGAACCCCCGGTGCTCCATCGTCAGGTGGTCGCCGGCATCATCCGGGACACGAACAGGTCCTGGACCTTGTCGGCGACCCGGATCGTCAGCCGCGGCTCCGTCTGGTGGTGCGCGTCCCAGGCGAAGACCTTGTAGCCGCTGCGCGAGACGCCGACGACGAAGTCGGCCGCCGCGTCGACCCAGCGCACCTCCTCGCGCGCCTGGTACTCGCGGTAGACGTCGCGCCGCGGCTCGGCCGCCGTGACCGTGAAGTCCTTGCTGCCGATCACGTAGAAGCCGTGGCCGGCGATCCTGGCGTGGCGCAGCATGTAGATCGGGTTCTTCTTCAGCACGCTGAACGCCTGCGGCGACGTCGGGTCGTCGAGGTGCCAGCGGTAGATCTTGCCCGCGCGGTTGCCGGCCACGAGCTCGTCGCCCTGGACGACGAACGCGGTCACGGAGTCGTCGCTGCCCTTGTAGCGCGTGGGGCGGTCGCTCCCGGTCGCCAGGTCGACCGAGAAGATGTCGGCCCCGGCGGAGAAGTACAGCCGCCCGTCGACGACGAGCGCCCCGCGCGTGGCGCTGTGCCCGCGCGTGACCCCCTCGCAGATCGCCCGCCCGGCGCCGCCCTCCACCGGCCACTCGTAGAGGCCCATCTCCGAGTGCGTGGCGTAGACGCGCCCGTCGAAGTAGGCCACCGCGTTGGCGCCGCCCTTGCCCTCGGGCTCGCGGGGGAAGGGGTATTCGACGCGCGCCTCCGCCGTCAGGCGATAGACGCCGCGCTGGGCGCCCGCGAGCACGTAGTCGGTGCGGTCGATGCGGTCGGTGCGCACCGAGCGCAGGTAGCCGAGCGCGCCGCCCTCGGTGTCGTAGACCTCCTTGGGCACCTCGGGGTGCAGGTTCGTCTTGGGGTCGAACGAGAGCACCCGCTTGCCCACGACGCACAGGATCCGCCGCGTGATCGGGTCCTGGCCGGTGGCCTCGAGGCCGCCGCCGACGAGCTGGGCCATGCGCTCCTGCAGCTCGCGCAGGCGCGCCTCGACGCGCGACTCCATCTCGCCCAGCTGCACGTGCGCGCGCTGGTCGGGCGTCAGGTCCTTGTCGATCAGCTCCTTGATCAGCCGCGCGCGCTGCTGGTCGTCGTCGAGCATCATGACCAGCGCCTTGACGTCGTCCTCGCCCATGCGCGCGCGCAGGTCCTCGTACTGGCGCAGCCGGCGCTCCTTGCGCGCGCGGTCGGCCTCGTCGCGCAGCTCGATCCCGGCCAGCAGCGCCTGCCGGTCGAGGCCCTTCTTCAGCTCGAGCAGCTCGCCCTCGCGCGCCAGCGCCGCCGCCTTGGCCTCGGCCTCGGCCGCCGCCCGGCGGCGCGCCTCGAACTCGCCGGAGGCGAACGACGGGTGCACGACGTCGGCGAGCGCGCAGCCCAGCTCGAACAGCGGCTTCTTCAGCTCCTCCTGCAGGTGGGCCTCGAGCGCCGCGCGCTGGTCCTTGGTCGCCAGCTCGTCCGCCGCGCGCTGCGAGACGAAGAAGCGCAGCGCCTCGCGCACGTAGGGCTCGAGGAACGCGCGCACGTCGGCCTTGCCCAGACGCGGGCGGTCGCGCAGGAGCGCGCGCTCGAGCTGCTGCAGGTCGATCGTGGCCGCGCGCGGGCGCAGCGTGAGCCCGAGCGACCCGGTGAAGGCCAGGTCGTCCTGGCTGCGGCCGGCCTCGAGGTCGGCGAGCTGCAGCCGGCAGGACTCCTTGACCAGGAAGCCCTCGCGCACGTCGTCGGTGGCCGCGCCGCCGGCGACGACGACGGGGTTCCCATCACCTCGGTCGCCGCTCCGAACCAATGCCACGGCGCCCGGCGGCACCTCCAGCCGCTTGCGGATGAGGCCGGGCAGGTCCTCGCGCCGGAAGCGCAGGACGAACTCCTCCTCGGCCGCCGCGAACCGCCCCAGGTCGACGCTCATGGTGCTGACTCCGCTCCTCCGCCGGCGGGCAGGGCCACGTCGCCCCTCCCGTAGCGCTCGAACCGCACCAGGTCGGGCCTGGAGACGGACGGCCGGTTCTGCGCCAGCGCCGCGCGCAGGTCGCCCAGGGCGATCGGTGGCTGCTCGTCGGGGCCGCCCCCGCGCTTCACCGCCCGCAGGAACACGTCGGCCGCGGCCTGCTCGCAGATGTTCTTGAGGTCCGCGCCCGAGTAGCCCTCGGTGGCCTCGGCCAGGACGTCGAGGTCCACGTCCGGCGCCAGCGGGCGCCCGGCCAGGTTGAGCTGCAGGATCACGCGGCGCGCCGGCGCGTCCGGCAGCCCCACGTAGACCTTCTCGTCGAAGCGGCCCGGGCGCAGGACGGCCGGGTCGAGCGACCAGGGCTCGTTCGTCGCGCCGATGAACAGGAGCGGGTTCTTGCTCGCCGTGTCGAAGCCCTCCAGCTCGGCCAGGATCTGCGGGACGAGCCGCGACATGACGGCCGACTGGTTGTCGCGCCGGGCCGGGACCATGGCCTCGATCTCGTCGATGAAGATGATCGACCGCTCGTGCTCGCGCGCCGTCTTGAACAGCCGGTCGATGTTCTGCTCCGAGTCGCCCACCCACTTCGACATGATCTCGGAGGGCTTGACGGTGAAGAACGCCGCGTCGATCTCGCCGGCGACCGCGCGCGCGAGCATGGTCTTGCCCGTCCCCGGCGGCCCCCAGAGGAGGATCCCGCCGCCCCGGCGGATGCGGTAGCGCGCCGCCGCCTCCGGGTGGGTGAACGGGTAGATCATCTTCAGCCGGATGCTCTCCTTGACGTCCTCGAGCCCGGCGAGGTCCTGGAAGCGGATCGTCGGCTTCTCGACCGGGATGAACGCCCGCGCGTCGTCGTCCTGGTCGGCCGCCTTGCGCTTGCCGCCGCCCGCCCGGGCGCCGTTCTCCGCCCGGCGGCCCTTCGTCAGCCCCTCGGCGTCGGAGGGCAGGTTCTCGTGCCAGTCGAGGAGCTTCTCCAGCGCCTCCTCGCGCGAGGCCTTGATCGCCGGCGACGAGGCGCACTCCGCGTAGCGGATCCACGACTCGATCGCGCTCTCGAGGTTGCGGCGCAGCGCCGGCAGGTCGCCGCGCGCCTCGGCCTGGTCGACGAGGTCGAGGTAGCGGTCGAAGCTCTGCTTGTACGACTCCGCGCGCGACTCGACCGTCTTGCGGCTCACTCGACCCCCTCGCTCCGTCTCCCCAGGGTAGCGGGCGCCCGCGCGCCCGTCCCGGTGTGGCTAGGCCTTCTGCCGGTTCTTCTCGAACCGCTCGCGCAGCGAGTCGAGCTTGCTCGAGACCTTGTCCTCCATCTCCTCCGTCTCCTCGGCGACCACCGCCTCGTCGATGAGCCGGTCGATCTCCTCGTCCGAGACCAGGTCGTCCGACTGCGCCCCCTCCATGTGGGACACCGACTCGTTGGTCTGCTCGATCATGAGCTCCATCATGCTCTGCATGGACTCGGACTGCGACACCGCCCGCTCGCAGTTCTTGTGCACCTGCGCGAGGTTCACCGACCCGTAGGACTCGGCGATCGCCTCCGAGACGGTCTCCAGCGCGCGCGCGAAGTCCGCCTGGGTCTCGGCCTGGTCCTTGAGCTGCTTGAACACCTCGAGGTTCAGGAGCTGCCGCTCCATGAGCCGCCGCGTGTAGGCGGTGCGCTTCAGGTTGGCCTTGATGACCTTGAGCTGGGTGCCGTCCCCGAGCTGCCGGGCCCGCTTGGCCTTCTTGATGAACTCGCGCTCCTCGCGCTCCTGGTCGCGGATCTGCTTCTTGATGCGCGACAGACCCTTGCGGATCTCCATCTCGCGCTCGAGGCGCCGCTCCTCGCTCGACTTGAACAGGGCCATGGGCTGTCTCTCTCCGGGGTCATCCTAGCGGGTCGGTGTCGGTTCGTCCCTCAGGCCTCCGCCGCGTCGCGCCAGTCGACGTAGCGCTGGACGTGCTCCGGGGTGGTCACGGGGTGGACGAGCTTGCGGGCGCGCTCGAAGTCGGGGAGCCCCAGCGGCCGCACCGTGATCGCGTGCTCCTTGACCGCCTCGAGCCCCTGGTCGACGAGGTCCGGGATGGCGCGGTTCTCCTCGGAGACCATGCGGTTGGTCACCTCCTTGGCCAGGCTCTCGATCTCGCGCCCGGAGAGCCCCGCGGTCAGGTCGACGAGCTCGTCGAGGTCGCAGGTGAGGGTGAAGCCCTTCTTGCTCAGGTGGATGTCGAGGATCGCGCGCCGCGTGTCCGGGTCGGGCAGCGGGATGAGGATCTTCTTGTCGAAGCGCGACAGCACCGCCGGGTCGAGGTCCCAGGGGCGGTTCGTGGCCGCGATCGTGAGCACGTAGATGTCCTCGCGCCCCTTCTCGGCCAGGCCGTCGAGCTCCGAGAGGATCGTGGAGAGGATGCGCCGCTCCGTGCCCGTGTCGCCCTCGTTGCGCGAGCCGCAGAGCGACTCGAACTCGTCGAGGAAGATCACGGCCGGCGACATGTCGCGCGCCGTCCCGTAGAGCTCGGAGATGATCTTCGTCGACTCGCCGAAGTACTTCGACATGATCGACGAGACCTTCACGTTGAAGAACACCGCCTGCTCGCGGTCGGTCGTCTTCAGCGCCCGCGACGTCGCCGCGGCCAGCAGCGTCTTGCCCGTCCCCGGCGGCCCGTAGAAGAGGACGTTGCGCCAGGTGGCGAGCTGCAGCCCGGCCGGCTTCTTCGCCAGCGACACGCCGAGGGCGTACTTCACCTCGCGCTTGGTCTCGTCGAGGCCGCCGATCTTGTCCCAGGTGATGTTCGAGTGGTGCAGGAGCCCCGTGACCGCCTGGTGGACCTCGTCCTGCTCCTTGCCGGCGCCCTTGCGCCCGCGCGGGCCGCGGCCGCCCTTGCCGTCCTCGAGCGGCCCCGCGCCCGAGGGCGCCGTGACCTCGCCGGTCGCCGTCGCCTCGGGCTTGGGGATGTCGCCCGAGCGCAGCGCCGTGGCGTACTCGCGGAACTTGGCCGCGCGCGCCTTGCGCGCCGCCTCGATCTTGCGCCCGGCGGCGGCCTCGGCGTGGCGGAGGAGGAGCTGCGCCGCCCGCTCGTAGAGCTCGGCCGCCTCGGCGTCGTTGCCGGCGTCGTAGGCGGCCTTGGCCTTCGCCTCGAGGCTCTTGATCGCCTCGTCGCGCTGGCGGCTCAGGTTGACGGCCATGGGGCCCTCCTGCTGCTCCCCCGGTGGGTCACGACTCCTCCGCCTCGCCGGTGGCCTCGCGGTCGAGCTTCTCGCGCAGCGCGTGCTCGCGCTCCTCGGCCACCTCCACGTCGCCGCCCTCCTCGGCGGCGATGATCTCGTCGAGCTCGGAGAGGAGCTTGTCCTTGTCCGGGTCCTTCTCGTCCGAGAGCTCCGTGTCCTCGAGCTCGAGGTTGAGGTCCTCGAGGGTCGCGCCCAGCGCGTCGAGGTAGGCCTCCTCGTCGACGGCGGTGCCGCGGAGCTTCTCGTCGAGCCCGCTCATCTGGACCTTCTGCATGAGCTCGCGCACGCGCATCTTGCTGGAGGTCTTCTCCAGGCGCTCGAGCCCGCGCAGGTAGCGCTTGAGACCCACGGTCTCGAGGTTCAGCACCTGGCTCTCGCGGCGCGCCAGCGCCTGGTCGAGCTTGATCTGCTGCAGGTCCTCGTAGAGGAAGTCGACCTCCTCCTTGTTGTTCTCCTTGCGCGCCCCCTTGAGGCGCGCGAGCGTCTCGTTGCGCTTCTGCACCAGGCGGCGGATCTCCATCTGCTTCTTGCGGCGCTCGCGCTCGACGCCCTTGAGGGCGATCTTGAGGTCGCGCGACGTGACCTCGCGGTCGTCGCGGTTGAACAGCCTGTCGAAGATCCCCACCAGCGCCTCCTCGCGACGCGGGCCGCGCCCGCGCCCGCCGCTCGCGCGGCGTGTGTGTTTACTCGACCGCCGCCTCGCGGCCGTCGTCCTCGTCGTCCTCGGGCTCCTGCGCGTCGAGCTCGGCCAGCTCCTCCTCGATCGAGCGCCGGCGCGGCCGCTCGGGCCCGGCCGGCTTCTCCGGCGCAGGCTCCGCCACCTTCGGCCGCGTCTGCGGCGCCCGGGCGGCCGCCCGCGCCGCCATGACCTCGCGCTCGATCGCCTCGAGCTCGCGGTCGACCTCGTCCTCGTCGGGGGCCTCGAGGGGCTCGGTCTCGACCGCGTCCGCCCGCGCCTCGGCCAGGATCTCGCGCTCCAGGTCGGCCAGGGCCCGGCGCTCGGCCGAGTCCTCGACCATGGAGTCCATGCCGTGCGCCACCTTGGCGGCGTTCATGATGTCGCGGTGCTTCTCGAGCTTCTCCTCGTAGTCGACCGCGATCTCCTCGATCTGGCCCTGGTTGACCCGCTTGAGCTCCATGGCCTGCATCTCGGTGATGCGGTCGAAGAGCCCCAGGTGCAGGTCGATGTTGTCCTGGTGGATGCGGTGGCGCTTCTCCAGCGAGTCCATGCGCCGACGAAGGCGCCGGATCTCGCGCAGGGCCGTCATCTTCTCCCGCTCGGCGAGCCCGCCGGCGAGCACGCGCTCCTTGTGGGCCGCCTCCATGCGGCCGAGCTTCTCGATGTCGCGCTCGATCTCGCGCGCCTCGACCTCGTTCTGCGTGGCGATCTGGTCGAGGCCCGCGCGCAACTCCTCCACGTCCTTGACGTTGGTGAGCAGGAGCCGCGTCTCCTCCGGCAGCGACGCGCGGCCGAACAGCGCCTTGATCTTGTCGAACAGGCTCATGTGTGTGCGCGCCCCCCTACAGCCGCCGCCGCTTGACGATCTCGCGCCCGCCCGAGACCTGCACCTGCAGCTCGCCGTCCTCCGCCAGGAGCTCGTCCAGCGCGGCGCGGATGCACTCGGGGGGCAGGTCGAGGTCCTCGACCAGGTTGTCGAGGATGAGGAACTCGCCCTTCGGCTTGAGGTGCTCGCGCATGCCGTCGCGCGCGCGGTCGACCTTCTCGCGGTCGGTCTCGGGGTCGAACACCCGCTCGACCCCGCCCCAGCGCGGGTCGGCCACGAGGTGGCGCCGCCAGGCGGAGCTGCCGGCGCTCTCGATCAGGCAGGCGAGGAGGTTGCGCCGCACCGGCACGCGCGACCGCGCGTCGCGGCTCCAGCCCGTGGTCGAGAGCAGGCCCACGTAGTGGAACACGTCGTCGCGCAGGGGCAGGGCGTCGAGCGCGCGCTCGACCTCGAGCGGCCCGAGCGGCTCGTCGCACCAGCGCTGGCGCACGAAGGTCTCGAGCGGCGAGAGCGACAGGGCCGAGACGACGACCTTGAGGTCGCCGCGGCCGAAGAGGCCGCGCTGGAACACCTGGAACTCGCGCGTCTCGTCGAGCGGGATCAGGTCGAGCAGCGCCCGGTCGAAGACGCGGTGGCGCTTCATGACGTCGACGATCTCGCCCGCCCGGTCGCGCTTGAGCAGCGACCGCTCGCGCGGGCCCGACTTGTAGCCCTTGCCGTCGAGCGGGCACAGGACGCGCCCCAGGCGCTCGAACCCCTGCTCGAAGCGGCCGATGAACATCTCCTCGAGCGCCCTGGCGCGCTCGACCGAGATCGCGCCGGGCGGCGGCGGCGGCGGGGCCTCGCGGGCCACGACGACCGGGCGGGCCACCACGACGGGCGGGGCCAGCGTGGGGCGGGGCGGCGGCGCGCTCGCCGGCTCGGGCCCTGGTGCGGAGACGCTCACCTGCTGCACCCCTTCGTCCTGCGCCTGGCTGGCCAGGATCGCCTCGCGGGGCGGGGGAGACCAGGCCTCGCCGTCCCAGCGCCCCCCCGTGCGGATCGCCTCGACCAGGTCGCACAGCCGCACCTGGCTGGCCTGCGGCGTGACGCCGAGGCGCCCGGTGAGCAGGTCGAAGAACGCGTCGATCAGCGCCTGGCGCTCGATCGGCTTGAGCCCGCCGTCCTTGCTGCACTCCTCGTAGAGGACCGAGAGCTTGTCGGCGAGGTGCGCCGGGTCCTCCTGCAGGAGGCCGAGCACCGCCCGGATGTCCGTGAGGGCCCGCGCGAAGCGGGTCTTCATCAGGTGGATCGCTAGGAGGACGTTGAGGATCCACTCCTCCTCGTAGACCGGGGTCTTGCCCACCTTCTTGGGCGGCGGCAGGATCCCCTCGTCGACGTAGAAGCGGAGGGTCCGCACGGTCATGCCGAAGCCCAGGTCCCGGCTCTTCTTCTCGATCTCGGGGTAGCCGATGAACCTGGCCTCCTCCTCCTTCAGGATGCGGCCGATCGTCCGCAACTTGTTCTGGGTCATGGACCGTGCCCCGGATCCCGGCGTCGGTGGGTCACCTGCGCGCGGGCACCTAACAGTTCTGACAGTCCTGCCAGCGCCGCCTCACGCTGGACATTAGCGCCGCCAGGACCGGGTGTCAATCGGCCGGCCCGGCTCCTGGACTCTGCGCGACCAGGCAGCGAAGTCCATTGCACGGATCGAACGGCGCGGGTAGCCTGCATTTTCCAAAATTGGGTACGCAGGCCCGGCGCCGGTCTTACTCCCGGGCCCGTCGGTGCTCGCGGCTAGTGTGGCGACGGCACACGCGTCTCGGGAGGCGCGTTCCGGATGCTGGATACCCGGACCAAGGTCGGGCCGTTCGCGCTGCTGAAGAAGCTGGGCGAAGGGCCGCACGGGACCACGTGGCTCGCCCGCCGCGACGGCGGGCGCGAGCCGCAGGCCCTCAAGCTCCTCGACCTGCAGGTCGAGCGCGAGGGGTCGTCGGCGCCGCTCCTCCGGGCGCTCCAGGCCGACGTGGCCCGCCTGGGCCCCGAGCACCCCAACGTCGTCGTGCCGGCGGAGGTCGGCGTCGAGGAGCAGGAGGGCGAGCGGCAGCCGCTCGTCTACCTGGCGTCCGAGTTCGTCGACGGGCCCGACCTGCTCAAGTTCACGGCGCGCGCGCCCTGGTCGACGATCCTCGAGGTCGTCGTCTCGGCCCTGCGCGGGCTCGAGGCGGTCCACGCGCGCGGCCTCGTGCACGGGCACGTGGCCGCCAACAACGTCGTGATCGCCGGTCAGGGGCCGCGCAAGACGGCGCGCCTCCTCGACCCCGGGCTGGCGCACGAGGTCGCGCTCACGCGCGGGGCCGCGGCGACGTCGTGGGCGCCCGAGGTGTTGCGCGGCGAGCCGCTCGACCGGCGAGCCGACCTCTACGACCTCGGCGTCCTCCTGTTCGAGTGCGCCACGCGCGAGCCGCTCTTCGGCGCGCTCGAGGGCGACGCGCTCACGCGCGCGCACCTGACCGAGGCCCCGCGCAAGGCGCGCGACCTCAAGCGGTCGGTGCCGGTCGCGGTCGAGGCCCTCATCGAGGCGCTCCTGCACAAGGACCCCGCGGCGCGGCCGGCCTCGGCCAACGCGGTGATCCGCGAGCTGAACCGCACGGCGAACAAGCGCTTCTCCACCGAGACGCGCGAGGCGGGGCTGCCGGCGCTGCTCGTCCCGCGCCTCGTCGGGCGGCAGGACGAGCTCGAGGAGCTGCGGACCTGGGCGGCTCCGGCGGCCGCGCCGGCGCAGGGCGACGCGCCGCCGGCGATCGTCGCCGTCACGGGCGAGCTCGGCGCCGGCCGCTCGCGCCTGGCGCAGGAGCTGCGGCGCGCGCTCGCCGGCGCCGACGACGCCCCGCTGTGGCTGCAGCCTCGCGCCCACGGCGCGCGAGGTCGTCGCGGCGTTGTCGGCGGCGGTCGCCGCCGAGGGGCCTGCGCCCGCGCACGCCCTCGCTGGCTGGCGCCGGCGCTGGTCTGCTGCTGCCGCCGGGCGTCGAGGCGCCCGCTGCGCTGCCGCGGCCGCCCGCCAACCCTGGCGCGATGGGCAGCGGCTGGTCGAGGCGGCGGCGGCCCTGCTCGTGGAGGTCGGGCGCGCGCGCCCGCTCCTGCTCGTGGTCGACGACGCGCAGCGCGCCGACCCGCTGCTGGTCGACGTCCTGCGCGCCCTCGCCCGCGACCTGCGGGCGGCGCCGGCGGACGAGGAGGAGCCGCAAGTCGACGACGCCGCGCTCGATGAGGGGGGCCTGCCCGGGCCGGCGCGGCCGGCGTCGCGCGCGCGCGTGCTGCTCACGCTGGCGCCGGAGGAGCTCTACGGCCGCGCGGCGGGCAAGGCGCTCGAGGCGCTCCTGACCGACGAGGGCGTGCGCGGCCTGTCGCTCGAGCCGCTCGAGCCGCCGGCGCTGGCGCAGGCCCTGGCGTCGGCCCTCGGCCGCGACCTCGCCGACGTGCGGGGCCTCGTGCAGCGCGCGTGCAGGGAGGCCGCGGGCGGCGGCGAGCTCCGGCGGCTGGCGCTGGCGCTGCACGCCCTGGCCGACCTTGCCGAGCGCCGGGCGCCCCCTGCCCTCGACGGCGCCTGGATCGCCTCGACGAGGCGCAGGTCGCCGACGCTGGCCGACCGACGGCGCCGGCGTTTGCGCGGCGGTGCCTGAGAGCTTCAGGCGCAGGCCCCCTGGCGGCGCGGTTTCGCCCTGCTCGCAGCACGAGGGCCCGCCGACGCGCGGCTCGGCCGCGCGGGCGCTCGACGTCGACCCGAGGCGCGCGGCGCTGCGCGCGAGCTGAGCGAGGCAAACCGTCGCGCCCTGGTCGGCGGCCGTGGGCGACGAATCCGGCGCGCTGGCCCATCGGCGCAGCTCGCCGACGCGGTGCGTACAGGGCGCTCGGCGAGGAGGTGCTAACCAGGCGCACGAGGCGCTGGGCGAGGCGCGCGGAGCTGGCGCGCGAGGCGAGCGAGAGGCCGGGACCGGCGAGGTCGGCGCGGCCCCGGCGCAGCCCCCCGGTGCCGCTCCCGGTGCCGCCGATGGAGTTCGGCCTTTCGCGGCGGCGGCCGCGGCGCATTCCCGCGCGCGCCGGCGGGCGGCGCGGCTGCGGCGCCTCCTGGGCGCTGGCGGCGGCGCGCGGCGTACCCAGCGCCACGACGCGGCGGCGCGCCTCGAGCTGCTCGAGCCGGTCGTCCGCGCCCTGGAGACCGGGGCGCGCGCGGCCGAGGCGCCCCTGCTCGGCTGCCAGCTCGCGCTGGCCGAGGCGCTCCTGGCCGTGGGCAAGCCGGGCCAGGCGCGCACGCTGGCGCACAAGGCCTCGGCGCTGGCGCACGAGGCGCGCGCGCCGCGCGAGATGGCGCAGGCGCTCCTCCTGGCGCAGGAGGCCCATCAGGCCCTGCGCGACCCGGCGCAGGCGCGGGCGGCCTGCGACGAGGCCCCAGGCGCGCGTTCACGACTGGCGGCGCGGCGTCGTCCTGGCCCTGTGGGGCCGCGGGCTGGCCGAGGCGGTTCACGGCGATCGCGATGAGGTGCGCCGCCACTTGAGGAGGCGCGGCGCGCCCGCTCGGCGACGGGCGGAGCTGGCGGGTGTTGCGCGACGCGGCGCGCTCTGCGCCTCCAGGGCGGCGACCTGGCGGCCGCCGTCGAGGCTCGCGAGCGGCGATCGAGCTCGACGAAGAGGCCGACCCGTCATGACTGGCGGTCGCTGCGCCTCCGGGCCGAGGTCGAGCGCGCGCCTGCGGCGACGCCGCCCGGGCCGACGACCTGGCGCGGCGGTCAGGCGTGGCCGTGCGCGCGAGGCGCCTGACCCGGCCGGCGCGGCAGCTGGCGCTCGGGGCGCGGCCGCGCTCGCCGCGCGTGGCGATCGGGCGGGGGCGCGCGCGCGGCTCGTGGCCGCGCTCGCGCTGTGGGACCGGGTGGGCGACACGGAGGGCGCCGCCGAGGCGCGCCTGCGGCTGGGGCGCACGCTCCTGGCCGAGGGGCGGCTCGGCGAGGCCGAACAGCAGCTGGAGCGCGCAGCGCAGGCGTTCAAGAGCATGAACCAACGCGTCCGCACCTCGGAAGCCACCACCAGCCTCGCCGAGGCGCACCTCTTGCGCGGCGACATCACCCGCGCGCGGGACTGGGCCGACCGCGCGCTCGAGGAGGCGCGCGGGGCCGACCAGGCGAAGGTCCAGGTCGAGGTGCGCCGCCTGCGCGCCGAGGTGGCCCTGGCCGTGGGCGACCTGGCGCAGGCCGAGGAGCAGGCCAACGCGGCCGCCGAGGAGGCGGCGCGCGCCGCTCACCCGGCCGTCGAGTGCCAGGCGCGGATCGCGCTCGGCGTGGCCCGGCTGCGCCGCGGGCGGCTCGTCGACGCCGAGCGCGACCTGCGCGAGGCCCTCGAGCTGGCGCGCGAGCGCGGCGACCCCAGCCTGGGCGCGCAGGCGCGCCTGGCGATCGCGCACGTGCACCTGGTCCGCGGCGAGCCGGCGGGCACGCTCGCCGAGGTGGAGAAGGCGCGCGACGCCGCGCAGGACCACCGCGACGCGCACCTCGAGGTGCAGTCGCTGATCGCGCTCGGGCGTGTGCACGTGTTCCTCGGCCAGACGCGCCGGGCGCGGCAGCTCCTCGACATGGCGCGGCAGCGCGCGCTCGAGCTGGACCTGGGGCTGGCCCTGGCCGAGGCCACGCTGCTCCTGGGCGAGGCGCTGCTCGAGCAGGCGGCCGCCCGGCCGTCTTCAGCGTCTTCTTCGGGGGCCGGGGCCGACGGCGCCGACGACGACCCGCTCGGCCGCGCGGGCCCGCTCCTCGACGAGGCGGAGCGCCTGGCCACGTCGCGCCGCGGCCTGCGCGCGGAGGTCGACCTGGCCCGGGCCGAGCTGCACCTCCTCGCCGGCGACGCGACGGCCGCGCGCGAGCGGGCCGAGGCGGCGCTCGAGGCCTCGCGCATCACGGGCGACGCCCTGGCGGGCGCCCGCGCCAGCGCCTCGCGCGCGCCCGGCGCGAGCAGGGGCGCGGCGAAGAAGGCACGCGGCGGCGGAGCGCGCGGTCGCCGCGGCCGAGGCGATCCGCGACGGCGAGGCCCGCGCCGGCGCGCTGCTGGAGCGCGGGCGGGCGGCGCTGGCGCTCGGGCAGGCGCTGGCCGCCACGCAAGACCTGCGCGACGCGGCCTCGCACATCCGGGGCATCTGGGCGGCGCTGCCCGAGGAGCTGCGCAAGGACTACCAGGAGAAGGCGCTCGTGGGCGCCGTGCTCCGCGCGGCGCAGGAGGCGGCCGCGGCGGCCGAGGCCGAGGTGCAGTCGCGGCCGGCCCCGGCCCCGGCTCACGCGGCCCCGGCGCCGGCGCCGGCCCTGCCGGTCGTGTCCGCGCTCGACGCGGCGGCGCTGGAGGCGGCCCCGGCGGCGCTCGCGGGGGCGGACGGCGAGGCCCGGGGCGAGGCGCTCGACTCGCTGCGCGACCCGCTGACGAACCTGTTCAACCACACCTTCTTCACCGCGCAGCTCGAGACCGAGCTCAAGCGCGGCGTGCGCCACGCGCGGCCGCTGGCGCTCCTGAAGGTGAACATCGACCGGTTCAAGCTCGTGCGCGAGCTCTACGGGCCCAAGGTCGGCAAGCGGGTGATCCGCGACATCGCGCAGGTGCTCCTGCGCAACGTGCGCGACGTCGACTTCGTGGCCCGCTACTTCGGCGACGAGTTCGAGGTGCTCCTCCCCGACACCGACCAGCGCGGCGCCCTGCTCACGGCCGAGCGCATCCGGACGGCCGTCGAGGCCATGCGCTTCGAGCACGAGGACGAGAAGATCGAGCTCACGCTGACGATCGGCGTGGCCGTGTTCCCGCGCGACGCCAAGGACAAGGACGCGCTGATCTGCCGCGTCGACGAGGCGCTCTACAACGCGCGCAGCCGCGGCTCGAACACGGTCTTCAGCTTCGGCGGCCCGGAGGAGGTCAAGATCGAGACCAGCCCCGAGCTGCGCGAGGTCGACGCCCTCATGCTCAGCCGCGAGGGGCGCACGATCCTGTCGATGCTCCAGCGGCTCATGAACCAGGAGCTCGACATCGACCGCGTGATCGAGCTCGTCACCGGCATGGTCGTCGAGGCCACGCGCGGCGAGCGCGGGTTCATCATGCTCAAGGGCGCCGACGGCGAGTTCAGCTTCCGCCACGGCCGCGGGATCGACGACAAGGTCATCAACAGCCCGGAGCTGAAGATCAGCAACAGCATCGCCGAGGACGTCGCGCGCACCGGGCTGCCGGTGCACGTCTCCGAGGCGGTCGAGGACGACCGGTTCAAGGACTTCAAGTCCGTCATGGACCTGAAGCTCCGCTCGATCATCTGCGCGCCGATCAAGGACCGCGACGAGGTCCTGGGCGTGATCTACGTCGACCACAACCAGGTGGCGCGCAACTTCTCGCAGGAGGACCTCAACTTCCTGGCGGCGATCGCCCAGAAGGTGGCGATCCCGCTCAAGAACAGCAAGATGCTCAAGGAGACGGTCGACCGCCTGGAGGTCGCCGAGGCGCGCCTGCGCACGGCGTCGGCGCAGCTCCAGACCAAGTACCGCTACGACAGCATCATCGGCCGCACCGAGGCCATGCTCAAGGTCTTCAAGCTCCTCGACCGCATCGTCGAGACGTCGCACTCGGTCGTCATCCACGGCGAGTCGGGCACGGGCAAGGAGCTGATCGCCCGGGCGATCCACTACAACGGCGCGCGCAAGCAGAAGCCGTTCGTGGCCGAGAACTGCGCCGCGCTCTCGGACACGCTCCTCGAGGCGGAGCTCTTCGGCCACGTCAAGGGCGCGTTCACCGGCGCCGACCGCGACAGCAAGGGCCTGTTCGAGCTGGCCAACGGCGGCACGCTGTTCCTGGACGAGATCGGCGACATGTCGGAGCGCATGCAGAAGAAGCTCCTGCGCGTGCTGCAGGAGGGCGAGGTGCGCCCGGTCGGCGGCAAGCGCGTGTTCCACGTCGACGTGCGCATCATCTCGGCCAGCAACAAGGACCTCAAGCAGCTCGTCACCGAGCGCAAGTTCCGCGAGGACCTCTACTACCGCCTGAACGTCATCACGGTGAACCTGCCGCCCTTGCGCGAGCGGCGCGACGACATCGTGCTCCTGGTGAACTTCTTCCTGCAGAAGCACGGCGAGGCCGACCAGCCGCGGACGATGGACCGCGAGACCCTGCGCCTCCTCGTCAACTACGACTGGCCGGGCAACGTGCGCGAGCTGGAGAACGAGCTCAACCGCCTCGTGGCCATGTCCGACGACCTGATCACACCCGACATGCTCTCCCCCAAGGTGCGCGAGGGCTCGGGCGGCGGCGGGAGCAAGCTGCCCCACGGCCTGGCGAAGTACTACGGCCGCGCGCTGAAGGACGTCGAGCACGAGTTCATGAAGGACATCATCGTCCACACGCTCGAGCAGACGAACTGGCACCGGACCAAGGCGGCGAAGATCCTCAAGGTGCCGACGTCGACGCTCTTCAACAAGATGAAGAAGTACGGGATCGGCTAGCCCTCTCCTCTCCCCCGTTCGTCCGCGGTCCACGCGCCCGCGCGGGCGCGCGCTGGCCGTGCCGGGGCACGCGCCCGCGCGGGCGCGTGGACGAGGCCGTCGCGGGGTCCGGGCGGGTCAGGAGAGCCTCGCCGCGAGCAACGCGCAGGTCAGCGCGATGAACCAGAGGAGCCAGCCGGCGACGCGCACGGCGCCCGGCCGCGAGAACAGGTCGCGCGGCGCCGCGGTGCTCGACTCCCGGGCGCGCACCACCGCACCGGCGCAGCCGAGCGTCGGGCAGCCGCCGCTCTCGACGCGGCAGCCGTCGTGAATGAGCGTGCCGCAGCCCGCACACGGCGCCGCGCCGGTCGCCGCGCCATGGCAGTAGGCGCAGCGCAGGGCGGGCGAGGGGCGCGGCTCGGGCGCGGTGAGGTCCATCACGGCTCCCCCGGCTTCACGGAGTCCCCGACGATCCCGCAGCCGGCCCCGCTCACAGCCGCCACCATGGCCGACGGCGGTGCGGTCGGCCATCGAAAACTTCATCGCTGTCGGACCTAACCCACGCTGCAGCAGCGCCTGAATCGAATGTTGACAGTGTCGCGTGACAGTGTCATAGTTGTCCTCGTGGTGATCGAAGCGACATGGACGCTGGACGAGCTGGGCGCGCGCGTGAAGGACGCGCTGGCGACCGGCTACGTCGCGCCGGGCAGCGCGCGGGTGCGGGCGGTGCCCGACGCGCGCACGATCCGCTACTACACGACGCTGGGCCTGATCGACCGGCCGGCGCTCCAGGGCCGCACGGCGCTCTACGGCGAGCGGCACCTGCTGCAGCTCGTGGCGATCAAGCGCCTGCAGGCGGACGGCCTCACGCTCACGCAGGTCCAGGAGCGCCTGGGCGGGCTCCCCGAGCACGAGCTCCGGGCCCTGGCGCG
>JAHBXY010000123.1 GCA_019636275.1 Planctomycetota bacterium | reverse complement strand
GCCGGCCCTGCGCGTCGCGCGCCTGCTCGACGCCCTCGAGGCCGACCCGGAGCTCGGCCCGCTCGCGCGCCTGGCGCGCGACCTGCGCGCGGCGGTGCACGTGCCGCGGGCGGTCGTGCAGGACGACGGCCTTCCGCTCGGCGGCGTCTCGGACATCACCAACCGCGGCCCGCTCGACCGGCTGCTCGTGAGCGAGCTGGCGCACGACGACGAGACGTTCGTCGTGCGGGTGGCCACGGGCGAGGCGCTGTTCCTGCGCCGCGAGGCGCCGCCGCGCGGCCCCGAGGGCGGGCGCGCCCTCCTCGTCGACGGCGGCGTGCGCCTGTGGGGCGTCGCGCGCGTCTTCGCCACGGCCGTGGCCCTGGCGGCCGCCGCCGGCGCCGGGCGACGCGCCGTCGCGGCCTTCAGCCCGCGCCGCGGCGCCCTCGCGCCGCTCGACCTGACGACGCGCGAGGGGCTCCTCGCGCACCTCGAGGCGCTCGACCCGACGCCGCACCCGGGCGCGGCGCTCGCCGCCTTCGTCGAGCGCGCGGGCGAGGGCGAGCGCCTGCTCGTCACGCACGAGGACGCGCTCGACGACCTCCGCCCCGCCCTCGAGCAGGCCGCCCGCCGCGGGCCGCTGCTCGTGGCCACGGTGGCTCGCGACGGCGCCTACCGGCTGCGCGCCTTCACGGCCCGCGGCGCGAAGCCCCTCTCGCAGGCGCACCTCGACCTGCGCGCGCTGCTCGAGCCGCCGCGCCCGGCCGCCCCGCCGCTGGCGGGCGAGGCGCGGGCGCCGGCGATCTTCGCCCTGCGCCCGCTGCCCCTGCGCCTGCCGGCGGCGTTCGACCCGGCGCGCGCCTCCTCGTTCCCGCCGCTCGGCGTCGTGGCCGGGACGGGCGACGGGCGCCTCCTCTGGTTCATGCTGCCGGTGGGGCGGAGCGGCGGTGTCGAACTCACCGACCGGCTCCCGGCCGGGCCGCTCATCTGGCTCGAGCTCGACGACCAGGGCCAGGTCGGCGCGCTCGTCGGGCCGTGCGCGGGCGAGGTCACGCTCGTGCGCACGTCGGTCGACCCCCCCGACGTTCCCGCGCGGCTCACCCGGGCCCCATGCCCGTCCCCGCCGCTGGCGGTGGTGCGCCGCGGCCCGGCGCTCCTCCTCGTCCACCCGCGCCACGTCGACGTGCTCGCGCTCGCGACCGGGGCCCCGGCGCCCGGGCTCGAGCTGCCGGCCGGGCTCTCCTGGCGCATGGGGCGTTTCTTCACCGACGACCGCGGCTGGCTGGCGCTCGGCGCCGATGGCCTGCGGCCGGTGCTCGAGCCGCTGTCCGGCTACCCGCGCCGGGCGCTCGCGCTCTGGGACCGCCGCGCGCGCGAGGGCCCGTGGGCGATCGAGGCCGACGGGAGCCTGCTCTCGGGCGCGCCCGTGGCGAAGATCGAGCGCCTGGGGGAGGGCGACGCCTCCTACGCCGGGGTCGCGGCGGTCTCGTCCGACGGCGAGCGCCTGCTCCTCTACGCGGTCGCCGGCGACGCGATGACCCTCGAGCTCCACGACCTCGCCGCCGGCACGCGCCGCCCGGTGGAGCTCCCGCCGGGGACGCGCCTCGCCCCGGGCCTCGTCGTCGACCCCATGCTCGGCCGGGCGCTCCAGGGCGCCCCGCAGGTGCGCACGCGCCTCGGCGGCCTGGCCGTCGGCGGGCGCGGCGAGCTCGTGCTCGTCTCGCGGCGCCGGCGCCTGCACGCGCTCGAGCTCGGCCTGGACGGCGGCCTGCGCCTGCGCTCGCTGCACCCGGGCGAGGCGCGCCTGAGCGCCTGGCGTTCCTTCCAGGCGCGCGAGCCCTACGCCGGCGCGAGCTGGTCGCTCTCGGTCGCCGCCTGGACCGACGGCAGCCGCGCCTTCCTCGACGGGCGCGGGCTCCTGCACCTCGTGCCGGCGAAGGGCGTCGAGGTCACGCTCGTCCTGGCCGAGGGCCCGCTCGCCGCCTGGACGTCGGCGGGCGAGCTCGTCGGCCCGCGCTACTTCACCGGCGTCCCCGGCGGCGACGTCCCGCGCGCGGCGGCCGAGGCGGTCCTCGAGCACGTGGCCCGCTTCTGCGAGGGGATCAGGTGACGCTGACCTTCCCCCTGGCGCTGACCCCGGCCCACCGCGCGCTCCGGCCGCCGGTCGCCTTCGTCGTGCCGGGCTACGACCCGGCGGGCTGCCTCGACAGCCTCGCCGAGCTGGCGGCGGCCCTCGGCGTCAGCGCGGGCGCCTTCGACCTGTGGCCGCTCCCCGGCGGCGCCGGCCTCCTGGCCCTGCCGCCTGCGTCGGGGAGCGGCGTCGCCGGCGGCCGCGCGCAGGCCTACGGGCGGCTGGGCGAGCGGCTGCTCCTGCCGGTCGACGGCGCGCTCGCGCCCGAGGTCACGGCGGCCGAGGTCGACCTGCTGCTCGGGCCGGGGCTGCACCTGCTGCACCCGGCGGCCGGCCTCGTGCGCCTGGCCGACGACGCGCGGCTGGGCGTCGCCGACCTGGTCCGGCCGCCGCGCCCCGTCGAGCGGCCCTGGCGGCGCGACCTCGAGCCGCCGACGGCGCCGCTGCGCCTCGTCTCGGTCGGGGTCGAGGACCCGCCGCCGCTTGAGGCGTTCCTGCGCGCGGGCGCAGGCGACGTCGGCTCGGCGCCCCCGTCCGAGGCGCCGAAGGCGCCGGGCGAGGAGCAGGCGAGCGGCTGGCTCGGGCAGCAGGCGGCGCGGCTGGTGCAGTGGGCGGCGGGCAAGCCGGGCGGGGCCGGGAAGCCAGAGGACGAGGCGCCGGCGCAGGGCGACGGCCTCGTCGACCGGCTCGTGCGCTGGTCCGAGCAGACGCTGGCGCAGGTGAAGGACGCGCGGCAGCGGGAGCTCGAGCGGCTCCTGCACCTGCTGGAGCAGGACCCCGACGAGGGGCTGCGCTACGCCCTGCCGCTGCGCGGCGAGCCGGGCGGCGGGCCGCCAGCGCGGCCGGGGGCGGCGCTGCCGCCGCGCGAGGTCGACTACCGGGCCGGCGCGCGGCCGCGCGGGCCGGGCGACGCGTGGGACCTGGACCCGAAGACGCACCTGGCGCTCGTCGCGCGCTACCGCGAGCTGGCCGGGCGCGAGCTGCGCCTGGGGCGCTACCGGCGCGCGGCCTACGTCTACGCCGAGCTCCTGGGCGACCTGGCGTCGGCGGCGTCGGCCCTCGAGCAGGGGCGGCACCACCGCGAGGCGGCCGCGCTCTATCGCGACCGGCTCGCGCGCCCGCTCGAGGCGGCGCGCTGCCTCGAGCGCGGCGGCCTGCTCGAGGAGGCGGCCACGCTCTACGAGGCGCAGGGGCGCTGGGTGGAGGCCGGCGACGCCTGGTCGCGGCTCGAGCGCGGGGCCGAGGCGGCGCGCGCCTACGAGCGCGGCGTCGCCGCGCGCCTGGCCCAGGACGACCCGCTCTCGGCCGCGCGGCTCCTCGAGATCAAGCTCGACCGGGTCGACGAGGCGCTGGCGGTGCTCGCCGACACCTGGCCCGACCACGCGCAGGCCGGGCTGTGCCTCGAGGACCGCCTGGGGCTCCTCGGGCGCCACGCGCGCCACGACGAGGCCCTGCGGCTGCTCGGGCGCCTGCGCGACGACGGGCGGCGAGGCGCCCGCGCCCTCGAGCTCGCGCGGGCGCTCGGGGCGTCGGCGACGCGCTACCCCGACCACGGCGTGCAGTCGCGGGCCCGCGACCTCGCGCGCGTGGTCGCGGGCGAGCGGCTCGTCGGCGGCGCCGGGCCCGACGAGACCGAGGCGCTCCTGCATGCGCTCACGCGCCTCGACCCGACCGACCGCCTGCTCGCCCGCGACGTCGGCCGCTTCGGCGCGCACGCCCGGCGCGAGGCGGCGCGCGCCCGGACGCCGGCGCGGCGCCTGGCGCGCGGCGGGTGGGGGCCGGTGGTGCGGGGGGAGGTGCAGCTCCCGGAGCGAGAGGGGCTCCGCTGGCGCGTGGTCGAGGTCGCCGGCGTGACCCTCTGGGCCGCCGGGGTGTCGCCTCGCCGGGGTTCGGAGCGCGCGCAGGTCCTCGTCGTCAACCTGGTCCTCGCCACGGGCCTCGTGGAGGTCGAGAACGACTGGCCCTGGCTCGAGCGCGAGCCGGTCCTCCTCGCGCCGGCGCGCGGGCTGTGCCTCGTCGTCGCTGGCTCACAGCCGCTGCCGCCGATCCACACGCTCGCAGGTCACGTCGCCGCGAACGGCGTCCTCGTCGGCACCCCCGGCTGGCTTCCGGATGCGCCGCGCGCCGTCGCCGTCAACGAGCAGGGGATCGTCTGGGCGTTGTTCGAGGACGCCGAGGCGGACGGTGAGCTCGTCCTCGGCTCCTACGACGGCGCCGCCGGCGGGCGGCTGCTGGGGACCTGCGCGGTCCTCGATGACGCTCCGCTGGCGGAGGACGACCCGCTCGGGGTCGTCGAGATGGGGCGCGAGCTGCTGCTGGCCCACGGCCCCGCCCACCTGCGCGCCGGCCGCGACGCGCGGGCGGTCCTGGCGGTCGGCCGCCAGCTCCTGCGCTTCTCGGGCACGGACCCGGTCGCCCGCTGGCGCCTGGGTCAGCCGGCGCGCGACCTCGCCCTCCTGCACCAGCCGTTCGCGGCGGCCGTCTCGCTCGACGACGGCGGCCGCGTGTTCTTCGACGACGACGCGCCGCCCCGCCGCTTCGGCGAGGGGCTGGTCGCGCCGCGCCTGGCCTGCACGCCCGACGGCCTGCTCGTCGCGCTCACGTCGACCGAGGGGCGCGTCTACGAGGTCGGCCCGGGCACGGTCGAGCACCGCGGCACGTTCGAGGGCCCGGGCGGCGACCTCCTGTGCGTGCGCGCGACCGGCGCCCCGCGCGAGGTCGTCGTCGTGCGCGCCGACGGCGCGGCGCAGGTGCTCGGGATCACGCGCGGCGGCTGATCGCCCCGCGCGGCGCGCCGGCCGGGCAGGTCCTACCCACGGCGCAGGCGCGCCGGCGTCCGTCGGGCGAGTCGACGCCGACGCCCGATCGGGTTGCGCCCGGCCCGGCCCGTGCTGTCCGGGCCGTCAGGAGGGTCACATGACACACCTGGAGTTCGTGCGAGAGCGGCCGCTCGGGGGGATCCCCTTCGCGGCCGGGGTCCTGACGCTCGGCGCGACCGTTGTCATGGGCGGGGCGTCGTGGGCGGCGGGCGTCGAGGGTGAGCCCGCGACCTGGGCGCTCGCCGTGGCGGCGGGCGTCGCCCTGATCGGGGTCGGCGTGGCCCTGTTCCGCCGGCCGCACTCCCTCGTGCTCGCCCCGGGCGAGGTCCACGTCGCGGCGCGCTTCGGCGCCCCGCGTCGCTGGCGCTCAGCGCGTCTGCAGGCACCGGCGTCGCTCTCGCGCGTCGGGCTCGAGGTGGCGCTCGCCTTGGGCGTGGTCACCATGATCGCCTTGGCCTGCGACCGCGCCGCGCCCGCCCAGCTCCTGCTCGCGGCGGCGTTCGCCCGCGCCTACGCGAACTGGCGCCTCGCGCCGCGGGCCGTGCTGTCGGCGGGCGTGGGCCAGCCGACGGCGGTCGTGCGACTGGACGGCCTGCCCGGCGCCGCCGAGGTCCTCGCCGTTCGCTCGGCGCCGGTGCCGGTCGGCGCCTGACGTCGCGGGTGGTACGCTGACCCCGGAGGCGACATGGGCGCGCGGCTGGCGGCGGAGCGGCGGAAGTTCACCGCCGACGAGGTCGAGCGCATGGTGGCGGCCGGGATCCTCGGCGCCGACGAGCCCGTGGAGCTCCTCGACGGGGAGCTGGTCGTCGTGAGCCCGCAGGGCGTGGCGCACGCGGCCCTGACCAGCGCCCTGGCGAGCATGTTCGCGGAGGCCTACGCCTCGGCCGCGCACCCTCGCGTCCAGACGCCGATCGACGCCGGCCCGCGCAGCCGCCCGGAGCCCGACGTCGCCGTCGCGCGCGGCCGACCGCGCGACTACCTGGAGCGCCACCCGGGCGGCGCCGACCTCCTACTCGTCGTCGAGGTCGCCGTGAGCACGCTGGCCGACGCGCGCCGCAAGCTGCCGATCTACGCCCGCGCCGGCGTCGCCGTCGTGTGGGTGCTCGACGTGCGGCGCCGTCGCCTCGAGGTCCACACGGCCCCCGACCCGCGCGGCGCCTACGGCGCGACGACCGCCCTCGGCGACGACGACCGCGTCGCCTTACCGCGCCGGCGCGGCACGCGGTGGCGGGTGGCCGACCTCCTGCCTTGACCCGTCGGCGAGGGCGCGCTTGGCTGCGGGGGTGGAGACGAGCGGCCCGGACCACCCCCTGGGGGGCCCTGTGCGACGCCGTGCGCGCCGTCCTGCACGTCGACGGCGATCGCGGGTGGGCCAGGCGGGCCATGGCGCGCCTCGCCGCCGCCGAGGCGCTGGCCCCCGACGGGGACGCGGTGCGTCGCCGGGCCGACGTCTCGAGCGTCTTTCAGGCGGCCGGCGTCGAGGTCGAGGTCTCGCGGCGCGACGGGCTCCTGCGGGTCGCCGAGGACCACGAGCGACGCGCGCTCTCGGCGCTGCACGACCGAGACGGACGGGCGGCGCGCGCCTACGCGGCCGCCGCCGCGCGGCTGCGCCGCCTGGCCGACGAGTAGTCGCCTGGCGAGGCCCCTCGAGCCGCATGTAGCCTCCCTCCCGGAGGCCCTCATTCCGCGGTCGTCCGTCGCGCTCGCCCTGCTCCTGACCCTGACGCCGGCGCTCGCGCAGGACGAGGGCGCGCCGCCGGCGCCCTCGTCGGCGGTCGTTGCGGAGGAGGCGGCGGCTCTGAAGGCGCGCGTCGCCGCTGGCGCCCTGCCGCCGGAGCGGCTGGAGGTGGCCGCGTGGCTCGGGCACGAGCCGGCGCAGGTGGCGCTCGGGCGGAGGGCCCGGGGGCGCGAGGCGCTGCGGCAGGCGGGCCACGAGGTCTGCGTGCGGGTGGCCCTGGCGGGCGCGCGGGCGGCGCTGAAGCGCTGGGGCGGCGAGCCGCCGCCGGAGGTCGTCGCCGGCGTCGCGGCGATCGAGGCCTGGCTCGCCTGCCCGTGCGCGGCGCACGCGGCGGCCTGCCGCGAGGCCGAGGACAGCGTGGGCCCGCTGGGCGCGCGCCTGCTCGGGGAGGTCGACGTCGATGCGCCGGACGCCGACGCGGACGACGTCAGCGCGCGCCTCGACGTGGCCGAGCGGCGGAGCCAGGTCACGCTCACGGTCTTCCAGGCGGCGCTGGCCGTGCGCGCGCCCCTCGAGTCGGGCCCGGGTCTGCCCGCCCCGGTGAGCGAGATCGCCTTCGGCGCGCTCCGGTCCGCCGCCGGGGCCGAGGCGTCCGCCGCCCGGGCCGACGCGCCGCCCGGGCCGTCGGACGAGGCCGCGAGGCGCATGATCGAACCCTTCCTGGGCGGCGGGCACGGCCCGCGCGAGGGACGAGGCCGGCCGCGCGACGCGGTCGACGAGGAGATCGAGCGCTACGGCGCGGCCCTCGCGGCGTTCGAGGCCGCGTGCGGCGCGCGCGTCCAGGCCGAGGTGCGGGCCGCCCTGGTGCCCTGGCTGCTCGGCGCGCCGTGACGTACAACGCGGGCATGAGCGCCGCCCAGGAGATCGCCGACCTCGTCCTCCAGGACCCCGACGGCCGCGACGTGCGGCTCGGGTCGCTGTGGCAGGAGCGCCCGGTCGTGCTCGTGTTCATCCGCCACTTCGGCTGACTGTTCTGCAAGCAGCAGGTCGCGCAGTTGTGCGACCACCTCACCGAGATCCGCGCGAAGGGGGCCGAGCTGGTCGTGGTCGGCAACGGCCAGCCGTTCATGGCCAGGGCCTTCCGCGACGAGCGCGGGCTCGACTTCCCGCTGCTCGTCGACCCGGGCCTGCGCGCCTACAAGGCCGCCGGCCTGAAGCGCGGCATGCTGTCGACGTTCAACCCGGCCGTCGCCCTCCGCGCCGCCGGCGCCATGGCGGCCGGGTTCCGGCAGGGCGCCATGGGGGGCGACCCCTGGCAGCAGGGCGGCGCCTTCGTGATCGCGCCGCCGGGCGAGGTGCGCCTCGCCTTCGTCTCGTCGAGCGCCGGCGAGCACCCCGACCCGCGCGACCTCGTGGCCGCGCTGGCGTAGTCAGGCGCTCGCCGCCGCCCGCCCGAGCACCTCGCGGTAGACCGCCTCGACGCGCTCGGCGAAGCGCGGGAACGAGAAGCGGGCCACGGCGTCCGCCCGCGCGGCGGCGCCCCAGCGCGCGCGCAGGGCCGGGTCGCCGGCCAGGCGGACCATCGCGGCCGCCAGCTCGCCGACGCCGGGGTCGGGCGAGAGCACGAGCCCGGTCTCCTCGTGGCGCACGAGCTCGGGGAGGATCCCCACGCCGCTCGTGATCACGGGCACACCCATGGCCAGCGCCTCGCGCACGGCGCGGCAGGTGCCGTCGGAGCCCGGGACGAGGAACACCTTGGCGTCGAAGCCGGCGAGGGTGCCCACGTAGTCCTCGCCCTCGACGTAGCCGGTGAAGGTCACCGCGTCCTCGAGGCCCATGGCCTTGACCGGCTCGCGCGCGACCACGTCCTGGTTCGTGCCGCGGCCGACGACCACGAGCCGCAGCGCGGGGACCTCGGCGCGGGCCCGGCGCACCGCCTCGAGCAGGACCTCGAAGCGGCGGTGCGTCTGCATGCGCGCCACGATCCCCAGGCAGGCCTCGCCGGGCCCGCCGGCGCGGCAGGGCGCCACGCCGCGGCCCGGGTCGAAGCGGGCCGTGTCGATCGGCGGGTCGAGGTCGAGCACCTGGTCCGGGTGGAGGCCGTAGTCGGCGGCCCGCTCCCGCAGCCCGGCGCCGGCCGCGCGCGAGAGCGCCAGCACGCGCGCCGTGGCGCGCAGCATGGCCCGGTTGCGCCGCGTCGCGGACGGCGGGGCGTCGTCGTAGACGGTGCGCACGACCGGCGTCGTCAGTCCGGCGCGCCGCAGGGCCCCGACGGCCAGGTGGTGGTCGCCCGGCAGGTGGCAGTGGACGAGGTCGAAGCGCTCCCTCGCGAGGTGCCGCGCCAGGCGCCGCACGTCGAAGAAGGCCACGAGCGGGTTGAGGTGCTTGCGCAGGGCCACGCCGTCGAGCGCCGCCTCGGGGACGCCGCGCGCGCGGCACAGGCGCTGCAGCCAGCGGTCGCGCGCCTTCGACGTGCGCACGTGGCTGGAGTAGAAGCGCGCGTCCACGCCCCGGGCGTGGAGCGCCCGGGCGGTCTCGAGCGCCAGCTCTGCGGGCCCGGTGACCTTGTGGTTGGCGAACAGATGCAGGACGCGCACGCGGCGCCTACTGCGCCAGGAAGATCATGACCCCGTAGGGCGTGACCACCGGGTCGCTCACCTGCCCGGCCTTCAGGCGGAACGCGGGGGCGAACGAGGGGTCCGTCCCGCTCCGCTCGAGCGTGTAGGCGGTCGGCGGCAGGTCGCTCCAGCGCGCCGCCAGCGCGTCGAAGTCGGCGCCCGGCAGGCGCGCGTGAGCCGCCACGCGCCGGGCCGCCTCGGCGGCCTCCTCGCGCGTCAGCGTGGTCAGCATGCTCGCCCGCCGCGCGCCGCGGTAGTGCAGGCAGATCAGCTTGACCGCCACCTCGTCGCGCACCGGCTGGTCGGCGGCGGGCACGCGCGCCGGGTCGGCCGCGCCCTCGGCCTCGGGGATCTCCTTGCGCCCCTGCCCGACGGCGCCGACGCGCAGGACGGTCGCGCGCCGGATCACGACCGGCTCGACCGGCTTGTCGGCGGCGCCCGTGCGCACCTTGCCGATCGCCGTGAGCACGTCCTGGCCGCGCACGACGCGCCCGAAGACCGAGTGCTTGTTGTCGAGGTGCGGCGTGGGCCCGAGCGTGACGAAGAACTGCGAGCCGTTCGTCCCGGGCCCGGCGTTGGCCATGGAGAGCACGCCCGGCCCGTCGTGGCGCAGGTTCGGGTGGAACTCGTCGCGGAACTGGTAGCCGGGGCCGCCCTGGCCGTTCCCCAGCGGGCAGCCGCCCTGGATCATGAAGCCGTCGATCACGCGGTGGAAGGTCAGCCCGTCGTAGAACGGCCGCGTGACCTTCTGGCGCGTCTTCGGGTCGGTCCAGGGCTTGGTCCCCTCGATCAGCCCGACGAAGTTGGCCACCGTCTCGGGCGCGCGCGCGTGCTCGAGGCGCGCGATCATGACGCCCTTGGTCGTCTCGAGGCGGGCGTAGATGCCGTCCTCGAGGCCGCGCGCGTCCTCGGGCAGGGCGTCGGCCGCCGGCGGCGGGGTGTCCTGGGCCAGCAGCGGGGCCGAGAGGACCAGGGCGAGGGAGAGCGCGAGCGTCGCGCGGCGCATGGGTCACCTCCTGCGAGGGCGGCATGATAAGGCACGCCCGCGGCGCCGGGAGGTTGCGCGCGCCCGACGCGCCGGCAACGCTCGGCGGCGAGGGAGAGGGTCCATGGCGAAGAAGGCGGCGGCGAAGAAGGCGGCGGCGAAGAAGGCGGCGGCGAAGAAGAAGCCGGCGGCGAAGAAGACACCGGCGGCGAAGAAGACGCCGGCGGCGAAGAAGAAGCCGGCGGCGAAGAAGACGCCGGCGGCCATGAAGACGCGGCCGACCGGCGGCTCGGTCGAGGGCTACCTGGCCGCGATCACGGACCCTGCGCGGCGCGCCGACGTCGAGGCGCTGCACGCGCTGATCGCGGAGGTCGCGCCCGACCTGCCGCCGAAGCTGTGGGGCAAGATCATCGGCTACGGCTCGTACTCGTACCACTACCCTTCGGGGCGCACGGGCGAGTGGTTCGTCCTCGGGTTGGCGAGCAACGCGGCGTCGATCTCGGTCTACGTGAGCGCGACCTCGCCCGGCGGCCGCTACGTCGCCGAGCAGCACGCGGCCAGCCTGGCCCCGGCGAGCGTGGGGAGGAGCTGCATCCGCTTCAAGCGCCTCGCCCAGGTCGACCGGGCCGCGCTCGAGCGCGTGCTGCGCGCGGGGGTCGCCGGTGCGCGGACCTGACGGACGGCCTGCTCGGCGCGTATGAAGCCATCGACACTCGCCGGCGAGCCGATCGGAGCAGCGAGTGAGGCGAGGCCGACGAGGCCGAGCCGCGGCGGCGATGCGCGCGGGCGACGACGTAGCGACTCATTTCGACCCGCGCGCGCCCCCCCTCGCCCGGCATCCGCGCCCGCAGCCGTCGATCACACCTCAGCGCCCGAGCGCCCGCTCCACGGTGGGCCGGCAGCCGGCGCAGAACGCCTCCTGCTTGCGGTCGTGCTCCTCGAGGCTGTTCGGGAACGCGCGCGCGCAGGTGGCCTGCTGGCAGCGCCCCAGGCCCAGGAGCACGCCCGTCGTGGAGAGCGCCTGCACGGCCGTGCGATGCGCCAGCGCCTCGCCGCGCGCGCCGGCGCGGAAGCGCACGTAGGAGATGACCCCCGCGCGCGCGGCCCGCTCGGCGTGGCCGAAGAGGAAGTTCAGCTCCCCCGCCGTCATGTCGCGGTCCGTGACCCCCACGACCCCGACCACGCCCTCCGCCTTCAGCCGCTCGCCCGCGACCTGCGCCGCCTGGTTCGCCAGCGCCTGGGCCGAGAGCCGCACGCTGCACGCGTCGTCGACGAGCGCCTCGGCCTGCCGCGCCTCGGGCCGCCGGTCCTTCTTCAGCGCGGCGCGGATGCGCCGCTCGAGCGCCTCGGGGGTGCCCGTGGTCTCCAGCCCCAGCGCCTGGGCCAGGCGCGGCAGCTGCTGCGGGCGCAGGTCCACGGCGCCGCGCTCGTCGGGGGCGGGGCGCTCGGGCAGGACCTCCACGGCCACCCCCAGCGCCGCGCGCAGGCGCTCCGCCACGTCGCCGATCAAGCGCGCGTCGCTGCCCTCGAAGCCCAGGAGCAGGAGCCGACGCGAGGGAGCCTCCTCGGCCCACGTCGGCGCCGCGCCGAACAGGGCGAGCAGCGCCAAAACCCTGCACGTGGTGCGCATTCGTCCACCTCCTCGGCCACTCTGGCAGGCGGCGGCCGGGCGGCGCAAACCGAGCCCGCGGAGGCCCGTGCGGCGCGGGACGTGAGGCCGTCATTCGAGCGCCAGGCGCAGCGGCTCGCCGCCCGCGACCTCGATCGTCGCGGCGCCGGCCTCGACCGCGGCGAGGCGCACGCCCTGGCGCTCCATGTCGTCGCGGTCGAGGAGCGTGTCACCGGGCGCGTACCAGCGGCCGTCGATCAGGGCGCGCGGCGGCGCGGCCAGGATCGTCGCCTGGAGCCTCGAGGGCGCGTCGGCGGCGAGGACCTCGCCCACCGGCAGGCCCGGGCCGGTGTGCAGGACGAAGACCTCGCCCACCTGCTCGAGGCGCCAGCCGTGCGCCGCGGCGAGGCGCTCCACGGCGTCCAGCCCCGACGGCCCCTCCGCCTGCTCGAAGGAGACCACGCCCCCCTGAACGGCCTCGCCGCCCACGACCAGCGCCGCGCCGCCGAGCGCGGCCAGCGCCCGGAGCAGCGGGCTGGCCGGCGCACGCACGGCGCGCACGGCGGGGCCGGGCGGCGCGGCGGAGCGGCCCGCCGGCGCGGGAGCGGGCAGCGGCTCGGTCTCCGCGGCGCCGAAGACGAAGACGCCGCCCGCGGACGACAGCGACGTGCGGCCGACGCGCGCCAGGGCGTGCAGGAGGTCGAGCGCGGGCACCTCCCTGACCTCGACCGACACCCCGACGTCCAGCGCGCCCGGCGCGAGGACCACGTTCAGCCCCCCGTAGCTGGCCGCGAGCTGGGTGACGGTGCGCCCCGACGCGTCGTCGAACCAGAGGGAGAGCCGCGGCTCTGGCGGGCGGAGGACGAGGGCGCGCGGGGCGAGCGGCTCGACGGCGAGGCCGGCGGCGGCGGCGAGGTCGGCCGCCGCGAGGCGCCAGGGCGTGCCGGCCGGCACCGCCACGCTGACGGGGTACGTGGCCACCTCCGGGGGCATGACGATCGTGCGTCGCGCGGCGCGCGACAGGCGCAGGGCCGCGTCGGCGACGTGCTCGTCATGCGCCGCCAGCCCGACGAGCGGCTCGGGGTCGGTCGTCGCCTCGGGCCGGCCGCCGCAGGCGGCCAGGAGCGCCAGGAGCGCCAGGAGCGACCGCCTCACCACGACCACGCGCGCAGCTCGACCACGACGACGCGGCCGTTGGCGTCGAACACGCAGACGCCCTCTTGGACCTCCCTGAAGACCACCCCCTCCCGCCGGCGGCCAGCGCGGTCATGGACGGCGTCGCCCGGCCGGTGGACGCGCCCGTCGATCACGGCGGCGTCTCCGCTCGGGTCCTGGAGGATCGCCTCGACCTCGGGCAACGGGCCGTCGTAGACGTCCTCGACGCGAGGCTCGTCGCCCTCGGGCGATCGAGGCGCGGGGGGCTCGAACGGCGGCTCGTACACCGCGCGCTCGAGGGTCGCGCGCCCGGGCAGGGGCAGGGCGCGCAGGCGCCACGCGCCGTCGGGCCGGCGCTCCGGGACGCACCAGGTCGCCAGGGCCAGCGCCACGAGCCCCTCCTCGGGGAGCGCGCCCGCGAGCGAGCCCGTGACCTGCCGGGACGGGTCGTCGACCGTCACCGGGGCGCCGAGCGCCGGCCGGAGCGCCTCGACCACGGCGCCCAGCGGCGCCCGTGAGGCCCGGAGCGTCGAGCTCGGCCGGGGCACGAGGTGGGCCTGCCCGGCGCGCGTGACGAGGCGCGCGTCGCACACGAGGGCGAGGGCCTCGAGCGCGTCGCGCCAGGGCGCGTCGTGGAGCGTCACGGGTCGCGGGAGGCGCACGGCGGGGTCCGCGACGACGCGGACGCCGGCGACGACCGAGAGCCTGGCGCAGACGTCGCCGAGGTCGCGCGTGGGGTCGAGGCGCAGGCGTCCCTGCGGGGTGCCGCCCGGCGGCGAGCGGAGCTCCGGGAGGAGGCGGCCGAGGTCGACGGCCGGGAGGGGGCGCACGGCGGCCACCCGCTGCTCCCCCACGCGGGCGACGCGGAGGTCGGGCGCGACGGCGCGGAGCGCCGCGAGCGCGTCCTCGAAGGGGACCTCCTTCAGGTCCAGGGTGAACCCGGGCCCTCGCCAGCGGGGGTCGTCGGCCAGGAGGAGACCGACCCGGCCGTAGGAGCCGGCGAGGGCGACGACCATGCCGAGGTTCGCGTCCGTGAACTGGATCGTGACCGGCCTCGAGGGCGCCTCGAGCAGCGTGACCTCGCCCATGCGCCGGACGCGCCGGCCCGAGGCGATCGCCAGCGCTTCGACCGCCTCGCGCCAGGGCAGGTCGAAGCACGCGAAGGCGAGGGGCTCGTCGAGGTCGCCGCCCACGACGAGCAGGGTGCGCCCGGCCTGCCGGGCGACGTCGTCGGCGAGCGCGGAGACCGGCGCCTCGCGGTCGACCGTCACCTGCGCGCGCGCGGTCGGTCCGACCGCGAGGGTGAGGCACAACGCGACGGCCCAGCGCACGCCGGAGGATGGCACCGCGCCGGCCCGCGCGCACGGGGCGGTTGGTCCCGGCCGGCCTGGCCTCGTATACTCCCGTCCGCCCATGGACGCGCGGGACCGATTCCGACTCCTCACCGCGGTCGCCCTCGTCGACCAGCGCCTGGAGGCGGAGGAGCAGCAGGTGCTCCTCCGCGCCGCCAAGGGTCTCGGCCTGCCCGGCGCCGACGCCGAGGGGATCATCCGCGAGATGCTCCAGGGCGGCCGGATCACGAACCTCACGCCGCCGGCCGACCCCGGCGAGCGGCGGGCGCTCTTCCAGGACCTCGTGCGCGTGGCCCTCGCCGACGGCGTCGTCTCGCCGCAGGAGCGCGCCTGCCTGGGCCGCCTGGCGCCCTCGTTCGGCGTCGCGCCGTCCGCGCTCGACGCCCTGCTCGACCCGCCGCCGCTCCCCGACCTGGGCGCCGCGCCGCCGCCGCTGCCGGCCGCGCCGGCCCCGCGCCCGTCGGTGTCGCTGTCGGCGCCGCCGAAGAAGAGGCCGCCCACGCCGAAGACGGGCGAGGCGGGCTGCCCCTCGTGCGGCGCGCCGGTCGAGTTCAAGAACGCGCGCTCCGTGGCCGCCGTGTGCGCCTACTGCGACACGACGGTCGCGCGGACCGACCGCGGCGACGCCCTGAAGGACCTGGGCAAGATCTCGCACGTCGTCGACGACGCCTCGCCGATCGTCGTCGGCGCGGCGGGCAAGTGCTTCGGCGTCGAGTTCCAGGTCCTCGGCCGCCTGCAGGTCCAGCACCCCTCGGGCTTCTGGAACGAGTGGTTCCTGCAGTGGGCCGACCGCCGCACGGGCTGGCTGGGCGAGGCGCTCGGCCAGTACATGGTCACCTTCCCGGCCGAGGGCGAGAAGGACCTGGGCAAGGTGCCGCCCTGGGACCAGGTGGCCCCCGGCCAGCGCTGGTCGCTCGGCGGCAAGCCCTACACGGTCACCGACAAGAACATCGCGCGCGCCACCGGCACGCAGGGCGAGACGCCGTTCGCCGTGGGCGACGGCTACGAGCTGCCCTACGCCGACCTGCGCCGGCCCGACGCGGGCTTCGCGACGCTCGACTACTCCGAGGACCCGCCGCTCGTGTTCATCGGCCGCTGCGTCTCCTGGAAGGACCTGAACCTGCGCGGCCACAGGCGGTTCCATGGCTGGTGAGCCGGAGCCCGCCGTCGTCCCCGCCCGCGAGCTGCGGTGCCCCAACTGCGGGGCGCCGTGGACCCTGCGCGGCTTCAACACCACGCGCACGCTCGGCTGCGAGCACTGCGGGTCGGTGATCGACACCTCGGGCGAGCACTGGCAGCTCGTCGAGAAGGTCGAGGGCGCCTACAACGCGCGCCCGCGCTTCGCCCTCGGCACGCGCGGCGAGCTCATGGGCGTCAAGTGGGAGGTGATCGGCTGGTGCTCGCGCTACGTGCGCGCCTACGGCCAGAAGTTCACCTGGGAGGAGCACCTCCTCTACAACCCCTACGAGGGCTTCCGCTACCTCGTCTACCAGGACGGCCACTTCGTCTTCGTCACGCCGCTCCCCGGCGTGGCGACGTCGCGCCCCATGGCGGCGGCCTACGAGGACAAGACCTACAAGCACTTCTCCACCGGCAAGGCGATCGTCGAGGAGGTCCTGGGCGAGTTCCCCTGGGAGGTGCGCCGCGGCGACACGGCCAAGACCGACGACTACGTGGCGCCGCCGCTGATCCTCTCCAAGGAGGAGACCGCGGAGGAGGTCACCTGGTCGCGGGGCGAGTACGTCGAGCCCGACGTCGTCCTCAAGGCCTTCGGCAAGCCCGCCCGGGCCGTGAGCCAGCGCAAGGGCGTGCACGCCTGCCAGCCCAACCCGCACCGGCCGATGATCGACTGGATGCTCAAGGCGACCGGCGCGGCGCTGGTGCTCTGGGCGCTGATCTCGTTCATCTACATGGCCTCCAACCGGTCGGTGCCCGTGTGGTCGGGCGCCGTGCCGGCGGACGGCCACGCGCAGGAGATCGTGCTCACGCGCGGCGGCACGGTCGAGGTCTCGGCGGAGGCCCCCTGCGACAACTCGTGGGTGTTCCTCAACGCCATGCTCGTCGGCCCCCAGGGGGTGAGCGAGGAGGCGCAGTACGCCGGGCTCGAGGTGGAGTACTACCACGGGCCGGACTGGACCGAGGGGTCGCGCAGCACGTCGACGCTCGTCGGCGGCATCGCGCCGGGGCGCTACCTGCTGCAGGTCACGCACCACCCGGAGTCGACCTACAAGGGCGACGTGGCGCTGCACGTGCGCGAGGACGTGACGGCGTTCCGCTACGTGTGCTGCAGCTTCTTCCTGTTCCTGATCGTGCCGATCGTCGCCGCCATCAAGACGGCGACGTTCGAGCAGCAGCGCTGGGCCGAGAGCGACCACGGGTGAGGCGCGCGCGGCCGAGGAGGACGGCGTGAAGGTCCTGCACATCTTCTTCATCGCGCTCGGGCTGCTCATGGTGGCCTGGGCCGCCCCGGCCGGCGTCGGCCTGGCGGCCGAGCGCGGGCCGGTGCAGCGCGACCCGGGCGCGGGCCCCGGCGGGCGCGCGCGCTACGTGTTCGTGGGTGGGTTCGGCGGGGGGAAGTGACACATGCTCCAGCTCCTGGCTCAGTCGGGCGTGCCGCCCTGGATGGCGTCGCTCGGCCAGCACCTGGCGGCCGCGGCCGTCTACACCGTGTTCGGCGTGATCGTGTTCGCGATCGCCTTCGTCACCATGACGAAGCTCACCCCGTTCTCCGTGCGCAAGGAGATCGAGGAGGACCAGAACACGTCGCTGGCGATCATCATGGGCTCGATCGTGATCGGCCTGGCGCTGATCATCGCCGCGGCCGTCCACGGGAGCTGAGTGGTGTGATCGACGGCTGCGGCCGCGGATGCCGGGCGAGGGGGGGCGCGCGCGGGTCGTAGGATCCGGCGATCGATACGACCCGCGCGCGCTCCCCCCTCGCCTCGGCCTCCGCGCCCTCGCCTCGCTCGCTGCTCCGATCGAGGCTGGTCACCAGCGAAACGTGGTAGCGCCGATCTCTTCAGTGACTCTGACTGGTTGGTGTGCTCGACGGCTGCGAAGGACGAGGCTGAGCCGCGGCGGCGCGCGCGCGGGCTCGAAGCAGGTCGCGACGTCGTCGCCCGCGCGCCTCGCCGCCGCCGCGAGAGTCGATTGCTTCACGAGCTGGGCTGTGAGGTCGGCTACAGGTCGAACCAGATCCCGGTCGCCAGGTAGCGCTCGCGGTCGCGGTAGAACTCGCCGATCAGCGAGCGGCCGTCGTAGTACTGCACGCCGATGCGGAACTCGCGGTCGAGCGCGTCCACGCGCCACTTGGCGCCGGCCTGCACGGTGATCGACGGCTCCCAGCCGTTCTCCTCCCAGGCGACGGCGTCGATCGCCAGGTAGAGCGACCCGTCGCGCCAGAGGATCGGGGCGGTCTCGTACTCCGCCCCCGCCTGCACCCGCCCGCGCTTGAGCAGGCGGTTGTTGCCCCGGTGATAGGCCCAGCCCAGCTCGGCGTAGAGACGCAGGCGCTCGAGCGGCTCCCAGCTGATCCCCAGGGCCAGCTCCTCGCGCGTGTAGTTGATCCGCTCGCGCTCGGGGTTGTCCTCCATGTACTCGTCGCCGAGGTGGCTCGAGTCGTGGTTGGCCGAGAGGCGGAAGGCGAGCCCGTGGACGGGCCGCCAGGAGATCCCCAGGCCATAGAACCCCTCCCAGCCGAGGTTGTCGAGCGAGCTGCCCAGGTCGAACTGGCCGTGGAACGCGGCCTCGACGTCGAGCTGGAAGCCCAGGTCCGGGTCGCCGTCCGGGTGCAGGCGCAGGAACCCGTAGCGCCCGCCGAGCATGACGCCGACGCGCGACTCGCCCCCGTCCACGACCTCGGTGTCGAACAGCCGCATGTGGTGGAAGCTGAAGCGCGGGCGCCGCGGGTCGGCGACGTAGCGCGGGTAGAGGTCGCTGCCGGGGACCGGCAGGAGCGACCAGCCGCCGCCGAGCGGCCGGCTCCGGGGCGGCCAGAAGAGGCCCTCCTCGACCGCCGCCGGGCTGCCCGTGGCCACCGGCGCCACAGCGGCCTCGCCCGCCGCCTCCTCCTCGGCCCTGACCGGCAGCGCGAGCGCCACCAGGGCGCACGACACGGCCACGACTCTCCAGCTCACCCGCCCTCCTCCTGGCGGCGCGCACGCTACTCAGCGCGCGGCAGCCCGGCCACCGTCGCGGCGAGCAGCCGGCTCATCGCTTTCTCGCGCTGGTGCTTGCGCGGCGTGCATGGCGAACGTCCGCCGAACACGGAGGTGCCGCGAGCCCCGCGGGCGCCGCGCGGCGCGTGAGCGGTTAAGGTCTCCGGCGCCATGACCGCGCCCGACGACCTGCCCCCTGCCTCGCCCGCGCCTGACCTCGACGTGCCGCCGGCCGTCGCCGCGCACGAGGTCGTGCAGCCGCTGTCGGTCGCGGCGCTGTTCCTGGCGACCTTCGTCGTGGCCACCTGCGGGTTGATCTACGAGCTCGTGGCCGCCGCCATGGGCAGCTACCTGCTCGGCGACTCGATCACGCAGTTCTCGCTGGTGATCGGCCTGTACCTCTCGGCCATGGGCCTGGGCTCCTACCTGTCGAAGTACGTCCAGGGCGACCTGCTCGTGCGGTTCATCCGCATCGAGATCCTGGTCGGCCTCGTCGGCGGGCTGTCGGCGCTCCTGCTCCTCCTGGCCCACGCCTTCCTCGGCAGCGTGCGCCCGGTGCTCTTCGGCCTGGTGCTCGTCGTCGGCACGCTGGTCGGGCTCGAGATCCCGCTCCTCATGCGCGTCCTCAAGGACCGCGTGGCCTTCGCCGACCTCGTCGCGCGCGTGCTGGCCTTCGACTACCTGGGCGCGCTGGCGGCGAGCCTCCTCTTCCCGCTCCTGCTCGTGCCGGCGCTGGGGCTGCCGCGCACGGCGCTCCTGTTCGGGATCCTCAACGGCCTCGTCGGCCTGGCGCTCACGCGCGTGTTCGCCGAGCGGCTCGGCGGGCGCGGCCGGGTCCTGGCCGTCGAGGCGCTGCTCGTGACGGGGCTGCTGGGCGCCGCCTTCGTCGGCACGAACCAGGTCGAGCTCGTGGCGGAGCGGGCGCTCTACGACGCGCCGGTGCTGTTCAAGAAGAAGTCGCCCTACCAGACGGTCGTCGTCACCCGCTGGCGCGACGACGTGCGCCTGTGGCTCGACGGGCACCTGCAGTTCAGCAGCAAGGACGAGCACCGCTACCACGAGGCCCTCGTCCACCCGGCGGTGGCCGCCGTGCGCGGCGAGCCGAAGGCGGCCCTGGTCCTGGGCGGCGGCGACGGCCTGGGCCTGCGCGAGCTCCTGCGCTACCCGACGCTCGAGCGCGTGACGCTCGTCGACCTCGACCCGATCATGCTCGAGCTGTTCTCGACCGACCCGACCCTCGTGGGCCTCAACCAGGGCGCCTACGCCGACCCGCGGGTGACCGTCGTCAACACCGACGCCATGACCTGGCTCGAGGAGCACGACGACGTCTTCGACCTCGTCGTGATCGACCTGCCCGACCCGCGCAACTTCTCGCTCGGCAAGCTCTACAGCTACGAGTTCTACCGGCTCGTGCGCCGCCACCTCGCCGAGCGCGGCGCCCTGGTCGTGCAGTCGACCTCGCCCTTCGGCGCGCCGCGCGCCTTCTGGTGCGTGGTGAAGACGATCGCCGACGCGGGCTACGACGTGCACCCCTACCACGCGCACGTGCCCTCGTTCGGCGACTGGGGCTACGTGCTGGCCCTGCCGCGCCCGCCCGTGCCGCTCGAGCCGGGCGACGGCCCGCCGCGGCGGCCGGCGCCGACGCGCCTGCCCGAGGCCGTGCGCGGCAAGCTCCGCTTCCTCGACGACGACGTCCTGCGCGCGCTGTTCGTCTTCCCGCCCGACATGGCCCCGCCGGCCGGGCTCGAGGTGAACCGGCTCTCCGACCAGGTGCTGGTCAGGTACCACGAGGAGGACTGGAGCCGGGCGGACTGATCAGCGGCCGCCGACTCGACGCAGGCGGTCGAGGACGTCGCCCGCCGTGGGCGGCCGCGGCGGCTCCGGGGGGCGCGCGGGCTCGGCGGGCTCCGGCGGCGGCGGGAGGAGCTCGCAGGAGAGCTCGCCGCGCCCGCCCTCGCCGTGCGCGGCGGCGACCTCGCCCCACAGGAACACACCGGACGAGAGCGCGCCGCTCATCTGGGTGGTCCGGCTCTGGTCGAAGCGGCCCGACCGCCCCTGCGGGCCCTCGCCGGGGCGCCGCAGCTCGAACTGCCACGTGCTGCGCGTCAGGGCCAGCTCGAGCTCGAGCGCGTCGTCAGGCCCGAACGGGGCCACGACGAACTCGTGCAGCCGGTCCAGCCCGTCGGGCAGCGGCCCGCCGCGCGCCGGCACCTCGTCGCCCGGGCGCCGCCGGTGGTCGGCGCAGAGGAGCAGCCCCCGTGCCCGGTCGCGCTCGACGGAGAGCGTCAGCCACACCGCGCCGCGGAGCGACGCGGCGCCCTGCGCCTCGTCGTTGCGCGTGCGCAGGCCGAGGTGAAGGACGAGCCCCGGGCTCCCCTCGCGGGAGACGTGCACGCCGCGGACGCGCCACACGACCCGCAGGGGAAGGCGGCGCGGCGCCGCCTCGGCGTCGAGGAGCGACACGCGGCCGCCGTCGCCCGCGGGCGCGAGCGCGAGCCAGCCGTCGCGCGCGGACCACGACGAGGGCGACGTGGCGCGCGGGCGAAGCGGGCCCTCTTCGTCGCGGCCGGCCGGCGAGGGGGCGGGGGCGGGGACCGCGACGGGGGCCGGCGGGTCGTCGGGCGGCGGCGGCGGCGGCGGTCCGCTCGTCGGCGCCGCGGCGACCGGCGTCGCGGTGCCTGGCCGGCGCGGCCCCCCCGCCAGGCTGAAGGCCACGCTCCCTGCCGCGAGCACCCCGAGGGCCACGACGGCGACCTGCCAGCCGCGCGCCGGAGCCGGCCGGGCGGCGGGCGTCGCGAGGGCGGCCTCCAGGGCCTCGAGCAGCGCGGCCGCGCCCGGGAAGCGCCGCGCGCGCTCCTTCTCCATGGCGCGGAGGATCAGCGCCGCCGCGGCGTCGGAGAGGCCCGGCGCGAGCGCGCGCGGGTCGGGGGGCGGCTCCTGCAGCACCTTGCTCATGACGGCGAGGGCGCTCCGCCCTTCGAAAGCGGCGCGCCCCGTGACGAGCGCGAACAGCGAGGCCCCGAGCGCGTAGACGTCGCTGCGGATGTCGAGGTCGTCGGCGCCCTCGGCCTGCTCGGGCGACATGAACGCCGGCGTGCCCATGATCGTGCCCGCGTGGGTCATGCGGTCGTCGCCGGTGCGGGTGCGCGCCAGCCCGAGGTCGGCCAGCTTGGCGACGCCGTCCTCGGTGACGAAGATGTTCGCCGGCTTGATGTCGCGGTGCAGGAGCCCCACCCGCTCGAGCGCGCCCAGGCCGCGGGCCGCGTCGCGGATCACCTCGAGCGCGCGTCGCTCCGCCAGCCGCCCGCCCGCCTGCTCGGCCAGGCGCTGGGCGTCGCCGCCGCGCATGAGCTCCATGGCCAGGTAGAGGCGCCCGCCGTCCTCGCCGGCCGCGTAGCAGGTGATCACGTTGGGGTGGCTGATCGCGGCCGCCGCCCGCGCCTCGCGCAGGAAGCGCGCGCTGGCCTCGGGGTCGGCGGAGCAGGCGGGCGACAGGACCTTGAGCGCCACCTCGCGCCCGAGCGAGCGCTGCCGCGCCCGGTAGACGACGCCCATGCCGCCGCGCCCGAGCTCCTCGAGCAGCTCGAACTCGCCGAGCGCCTCGGCCGGCGCGTGCGACAGGATCACCGTCTTCGCCGCGCCGTCGCCGCCGGCGTCCCGCGTCTCCTGGTCGGCCGCGTCGTCGGGCATCGCACCCCTCTCGCCGGCCAAGGTAGCGGCCTCGGCGGCGGCCGACCACGCCGCGCGTCGGGTGTGGCGAGACTCCCCAGCGGCGTGACGTGCGCGAAACACATCAGCGATCGGCCGCGCGCCCGCCGAACCGGCGCTCGAGGAGGAGCCACGGCAAGAGGCTCACCGCCGCCGCGAGGGCCACGAGGCCGGTCATGCGCGCGTCGCCCGCGCGGTCGGCGATCAGGCCGCCGATCGGTGGGGCGACCATCTCCGCCGCCTGCCACACGGCCGTGAACAGGGACATCACCGATCCGCGCCAGCGCGCGGGCGAGCGACTGACGGCCTGGCCGGCGACGATCGGGAAGGCCAGGCCGTGCGCGAGGCCGCCGACGAGGCCGGCGAGGAGGAAGCTGGCGTCCGCGGTCCCTCGCCCGGCCAGGAGCAGGGCCAGGGCGAACAGGCCGATGGCCGGCGCGACGAGGTTCTCGGGGCCGAGGCGGTCGGGGATGCGCGCGCCGACGAGGCGCACCGACACGGCGCCGGCCGCGTACGGCAGCCACACCGCCGCCGGCCAGCGCACGCCGCGCGCCTCGGCGATCACGGTGACGAAGGCCATGAACACGGCCATGCTCGAGGCGAAGGCCGCCGTCGCCAGCCACACGGGGAGGAGGCGGCGCTGGCGGAGCGCCTCCCACACGGTCCCCTCGCCGTCGCCGGCCGGCGGGTGAGGCGGCGGCTCCGGCAGGCGCACGACGAACAGGAGCGACGACGCGACGAGCAGGGCGGCGACGGGGTAGAGCCACCGGAGCGCGTCGGCGTCGAGGCGCGCGAGCGCCACGAACCCGTTGAGCGCCAGCGGCACGAGCCCCGAGATCCCGAACAGCGCGATCCCCTCGGTGCGGCGCGCCTCGGGGACGATGTCCGCGGCGACCGTGAAGTAGCCGGCGAAGAGCGCCCCCTGCCCCAGGCCGAACACCACACGCACGGCGTAGACGAGCGGCCCGGTCGTGGTGACGAGCGCGAGCAGCGCCATCCCGAGCACGACCAGCCCGGTGCCCACGACGAGCGTCGGCCGGCGACCGACGCGGTCGAGCGACCAGGCCACGAGCGGCCGGGCCAGGAGCGCGCCGACGCCCGCGGTCGCCATGACCAGCCCGACCTGGGCGCGGCTCGCGCCCAGGTGGTCGAGGTACAGCGGCAGGAGGAGCATGGACGCGAAGCCCAGCCCCTGCAGGAAGTGCGCGGCGACGAGGAGCAGGAACGGGCGCGTGAGGAGGGGCGGGTCGGCCACCTTCGGAAGATACGCGGGTGCTCGCGCCGCCGGGTGCCCGCGCCGCTCAGGGGACGACGAGCATGACGGGGCGGAGGAGGAACAGCCCCGCGACGGCCACCACGAGCCAGACCGCCGCCGTCGCGACCGCGAGCCGCCGGTTCCTGGCCCACCACGCGACGAAGCCGACCGGGCGCGCCCGGCGCCGGAGCCGGCGGAGGCGGGCGGGACGCGCGTCCGGGCAGCCGAGCGTGGGGCAGGCGTCGGCCTCGGCGAGGCAGGCCGGGTGCGTCCACGTCCCGCACCCGGCGCAGGTCGCCGCGTCCGCCGCGAGGCCGTGGCAGTAGGCGCAGCGCAGGTCGGCGCTCGTGAGCGGGCGGCGGGCGAAGCGCTCGGTCATGGCCACCGGGGATTCGACGCCGAGGAGGCGGCCGGGTTCAGCCGCACGCGCGCCCGGCCTGTCGGGCCGCGTTCGTAGACTCGGTCCCGAACGGAAGCCGAAAAAAGAACCGGCCGACAGGTGGGACCGAGCGCGTGCTCGGGCCTGTCGGCCGGCAACCGAAAGGAGGAACGCGAAATGCAACTTCGCGTGACGGTCACGATCGGACACTGGAAGGTGACGATCGTGATCCGCCGGTAGAACCGGCACCCCCGTCTCGGGCTGGCACCCGGGGCGGGGGCCTCCTCCTCATCACAGGATACACACGCTGACGCGGCCGGCCAAGTCGACGAGACCCGCGTGGTCATGAGAGAGCGTGAGGACTCTCTCTCTCGCGCTCTAGCTCGCTCTAGCTCGGGCTAGCCGCAATGCCAAATGGTTAGCGGCTGACTCTCAGGCGAGTCTTCCGTCTCGTTCCCGTTCCCGTTCCCGCACCTTCGAGGTTGTTGATCATGCGAGTGAGCATGGAAACCATGCGGAGGAGGAGGTTCGACCAGCGCTCTCTGGTCGAAGTTCACGTGGCCCCAACAACCGGGAAGGGGAACGGGAACGGGTCACCCGCCCACCGCCCGCGCGATGGCGTCGCGCGCCGTGCGCAACGTGCGCGGCCCCGCCTGCTCGCGCGTGAGCATCTCGAGGAGCGCCGTCAGGTCGAGCAGCGTCGCGGCGCGCCGCCACTCGCGCGGGAGGCGCGCCCCGCGCGCGGCCTCGTAGCCGGCGACGAAGGCGGCCTCGACCTCGGGCGGCCGCTCGTGCGCGAAGCGCAGGAAGTTGCCCAGGTCGACCAGCGGGCTGCCCGAGAAGGCGAACTCCCAGTCGAGCACGGCCGCGACCTCGAGGCGGCCGGCGACCTCGCGCACGAGGAGGTTCTTGGCGTTGAAGTCCGAGTGGACCAGCGCCGACGTCTCCTCGAGGTCGGCGAGGAGGCCGCCGTGTCGACGCACGTGGGCGCGGGTCCGCTCGACGAGCGCGGGCCCGAGGCGCGCCGCCGCGCGCGCGTCGGCCAGCGCCTCGGCGAAGAAGTCTAGGAAGGCGGCGCCCAGGTCGCCGAGGGGGCGGGCGACCTCGAGGCGCGCGTCCAGGAACCCCGCCGCCGCGAAGCGGACGCCGTGGATCCGGGCCAGGACCTCGCCCGTCGCCCGGGCCGCCGCCGCCCAGCCCTTGGGGCCCAGGCGCGCGTCGGCGAGCGCGTCGGCGAGCGGCCGGCCGTCGATCCAGGTGAGGAGCGCCCAGGGTCGACCCGACGCGCCCCCGTGCGCGAGGACCCGCGGCGCGGGCACGCGCTCGGCGACGCGCCCCAGGAGCGCCACCTCGCGCGCGAGGCCCTCCGGGTCGCGTTCGCGGAGGCGCAGGACCTTCCAGGCCGGGTCGCCCGCGAGGCGCACGCGCAGGTTGATGTTCGTGTACCCGCCGGCGAGCGGCTCGAGCGCCTCCACCTCGGCGTCGAGGAGCGCCGCGACCTCCGCCGGGCTCGGCGGCGGGCGGAGCGCCGGCCGGTCGAACTTGGCGTCGAAGTCGATCATCGAAGGGCGAGTTCGAGGCTTTCGAAGGGGTGAGCGCGACCGCTCACCCTTCCTGTCGCCTGACGGACACAGTTCGCACGCAAGAGCCTGGTCACTCTTCGAGTTGAGCCTTTGGTCCGGGTCGTGCTCAAGGGTCCAGCGAACCCGCGAACAACGCAACGGAGCACACCGCCATGAAGAAGATCGTCGCCGCCCTCCTCGTCGCCGTCAGCGTCTCCGGCCTCAACGTCTTCGCCTGCGGCGGCATGACCCAGATCGACCCGCCCTCGCTCATGCTCCAGACCGGCCCCTGCGAGACGCCGATGGAGAGCATCCTCGACGAGATCAGCGAGGTCCTGGTCATCTGCTAGATCGACCCTCGCCGGTTCGATCCGTTGCGCGCAGCCGGCCCCTCGGGGCCGGCTGCTGGCGTTCCGGACCGTTCCGGATCGACGGTGTTCAGAACCAGCGGCGCCCGTCGTCGTCTCGCGGGGCCGGCGCCGGGGCGGGGGCGCCGCCGGGGAAGCCCCCGGGGAAGCCGACGACGACCACGGCGCGGCCGCCCGCGCGCTCGACCTCGACCTCGACGGGACCCTGCGCGCCGGCGACGAGCGCGCGCAGGCCGTCGGGGTCGCGCACCTCGGCGCCGCCGAAGCGCACGATCCGGTCGCCCGGGCGCAGGCCGGCCCGCTCGGCGAGGGACCCTGACGTGACCGCCTGCACGCGCGCGCCGGGGCCGCCGCCCTCGAGCGTCACGCCGAGCCGGGGGCGGGTCGGCGACGCGCGGTCGCGCTCGCCGCGGCCGCGGCCGCCGAGCACCTCGCGCAGCCGCTCGCCCACCCGGTCGAGGCCCTCGCCCTCGCCGACGCCGAGGCGCTCGCGCAGCTCGCGCAGCCGCTCGCCGAAGCGCTCGACGCCGAGCATGGCCTGGAGCTGCTCGAGCACCGCCTCGCCCGTGCCGTCGGGCGCCTCGGCGAAGACGGCCGCCTCGTCGGCCTCGGCCGCGAGCGCGGCCACCCCGAAGCACAGCCGCGCGATCTGCGCGATCCCCTCGACGTTCAGCTTGCCGACGACGTCCGACGGCCGGTGGTAGTCGGTGTGCAGGCCCGTGAACGGCATGAGCACCGGCACGCGCCGCTGGTAGAAGGGCCAGTGGTCGCTGTTCGGGGTCATCGTGCGGCGCAGGTCCAGCTCGAGGCCGAGCGGCCGGTTGGCCTCGCCCAGCCAGTCGCCGAGGCGGTCGCCGGTGTTCGCCCCGTAGACCGTGACGGCGCGCCGCAGCCGGCCGACCATGTCGAGGTTGATCATGAGCGCCACGCGCTCGCCCGCCGCCTGCTCGACCCAGTGCGTCGACCCGAGGAGGCCGCGCTCCTCGCCGTCGAAGAAGGCGAACACGACGCGTCGCCGCGGCTGGAGCCCCGAGGCGACGAAGGCGCGGGCGACCTCGAGCACGGCCGCCGTGCCCGAGGCGTTGTCGTCGGCGCCGTGGTGGATGCGGCCGCGGCCGCGCAGGAACTCCAGCGACCCCTGCTGGTGCCCCAGCCCGAGGTGGTCGTAGTGCGCGCCGATCACGACGGCCTCGCCCGGCTCGCGGCCGGGGACCTGCGCGAGCACGTTGCGCAGGCGCTGCCCCTGCGCCTCGAACGGCTGGAAGTAGCCCTCGTCGCCCGCCGGCGCGAGCCCCAGCGCCTCGAGCTGCGCCGCCAGCCACTCGCCCGCGGCGTGCCCGCCGGGCGCCCCGCTGCCGCGCCCCTCGAGCGCGGCGCTGGCGAGGTGCTCGACGCTCGCCCGCGCCGTCTCCTCGCGGATCGCCGCCAGCCCGGCGCCCGTGTCGGCGCGCGCGGCTGGGAGGACGAGGGCGGTCAGCAGGGCGACGAGCGTGGCGGGGCGGGGCCTCGTGAGCATGGGCGGGTCCTCTCGTGCGACCTGATACCCCGCCCGCGCCCCGGGCGTTGGCCGTCCCCGGCCTTGACACGCGCGCGCCCGCCTCCTAAGTACCTTCCGGATGGACGACGCCGAGAAGATCACGCTGGCGGTGCCGCGGCGCACCCAGCACCTGAGCCTCGTCCGCAAGGTCGTGGCCACCTCGGCCGTCGAGGCGGGCTTCGCGCCCGACGAGGTGGACAAGATCGAGCTGGCCGTGGACGAGGCCGTCTCGAACGCCATGCTCTACGCCGAGCCGACGGAGCCGCGCCAGATCGTCGTGCAGGTCCACCCGGGCCCCGAGCGCTTCGTGATCGTCCTCAAGGACGGCGGCCCGCCCTTCCCGTTCGAGGAGAAGGGCCAGATCGTCCTCGAGCAGCAGCTCCGCTCGCCCGAGCGCGGCGGCCTGGGGATCTACATCATCCGCCAGTTCATGGACGAGGTCGCCTACGAGTACTCGGCCCGGGACGGCAACGTGATCACGATGACCAAGCGCGTCCCCGCCGCCGCCCGCTGACCGCGGCTCACCCGCCGAGGCGCGCGACCGCGTCGTCGGCCCGCGAGGCCGCGTCGTCGGCCTCCTCGGCGGCGGCCTCGG